>JAGBIE010000020.1 GCA_017935145.1 Oscillospiraceae bacterium
AGGAAAATGGCAGAGAGTATCAATTCGATCTCAGCCGCATTGATTCTGAGGGCAACAGTCACGGCATGGTGATCCTCGCCTTTGATGTGACCGAGCAGGTAAACGCCGAAAAGCACCGTCAGGAGTTCACAGCCAATGTGTCTCACGAACTGAAAACGCCATTGCAGTCCATCATCGGCTCTGCGGAACTGATGGAGAACGGCATCGTGAAGGCCGAGGACGTTCCCCGCTTTGTGGGTCATATCCGCAAGGAAGCATCCAGACTGGTCTTTTTGATCGACGATATTATCCGCCTGTCAGAGTTGGACGAAGGCGCAGAAATGCCCCACGAAGATGTATCTCTCAAAGTCCTATCCGAAGAAGTCTGCGAAACTCTGGCAGATGCCGCAAAGCTGAAAGATGTTTCTCTGGAAGTGACCGGCGATGATGGTGTTGTCAATGGTGTCCGCAGATTACTGTACGAGATCGTTTACAATCTCTGCGACAATGCCATTAAGTACAACAACCCCGGCGGCAGCGTGAAAGTGAATGTGGCTCAGAAGCCCGGTGAAGTGCTGCTGAGCGTGCAAGATACCGGTATCGGTATTTCTCCCGAACATCAGGACAAGGTGTTTGAGCGTTTCTATCGTGTGGATAAGAGCCATTCCAAGCAATCCGGTGGAACCGGCCTTGGTCTGTCCATCGTGAAGCACGCTGTGCAGTATCATCACGGCAAGATTGAAATCAACAGCGAAGTTGGACACGGTACAACAATCAGTGTGATATTTCAGAAATAAATAACGCCACGAGTTACCATTATGATAACTCGTGGCAGTTTTTGTTATACCGTACCGATTGCCCGTGGTTCACATTGTTTCCCTATGCGACCGTGGACTTTGGCACGGGGGATTTTTTTGCGTTATAGATTGCAAAATTCTTCAATACCCTTGGCAACGCCGTCTTCATCGTTGGATAAGGTGCGGTATTCGGCGGCATCTAAGGCGTTTTGGCAGGCATTTGCCATGGCAACGCCCAAGCCCATGTCACGGAGCATGGAAATATCATTTTCTCCGTCACCGAAAGCGAGAATCTCGTTTTTGGTGAAGCCCAAATGCTCTGCAAGGGCGCACAGCGCCGCGGATTTGTGGGCATGCTCATGATTGATTTCCACATTTTCCTCCACACTGCTGGTGACGCAGGTGTGGGGAAACCAAAGGGGAAGGTTTTCCATGAGATAGGCGCGGGTCTCAGGCTCATGGATGAAAAACTGGATTTTCTGCAAGGGGCGATTTCGCTCTCGGAGGAAGGTTTTTAAATCCTCCACAGGCTTGCGCAAATCCCGCACCATATTGCGAAAATGCACGTCCCGAATGGTTGTGAGGGCTTTTTCCCGCAAAGAAGCGGTCATAAAGGAATCGTTTTCTTGGTAGCAATCGTAGAGGGCGGGGTATTCATCCAGTTTCTCCATAATCTCCACCGCCTGTTTGCAGGGGATGGTGGCGGAGTAGATGACCCGATTTTCCTGTAAATCCACCACCTCTGCCCCATTAATGGTCACGCAGTAGCGGACAAAGGGTAAATCCCGAATGCACTGGGGCATGCCACCGTAGAATCTGCCCGTGGTGGGCACGATATGAATGCCTTTTTCGTGGGCTTTTTCTAAGGCGAGGCGGTTACGCTCCGAAAGGGATTTATCGGTACGAAGGAGCGTGCCGTCCAAGTCCAAGGCGATGAGCCGAATTTCTCTCTTTTCCATGGGATTTTACTCCGTTCTCAAGGCAACAACAGGGTCTTTCT
This sequence comes from Oscillospiraceae bacterium, assembly GCA_017935145.1. GTDB lineage: Bacteria > Bacillota > Clostridia > Oscillospirales > Oscillospiraceae > RGIG3566. The sequence goes on from JAGBIE010000020.1 coordinate 1,777, forward strand.
TGGCGGCGGAACGGCTGGGGATAATGCCCGCCAGCAAGGTGAGCACGGCGGAGATGATCACCAAGACCACAGCGCCTGATACAGGCAATACTGCCTTGAGACCAGGGATACCTGTAAAGTGCAGTAAGATGGCATTGATGGGCAAGGTGAGCAAGTAACTGGAACCAATGCCCACAAGACCTGCCGAAATGCCGATGATGAGGGTTTCTGCATTAAACAGGCTTGCCACATTTTTCTTGGATGCGCCAATGGCACGGAGAATGCCAATTTCCTTGGTGCGTTCCTGCACGGAGATGAGGGTGATGACCCCCGTCATAATGGAGGAGACCACCAAAGAGATGGACACAAAGGCAATGAGCAGATAACTGATGCCCGAGATAATGGCGGTGACGGAACTCATGAGCAAGGCCACATAGTCCGTGTATTCCAATTTTTGTTCCTCTGCCACGGAAGCATTATAATCCGCAATCAAATCTGCTAAACGGTCTTTATCCTCAAAGGTGGTAGCATACAGAGAGATGGCGGAGGGTTTTTCCTCGTCCACATATCCCAAGGTGGTGAGAACACCATCGTAGGTGTTTTGGGATTGGGTGGCGGGCAGATGATTTTTAAAGAGATACTCCACCTGCCAATCTTTTAAGGGAGCAAGACCCATGGGGGTGAGCATGGCTTCATTTCCTTGGAGGAGGGCATCCAGCATGCCTGCCTTTTGCGCCGTGGGAAGGGCTGTGAACTGACCTGCCACCGCAGAAGCATACTGGGCGCGGATTTGGTCTTCTGCGCCCTTTTGCATTTGCAGGCGCAGTTCCTCATCGGTCATGCCAGAAATATACTGCTTTACCGTCTCTTCGCTGACGCCCATGGCTTGGGCGGTGGAGGAGAGAATCATATTCTCCATCTCTGGGCGGGAGAGGCTCGACACCTGCGCGCTGGCTTGAGCAGTGACATCTTCATCCGACATTTGAGACAAAAGGGCAACCAAAATGGTGGCTTTATCCTCTTGGGAGAGAGCGGAAAGGGCTTCTTTCACTGCGGGGAGCATTTCCTCCACCGTAGGTTCTTCTGCCGAGGGCTTGGGGAAGGGCAAACCGCTGAGAACATCGGTAGTGGGGTCTTTTAGTTGCGCCTGCACCACGGGAGAGGACATGGTCTTTTCCATGGCGTAGAGACTCAAGGCGTGGGTGTAGCCCACAGTGCCTGTTGCCACAGCCATGGTGTCTTCCTTGGGGCGCATAATGCCCACAATATGGATGGGCGTACCCACGGATTCCGTGGCATAGAGCAGGTTTAAGCCCGCCTCTGTGGCGGTGAGATCCGTATAGGTATTGGTTTCTTCATCCAAGCGGTAATAATCTACAGGGAGGATGAGTTTAAAGGGAAGGGCGCAGAGTTCTTCATAACTCCATTCCCCTTCTACGCCCTCCAAGGTTTCCCCCTTTTGGATGGCAACCATGGTATCATCCAACTTGCTGGAGGGGACAAGACCTAAAGAAACCAAGTGCAGGTCAGAAATTTCGTTATTTTTATTGACGAAGAGCACGGCCTCATCGTAGTTTTGAGGCCAAGTGCCGTAGAGGATATCATACTGTTCCTGCACGGCTTCGTGCACGCCTTTGCCGTCCTCCCCTGCCAGAAGTTCCTGCCAAACAGACATGGATTTGGTCATGGTCTGCATGTAGGAAGTCTGGTTCATGCCTGCCATAGTGCCACCTGTCATGGCGGACATGGCGCTTTCAATGAGGGAGGCAATATCGCTCTTCACCACAGCGCCTTCCGTATCCTTGGTGTAGATGCCCAAGGGGACATCGTAGCGGTACTGCACGGTGGCAAAGGAGAAATCCTTGCCCTTTTCGCTCTCCAAATATGCTTTGAAAGAGGCAAGGTCGTTTTGGGTGGTTTCCATGTTGAACATGGAGTTCATCATGTCATACATGACCGTGGAGGAGTAGATTTTATCCTCATCCCGTGTTTCCAGAGAGGTGGTTTTATCCTCCATCATGCCAGCCATCATGGCGGTCATGTCCATGGTTTCTGCCTCGATGGTAATGGGATAAGAGGACAGGGTTTCCCGCTGCACCTGCTCAATATAGCCGTTAATGCCTGTGGACAGCGCCAAAATGAGAGCGATACCGATGATACCGATACTGCCTGCAAAGGCGGTGAGGAGGGTGCGACCTTTTTTGGTGAAGAGGTTTTGCAGGCTCAGCCCAAAAGAGGTGGAAAATTTCATGGAGGGAAGACGGCGCTTTTCCGCCAAGGCGGTGTTGGGAACTTGTTCCTCTTTTGTGAGAGGAGCGCTATCGCCAATGATTTTGCCGTCCAGCATGCGGATGATGCGGGAGGAATACTGTTCTGCCAATTCGGGGTTGTGGGTGACCATAATCACCAAGCGCTCCTTGGAAATCTCCTTGAGGATTTCCATGACGGAGAGGCTGGTAGCAGTATCCAGCGCGCCAGTGGGTTCATCGGCAAGGATGATTTGGGGGTTGTTGACCAAGGCGCGGGCGATGGCAACTCTCTGCATCTGTCCGCCGGACATTTCACCGGGGCGCTTTTTCAGTTGGTCGCCCAAGCCCACGGCTTCCAAAGCCTCTTTTGCCCGCTGACGCCGTTCCTTTTTGGAGACGCCCGAGAGGGTCAGCGCCAGTTCCACATTGCTCAGCACCGTCTGGTGGGGGATGAGATGGTAGTTCTGGAACACAAAACCGATGCTGTGGTTGCGGTAGGCATCCCAATCTCTGTCCTTATACTGCTTGGTGGAAACACCGCCGATGAGCAAATCGCCCTCGGTGTAACTATCCAGACCGCCAATGAGGTTGAGCAAGGTGGTCTTGCCACAGCCGGACGGGCCTAAAATGGACACAAACTCCGCCTCACGGAAACTTAGGTCAATGCCACGAAGGGCTTCTACCTTGCCACCGCCGGCGGGATAATCCTTTTGAATCCCCCGAAGTTCCAAAATCATACTCTCTTATTCCTTTCCATCCAATGCGCCCAAGCGCACCAAAAATTCAAGATGTTCCCCTGCACGGAAAATATGCAAAGTGACCATATCCCCCGCTCCGTAGAGATTGCGGGCAAAGATCAGTTCTTCCACCGTGGCGGTAGGATGACCTGCCAAACCTGTGACAATATCCCCTGCGCGGATGCCCTTTTTGCCACAATCGGACTGAGGGTCCACCCCTGTGACGCAAGGACCTGCGGGCAGACGATAAAATAGCCGTGCCTTGAGAGGAATATCCCCCACACTCAGACCCAAAAGAGGGTCACTATTGGTTTTCTCAGGTATGGCGGAGTTCTGCATGTCTTGCGTGGGGAGACTCTCGTTGGGGGCGGTAGATTCCTTCTCTAAAGGAGGTGTGCCAATGATGATGGACAGATGTCCATCCCCTTTTTCCACTTGGATATGGGGAATATCTAAGGCGTAGAACAGAAGTCCCACGGCAAGGCAAGCGCCACCCAACACGGGCCAGAGCCATTTTTTCGTTTTTTTCGGTTGTTCCATCCTATGGCTCCTTTCCCTTTATTTTACATGGGGTAGCGTAAAAGTAAAGATGGTTTTTCCATCGTGAGAGGTGACCCAAATATTTTCCCCATGGGCACCCACAATGGTCTTGACGATGTACAGACCCAAGCCCACACCGCTGGGGTCTTCACTGCGACTTTTATCCAGTTTATGGAAGCGGTCAAAAATCAGGGGCAGTTCCTCTTCGGGGATAGTTGCGCCTGTATTTTCCACGGACAGGTGGAGTTTTCCGCCCTCTTTTTTCAGGGAAATTATCAAATCCCCTTGGGGGTTAGAGAATTTAATGGCATTATCTATGAGATTGTGCAACACTTGGGTAATGCCGTCTTTATGCGCCACAGTGAAGAAGGCTTTTTCGGGCACATCCACAATCACATTGAGGTTTTTCTGTTTGAGTTTGCTCTCAAAGGTAAGTAGGGCTTGCACGGCAACATCGCCAACATCGAATCGGCTTAACTGGCTTTCGTCAACCCCTTGGGACTGCATGCGGGAAATTTCCAGCATGCTCCGCACCAAGCGACTCATGCGCCTGACCTCACGGGAGACAATTTCCATGCACGCTTTTTGGTCATCACAGGGGATTGTGCCGTCCAGCATGCCATCTAGGTAGCCTGCGATGGTGGTCATGGGGGTTTTCAGTTCATGGCTGACATTGGCAACAAAATCTTGCCTTTGACGCTCGCCCCGCTGGAGGATATCCGCCATGTTGTTAAAGGAGGAAACCAGTTCTTCCATCTCGCGGGTATCGCCCCGATGGTGCTTGGCACGGACGGAAAAATCGCCGTGACCGAATTTCCGCGCGGCGGATGCCATCTCACGGAGAGGGCGCACCTGATAGCGGGAATACAAAAAGCCCATGCCCACGCCCAAGACGCAGACCAAAATGGCGGTGTAGAGGAAGACCATAAACAGTCCCTCCGATGTGCCCGCCACGGTTTTTGCGGGAGAGGATACCACCACAATGCCATAGGTATCCTGCACCATATGGATGTAGCGCCGTTGGGTATAGATACCCGAAAGCGTGCCCTCAAAGGTCAGTTCGCCTGTTTCTTGCAGGTCACGGAGAACGCTTTCTTCTAATCGCCCCAGAAGATGCTCGCAGGAGAGGTCCTCGCAGGCGCAGATTTTCACTTTGCCACTTTCATCGCAGTAAAGGACATCGGTTTTGCTCACGCGGGAAGAAAGACCGAGACTAATGTGAAAATCCCAGTTTTCCTCCAAAGGACCTGTCTGCCCGTAGGCTTGGGTCAGTTCCGTGACGGCTTTGACCGATTCCGCCAGCGCCTGCCGTTCCTCCCGCTCCAAATAGGAGTGGAAGCTCAGTCGCAGAATGCCACCCAATATAAGAAGGGTCAAAAACACAATGAGGGTGATGGTGAGCATCTGCCGTAAAAATGCAGATTTCATCCTCGCACCTCGAATTTATAGCCCACGCGCCACACGGTCTCTAAACTCCACTGGTCGCTGATGCCTTCCAGTTTTTCCCGCAGGCGCTTCACATGCACATCCACCGTACGGCTATCGCCAAAGTAGCTGATGCCCCACACTTCATCCAAAAGCTGATTGCGGGTGAAGACCTTGTTGGGGGCGGATGCCAAATGGTAGAGCAGTTCCATCTCTTTTAGGGGGGTAGGGACTTTTTCCCCATTCACTTCCAGCACCATGGACTCCATATCGATGGAAAGCTTATCGAAAGTGAGTTTGCGGGCGGGTTTTGTGGCAGGCTGACCACGGCGAAGCACTGCTTCCACACGGGCGATGACTTCCCGCATTTCAAAGGGTTTGGTAATATAATCGTCCGCGCCTTTCCGCAGACCGCCCACCTTATCTTCCGTTTCGCCCTTGGCGGTGAGGAGAATCACAGGGGTATCCCCCTTTTCACGGATGAGGGAGAGTACGCCATAGCCATCCATGACGGGGAGCATAATATCCAGCAATACCAAATTGGGCTCGGTTTCTTCAAAGAGGCGGTAGGCTTCGCCCCCATCGTAGGCGGGGGTAACCTCGTAACCCTCTTTTTTCAAGTACATTTGCAAAAGTTGGGAGATATTTCTATCGTCTTCTACCACTAAAATTCGCTTCATATGGGTTTTTCCCCCTTTCTGTGTGATACCATTATAACCTCTTTTTGCCCTTATGGGTGAACGAATTGTAAAAATCACGGAAAAAGTTCCATTTTCTTTGGCATCACGTGGCTTGGGCAGGTTGCCATTGGGGGAAAAATATGCTAAGATAAGGAAAATCAAAACCCCGCCCGAAAAAGGAGGAAGGCACCATGTGCCAGAACTGTAAGGAAAAATTTTATATCACCACCCCCATCTATTATCCCAGTGACAAACTGCATATTGGTCACACCTACTGCACTGTGGCTACCGATGCCATGGCGCGCTATAAGCGCCTGAGAGGCTGTGATGTGCTGTTTTTGACGGGCACAGATGAGCACGGTCAGAAAATTGAGGATAAAGCCGCCGCCGCAGGTGTCACTCCCCAGGCTTTTGTGGATAACATCGTGGAGGGCGAGCGCGGTATTTTGGATTTGTGGAAACTGATGAACATCAGTAACGACCGCTTTATCCGCACCACCGATGATTATCATGTTGCCTCCATCCAGCAGATTTTCAAGAAAATGTACGAAAAGGGCGATATTTACAAGGGCACTTACTCGGGTAAATACTGCAAACCCTGCGAAAGTTTCTGGACGGAAAGTCAGCTGGTGGACGGCAAGTGCCCCGACTGCGGTCGTGAGGTGCTGGATGCGGAAGAAGAGGCTTATTTCTTCCGTCTGAGCAAATATGCTGACCGCGTGCAGGATCTTTTGGAAAACACGGATTTCCTCGAACCCAAGAGCCGCGTCAACGAAATGGTCAACAACTTCATTAAGCCGGGTCTGGCTGATTTGTGCGTGTCCCGCACCTCCTTTACTTGGGGTGTGCCCGTGGACTTTGACCCCGGTCATGTGGTCTATGTGTGGGTGGATGCTCTGTTTAACTACACCACCGCACTGGGTCTTTACAACGATAAGTACCACGACTATGACAAGTTCTGGCCTGCGGATGTGCATTTTGTGGGCAAGGAAATTGTCCGTTTCCACTCCATCATTTGGCCTGCTATGCTCATGAGTATGGAAATGCCCCTGCCTAAGAAGGTCTACGGCCACGGCTGGCTTTTGTTGGATGGTGGTAAAATGTCCAAATCCAAGGGCAATGTGGTAGACCCCTATATTTTGGCGGAAAAATTCGGCGTGGATGCTCTGCGATTCTTCCTGCTCCGCTCCTTCCCCTTTGGCTCTGACGGCAATTTCTCCAACGAACTTTTAATTTCCACCATCAATACGGATCTTGCCAACGACTTAGGCAACCTCCTGAGCCGTACCGTTGCCATGGTGCAAAAGTACTTTGGCGGAAAACTCCCCGCAGAGCAAGCAGAAAATGCCGAACTGGATGCTCCCCTTATCGCCATGGCGGAAGCCCTCCGTGGGGAATATGAAGCCCAGATGGAAAAATACGCTTTCCAGAACGGCTTGGCAGAAATTTTCAAGGTCATTTCCCGCGCCAACAAGTATATTGACGAGAATATGCCTTGGGCGCTTGCCAAGGATATGGAGCAAAACGGCGCTCGTTTGGCGCGCGTCATGTATAACCTTTTGGAGACCATCCGCATTTGTGGGGCGCTCCTTGCTCCCTTTATGCCCGAAACTTCCGAGAAGATTCTCAGCCGTATTGGCGCTACGGAATATGCATGGGATAGCCTCGCCACCTTTGGCGTTCTGCCCCGTGATACCGCAGTAGTCGCTGGCGATGCGCTGTTTCCCCGCATTGATGCCGAAAAGGCTCTGCAGGAACTGGAAGATGCCGCCGCAGCGGCCAAAAAAGCCACTCTGCCCGACTTGGAAATTGAGCCCTATGCCGAGGAAACTGTGGATTTTGACACTTTCTGCAAGTCCGATTTCCGCGCAGTGAAAGTCCTTGCCTGCGAAAAGGTGAAAAAGAGCGACAAACTCCTGCAGTTCACCTTGGATGATGGCACGGGCACACCCCGTCAGATTCTCTCTGGCATCGCAAAATACTACGAGCCCGAAGAGCTCATCGGCAAGACCCTCCTTGCCATTGTGAACCTGCCCCCCAGAAAGATGATGGGCAAGGATTCCTGCGGTATGCTCCTTTCCTCTGTGCATACGGAAAAGGGCGAAGAGAAACTGAATCTCATCATGCTGGATGACAAAATCCCCGCAGGTGGGAAACTCTGCTGATGAAACACACATTAGAAAAAGGCCTTGCGCCTTTGGGTCTCACCCTGACGGATTCGCAGAAAGATACCCTCTGCCAATTTGGGGAAGCACTGCTGGAGAAAAACAAGGTCATGAACCTTACCGCCATCAAAACCCCCGAGGGGGTGGCGAATCTCCACTTTTTGGATGCCCTCGCCCTTTTAAACACGGCGGATTTGAAAGGAAAATCCGTCATCGATGTGGGTTGTGGCGCGGGAATCCCTGGTGTGCCTCTGAAAATTGGGGAAGAGAGCATTTCCCTCACTTTGTTGGACTCTTTGGGCAAGCGCATGGATTGGCTGAGAGAGGTTCTCCCCACCCTATCGGTGGAGGCGGAGGTTGTCACCGCCCGCGCCGAGGAATTTGCCCAAGACCATCGGGAAGGGTACGATATTTGCGTCTCCCGTGCCGTGGCACGGCTGAACATCCTCACAGAACTGTGCCTGCCCCTTGTGAAAGTGGGCGGTAGATTCATCGCCATGAAAGGTGCGCTGGCAGAGGAAGAAGTGGCGGAAGCCCAAAATGCCATGGGCGCTTTGGGTGGCAAGGTGAAAGAAATCATCGGCTACCAAATTGAGGATGCCACTCACTATGCCGTGGTGGTGGAAAAAATCCGCCCCACCCCCACGCAATATCCCCGCGATTTTGGCAAAATCAAGAAAAAACCTCTATAACGAGAAAAACTCCCGTGATGATCACGGGAGTTTTTTTAATATTTGTACTTTTTCCGCAGAGCGAGGAGAAACACCCCTGCCAGTAGCGCCGCCATAAGTTCTGCCGCCACTACAGAGGCCCAAATGCCGTTTACATCCCACACAAGGGGCAGGAGCAAAATAGCCGCTACCTGAAAGACCAAGGTACGCAAAAAGGAGATGATGGCGAAAATGAGTCCGTTATTCAGCGCCGTGAAGAAACTGGAGCCGAAAATGGCAATGCCCACAAAGAGGAACATGAAAGAATAAATCTGAAAACCATCATGGGTCAGGCGCAGAAGGGCATCATCGTAGCCCACAAAAATCACAGACAGCGGGCGGGAGAGCAGTTCCCCCAACAGGAACATTCCCACAGAGCAAATGCCAATGAGCAACAGGCTCTTTTTGAGAATACTTTTGAGTTCTTTGTGATTTCCCGCGCCATAGTGGAAACCGATGACAGGCGCAGTACCAATGGCATAGCCGATAAATGCGCCCAAGAAAACCAAGTTCAGGTTCATCATGACCCCGTAAGCCGCTACGCCGTTCTCCCCTGCGTATTTCATCAGTTGCACATTGTAGAGCATGCCCACCAAGGACATGGACATATTGCTCAACAGTTCCGATGAGCCGTTGGTGCAGGTGCGGAGGAGACCTTTGGCATCATACTTCATTTTGCCCAAGCGCAAAAGACTATCATTTTCGCGGAAAAAGTAGACCATGGGGGTGATACCGCCCAAAACTTGACTCACCGCAGTGGCAACAGCAGCGCCTATGATGCCCCAATCAAAGGCCATGATAAACAGCGCATCCAGCACCATATTGGCAATACCAGAAATGAGGGTCATATACAGCCCCAGTTGGGGTTTTTCCGCTGTGACGAAGAAACTTTGAAACTCCATCTGCAACATAAACGCAGGTAGCGCCGCAAGAATGATTCTGCCGTAGATGACACAAATATCCAGCATTTCTCCCTCTGCGCCCAAGGCTGCTGCCAAAGGACGGATGAACACCATGCCTAATAGGGAAATCGCCACGCTAAAGCCCAGAGAAATATAGGTGAGCATGGAAAACAGGGAGTTGGCTTTTTCCATATCCCCCTCGCCCATGGTGTAGGATATGAGGGCGCTACCGCCTGTGCCGAACATAAAGCCGAAAGAGCCTAAAATCATCAAAAAGGGCATGATGAAATTCACAGCGGCAAAGGGCGTTTTGCCCGCAAAGTTGGAAACGAAAAAGCCATCCACCACGCCGTAGATGGAGGTAAAAATCATCATGGCGATGGGCGGAGCGGTAAAACGCAACAGTTTTTTGTAGGTAAAGTGGTCGGATAACTGAATTTTCATGATGTTTTCCTCCTTTCTTGGGTGAATGTCAGCGGAGAGAACTATACCCCAAAAGCAAAATATTGTCAATGAAAAGAAGCCTTTCTTTTTCGCCAAAAAATCTCCCGTTGCGGGGAAGAAAGAACTGTGATATACTCACTTTATACCGAAATTTCCCGAAAGGAGGCACTGCCATGGAGGATTCTTTGCACATTTCTAAAAAAATCGTGGAACTGCTCTGCGCCGCAGGAAATGGCGATGCAACTCTGCTGTATCTGTGGCAGATGGCGGGAAATGCTTCTCTCCCCTGCCCCTTGGGGGAAGAACAGCGCCGTAAAGCCGTGGAAACCCTCACCCGTTTGGGTCTGTGGCAGGGGGAAAAGACCCCCACTCTCCGCAAGGAGGAACGCCCCCAATACAGTGAGGACAGTTTGCAGAAGAACCTGCGGGAGAAGGATTTTTCCCGTTTGGTGGGGGAAAGTCAGCGTCTTTTGGGGCGCGTGCTCAGCACAGAGGAGCTGAAAACCCTCCTCTCCCTCTATGATTATCTGCGTCTGCCCACGGAAGTGGTGTGCCTTGTGATTTCCTACTGCGTGCAGAAATCCAAACTGCGGTGCGGGCGGATGCCCTCCATGCGCAGTATTGAAAAAGAAGCCTATGCATGGGCGGATATGGGCATTGACAGTGTGGAGAGTGCCGCAGAATATATGCAGGCGGCATCCTACCGCCAGAGTCAGATGGGCAAAATCGCCCAGCTGCTCCAAATTAAATCCCGCCGTCTTACCGATGGCGAATGTCAGTACATAAATCGCTGGCTTCAGTGGGGTTTCCCCCAGGAGACCATCGCCCTTGCCTACGAAAAGACCATCCTCAACACAGGGGATCTCAAGTGGCCGTACATGAACTCCATTTTGGCCCGTTGGCAGGAAAAGGGACTTTTCACTGTGGAAGATGTGCGCCGTGGTGACGGGACAAGAGCCGCCGCCAATGAACAGAAGAAAAAACGAGTCATAGGTGAAGCCGAAAAGGCTGCCCTCAGACGTCTCTTGGGTGAGGAGGATTAAAACATGGCATATTCTGAATCGGTACTTCAAAAAGCCAAAGCCCGTTTGGCGGATGAACGACAGAGAGAAGAAATCCGCACCAACCGCCGTATTGAGGGCATTTATGCCCAGTATCCTCGTCTGCGGGAAATTGATTTACTCCTCCGCTCCTCCATGGCCAAAGTGGTTGCCGCCACCTTTGCCAGTGGGAATGTGGAAGAGGCTGTGAAAAAAGCCAAAGAGGAAAACCTCGCCCTCCAGCAGGAGCGCGCTTGGATTTTGGAAGCCGCTGACCTTTCCGAAGCGGATTTGGAAGTGACCCCCATCTGCCACGAATGCGGTGGCACGGGCTATGTGGGCGAGAGAATGTGTTCCTGCCTCCGTGAACTGTGCCGTCAAGAGCAGAAAAAGGAACTTTCCTCCCTCCTTGGTGGCAAGGAATCCTTTGACCGCTTTGATTTAACCCTCTATCCCGAGGAAAAGGACACAGAATACGGTGCAAGCCCGCGTACAACGATGACAAAGGTTTTTAATCGCTGTGTGGACTATGTGAAGAATTTCTCCCAAAAGGGTGGAAATCTGCTGTTTTCGGGTGCACCGGGCTTGGGCAAGACCTTCCTTTCCGCCTGTATTGCCCGCGGTGTGGCGGAACAGGGCTACTCTGTGGTCTACGATACCGCAGGCAAACTCTTTGCAGATTTTGAAACCGCCAAGTTCTATGCCGATGGTGACGCACGGGAGGACTACACCCGCAAATATCTCCAGTGCGACCTTCTGATTATCGATGACCTTGGCACGGAGATGGTGACCCAGTTCACCCAAAGCGCTCTGTATCAGGTGGTAAACACCCGCCTGATGGAACACCGCGCCACCTTAATTTCCACCAATCTCACATCCCGTGAGATGGAGGGGAAATATCCTCCGCAGATTGCGTCCCGCCTTCTTGGCAGTTATGAACTGCTCCTGTTTTTGGGAAATGACCTGCGCAGAATGAAATAAGAAAAACCCCTTGCCTTTGGGCGGTTGGTCATAGGGCTTTGTCGCCTGCAAGGGCGGCAAACACTGCTCGGCATCGTTAAAAAACCTCACAATCCGTCAGGATTCCTCGGTTTTTTGCCTCGCCGAATCACCGTCTGCCATCCCTTGCCAGGTGCTGAAAGCAGTTTTGAGCGAGAAATTTTCCAGATAGACGAATGCAAAAAATGGCCACAGGCTGACGCCTGTGGCCATTTTTTCGTGAAGTATAGCGGGAAAAGAACCGGTCAAAACCGATAAACCCCTATCACCAACCGCCCTTCGGCAAGGGGTTTTGTTCTTTATTGCAGTTTTTCCAAGTAGACATCCTTGGGGCGCAGACCCACAACCATGTCCGTCACTTCGCCATGTTTAAAAATCATGACAGTAGGGATGGACTGGATGCGGAACATGGTGGCAAGTTCGGCTTCTTCATCCACATTCACCTTGCAGATTTTGGCTTTGCCCTCCAGTTCTTCCGCTAACTCTTCGATGGTGGGGGCGAGCATCATGCAAGGACCGCACCAAGTGGCCCAAAAATCCACCAGTACGGGGATATCGCTTTCCAGCACCTCAGCAGTAAAGTTGTCTTTGGTAATCTTCAGTTCAGCCATGGGAATTTCCTCCTTAGTCTTTGGATTTATAGTACAAATAGCAGTGGCAGAAGCCCTCAAAATCGGGGTCGGCAATCTGCCCGCGGAATTCTTCGCACATGCACTTGTTTTCTTCTGTGCGCTCTCTACGGCAGGGACAGTAGCCACCGGTCATTTTGAGTCCTTCTTTGATTTTTTCCACAATTTTGGCATCGGGATTCAGGGTGATTTTCATAAGATTTCTCCTTTCAAACATCCAGTTTCCGCAAAAGGTCACTAAAAAGTACATAGTGGGCATAGGCGCGGAGACCGCTCCGCTTTGCCATGGTGAGCCACTGGCAATCCTCCAGTTTCATATCGCCAAATCGGCGGGCGAAACTGCGACCCACACCGCCCGAGATGGCATAGAGCAGAGCAGAGTAGAAATACTGCCCGTCCCGCTCCAACATCTGGCGAAGATGGCGAGGTTCGGCATGGCGCAGGAAGCGGGCAAAGCCCATGGTGCGTTCCATAAAGTCCATGCCCGTGGGGGTCTTTTTGCCCCCGTAGGTGGTGGCAAAGCCCACAAAAATGGCGGTGGCAAGGGCAAGTACCATGAGTAAAAACGCCCCACCAGAGAAGCCCAAGAGAAGCAGGGCAAGGAAGCACACAGCGCCAAAGGGAACCCATATATCATCCCTGAGTACACGGCGGCGGATGGCGCAAATCAGCGCCCAGCCCATGAATCCGCCTGCAGGGAAACTGATGAGCAGATACAGCCACTTGGCGTTCACTGCGCCCAAAATGCCATCCATGGAAGCCATGACCGCCAAGGCGCACACGCACACCGCCACGGCGGTGAGCACCACGGGAGCGCCTGTGCGCTTTTCATACAATCTGCGATACCAGTAGCGGGGGAAGGCTTTTTGAGAAAGTTCCGCGGCACGGCAATATCGGCTACCGCCACCCTCGCAGACATCGGATGTACCAAAGAGCACGGAGAAGAGTTTCCGCTCTTCTTCCCGCCGTTCTGTGCCCATATCCATACACTTGCGGAGTAAAATGCGTCCTGCGGAGTTTTCTGTGATGGTTAAGTAGCCCAAAACGCCCCAGTAGCAAACCAAAAGTCCAAAGGAGATTTTGCCACCGCAGAGCAAGAAACGCAGTTCCCCAGGGGTGAGACTTTCGGGCGCAGTGGTGCGGGCTTGCACTCTTAGGGGCTTATTGCGGAGAGTTTTGAACCAATAGACCCCGCCAAAAATCGTGAGTACCACACTTAAAATGGCGCAGACGAGGGTGAGGATGCTTCTCCCCGATTCCCCAGGGAGCAAAATAGCGCCCTTGGGTAAAAGGGCTTGGGCAGTGAGGGAATCTCTGTCCCGCAATCCGCCACGGAGGACACCGGAGACCACCTGCCCCTTGGAGGCGATGGTAAGGCGGTCTGCCAAATCCTGCCCGTCATAGCCACCCAAAAACAGAGGCTCTGCCTTGGGCTGGGAGGGATAGACCACGGTGAAATTCACCCGCTCCACCTTGCACTCCCACAAGGAGGAGACCAGCACGGCGGTGGAGGTGAGACCATCTTCCCCATCTTGGGCGGTAGTGCCTTGGGCGAAGATGGCAGTGACGGGAAGTTCACCGGAAATATCATCGGCAAAAGTGAGGGTGGCGTAAGTTCCACCATCCCGCGAGAAGAGAGAAATCTCTGCCCCGTGGGCGGAGACGGAAGCATCCGTCACATCTTTGCCCAAAGGGATGGTGATTTGGCGCACAGGAGACGGGAAAGATAGCAAAATCTCTTGTGTTACGCTCATGATGCCACTGTCTTTCACCGTGGCATCCACACTCAAACGGGAGACCGTATAGTCCGCGCCCAAGGCGACAGAACACAAAAGGGCACAGCACAACAGGAAGAATACAATTTTTCGCACGGTCTCACCGCCTTTCTATTTCTCCTTTCAGCATACCATGATTCAGGGAAAAACGCAATGATGAGGAAAAAATCCAAAAAAATTTTTGTCTTTTCTTCCCCCCGCCCGCTCAAGGGATTGACATTTCCATTGTACTAACTGTATACTTGTATACATTAAATACAAAACACCCCCTATTGTATAAGGAGGAGAGTCCTATGCTGGAAATTTCCAACAAAACCAACCTTTTGGAGTACAGTTCTTATAAGTATTCTCTGCAGGATGTGACAGAGCCCAGTTTGTATCGGGATATTTATGAGTATGACACTGTGCCCAAGATTCCCTTTAACCACCGCCGTGTGCCCATGAACATGCCCGAGGAGATTTGGATTACCGACACCTCTTTGCGGGATGGTCAGCAGTCTGTAGAGCCCTACACGGTGGATCAGGTGGTGCAAATCTACAAGTTCCTAAACCGCTTGGGTGGTCCTTTTGGGCGGATTCGTCAGACGGAATTTTTCATCTACAGCAAAAAAGACCGTGACGCCATTGAAAAGTGCATGGAGTTAGACCTGCCCTTCCCCGAAATTACTTCTTGGATTCGCGCCAATAAGGAAGATTTTAAACTGGTCAAATCCTTGGGCATCCGCGAAACGGGCATGCTCATGAGTTGCAGTGACTATCACATCTTCAAGAAGATGCGCATGACCCGCCGTCAGGCCATGGATTTGTACTTAGATTCCGTGCGGGATGCCTTTGAGGCGGGGGTTGTGCCCCGTTGCCACTTGGAGGATATCACTCGCGCCGACTTCTACGGCTTTGTAGTGCCCTTGGTGCATGAACTCCAATCCCTCAGCCAAGAGGCGGGCATTCCTGTGAAAATCCGCGCCTGTGACACCATGGGTTTTGGCGTGCCTTACACGGAAGTGGCACTGCCCCGCAGTGTGCCCGGCATTATCTACGGCTTACAGCACTACACCGACCTGCCCAGCGAAATGCTGGAATGGCACGGACATAACGATTTCTACAAGGCGGTTTCCAACGCATCCACCGCATGGCTCTACGGTGCATCGGCGGTCAACTGCTCGCTGCTTGGCATCGGGGAACGCACGGGCAACATCCCCTTGGAAGCCATGGTCTTTGAATATGCCTCTCTCCGTGGGTCTATGGATGGCATCGACCCCACGGTGATTACGGAAATCGGCGAGTTCTTCAAGCATGAAATCGGCTACGATATTCCCCCCATGACCCCATTTGTGGGCAAGAATTTCAATGTGACCAAAGCGGGCATCCATGCCGATGGTCTTTTGAAAGACGAGGAGATTTACAACATCTTCGATACCAAGAAGATTTTAGGTCGCGCCGCAGGGGTGCAGGTGGGTAAGACATCGGGCTTAGCGGGCATTGCCTACTGGCTCAACGACCGCTTCCACCTAGAGGGCGAGAAAGCCTTTACCAAGCATGACCCCTTGGTGGTTGCCCTAAAAGAATGGGTGGACAAGGAATATGAGGACGGGCGGGTTTCCGTGCTGTCTGACCAAGAACTGTTTAAGAAAATCGAAGAATTGTCCGGCGGAGCACTCCGCGGGGACGGGAGGGTTTAAACTATGCCCAAAAACACCTACAAAACCGGTCTTTTGACCGACCAAGTTTATGACCGCTTGGAGACGGATATCCTCTCGGGTAAGTACCCTCGTGGCACTGTGCTGACGGAACTGGGTCTTGCCAAGGAGTTGGGGGTCAGCCGTACTCCCATCCGTGATGCGCTACATCGCCTCAGCCAAGAACGGCTCATTGAGGATACTGCCCGCGGTAGCATCGTTTTGGGCATTACTGCCCAAGATGTGCGGGATATTATGGATATCCGCTACCTACTTGAGGGTCTCGCCTGCCGTTATGCCGCGGAGAAACTCACTCCCGAGGGCGCGGCAGAGATGCGCAGAATCATCGACTTGCAGGAATACTACGCCACCAAGGGCGATACGGAGCGCATGAGCGAGATGGACGATTTGTTCCACATGGAAATCTGCCGTCAGTGCGGAAGTCTGCTGCTGGCAGACGCCCTACTGCCCCTCCACAGCCGTATTCAGAAATATCGCCGTGCCTCCATGTCCCACGAGGAGCGCCTGCCCGTGATTTCCACGGAGCATCGCAAAATCTTTGAAGCCATCTGCGCTGGCGATGGCGATTTGGCGGAAGAATTGGGGCGTCAGCATGTGAAAAACGCCAAGGAGCGCATGGCAAAGGAGGTCAGCCAATGAGCGGATTGACCCTTGCCCAAAAAATCATCCAAAAGCATTTGGTTTCGGGGGAAATGATAGCAGGCACAGAGATTGCTCTGCGCATTGACCAGACCCTCACCCAAGATGCCACAGGCACCATGGCATACTTAGAATTTGAAGCCATGGGCATTGACCGTGTCCGCACGGAAAAGAGCGTGGCCTACATTGACCACAACACCCTGCAATCGGGCTTTGAAAATGCCGATGACCATCGGTTTATCCAGTCCGCGGCAAAGAAATTCGGGCTCTATTTCTCCCGCCCCGGCAACGGCATTTGCCATCAGGTGCATTTGGAGCGCTTTGGCGTGCCCGGCAAGACCCTTATGGGCTCGGACAGCCACACTCCCACAGGCGGTGGCATTGGCATGCTGGCCTTTGGCGCAGGCGGTTTGGATGTGGCAGTGGCCATGGGCGGTGGCGAATATTACATCACCATGCCCAAGATGTACAAGGTGAATTTGACGGGAAAACTTCGCCCCTGTGTCACCGCCAAGGATGCCAGTTTGGAACTTTTGCGGAGAATCTCCGTCAAGGGTGGCGTGGGCGCTATCATCGAGTGGAATGGTGAGGGCGTAAAGACCCTTTCCGTTCCCGAACGGGCCACCATCACCAACATGGGAACGGAAGTAGGCGCTACCACCTCCATCTTCCCCTCGGACGAGACCACCCGCCTCTTCCTCCAAGCCCAAGGGCGGGAAGAGGATTATATCCCCTTAGATTCTGACCCCGATGCTGTGTATGACATGGTCATCGATATGGATTTAAGCACCTTAGAGCCTCTCATCGCCTGCCCCCACAGCCCTGACAATGTGGTGAAAGTCAGCGAAGTGGCAGGTACAAAGGTGGATCAGGTGTGCATTGGTTCTTGCACCAACTCCAGCCTCATGGATTTGCTCAAGGTTGCCAAAATGCTGGAGGGCAAGACCGTAGCCCCCTCCGTGAGCGTGTCTGTCTCCCCCGGTAGCCGTCAGGTACTGACCATGCTTGCCGATTGTGGCGCTCTTTCTGCCATTCTTTCCAGTGGCGCGCGGGTGCTGGAATGCGCCTGCGGTCCGTGCATTGGCATGGGCTTTAGCCCCAACTCGGGCGGTGTGAGTCTTAGAACCTTTAACCGCAATTTTGAGGGTCGCAGTGGCACTGCCGATGGTAAAGTGTACTTAGTTTCCCCCGAAACTGCCGTTGCCGCGGCGCTGACGGGCTACATCACCGACCCCACCACCTTGGGTCTTTCCACGGAAATCACCATGCCCGAGGCATTCAAAATTGACGATAGCGCCATCCTGCCCCCCGCTTCTCCCGAAGAAGCCAAGGATGTGGAAATTCTCCGTGGACCGAACATTAAGGAATTCCCCAAGAGCAGACCTGTGACGGATTCCATCTCCGCCCCTCTGCTTCTCAAGGTGGGGGATAACATCACCACCGACCACATTATGCCCGCGGGCAGTAAGATTCTCCCCTACCGCTCCAACATTCCCTACTTGAGCCAGTACTGCTTTGGGGTTTGCGACAAGACGTTCCCCCAGCGGGCTTTGGAAGCTGGAAGCAGTATTGTGGTTGGCGGGGAAAACTACGGACAGGGCTCATCCCGTGAGCATGCCGCATTGGTGCCTTTGTATTTGGGTGTGCGGTGCGTCATTGCCAAGAGTTTTGCCCGCATCCATGTGGCAAACTTGGTAAACGCAGGCATTTTGCCCCTTACCTTCCAAGACCCCAAGGATTATGATTCTGTCTCTCAAGGGGACAATCTTCGTTTGGAGAATGTCTTTGAGGGTCTCAAAAACGGCACATTCACCTTGGTGAATGAGACCACGGGCAAGAGAATGAATCTTCAAGCAAACTTTACCGACCGTCAGCAGAAGATTCTCCTTGCAGGTGGACTTTTGGACTACACACGGGAGGCGAAATAAGATGAATTACATCGATTCTGCCGTAGCTGAGTTTCGCAAAATCCTTCTCGAACAGCAGGAGCGCTGTCACTCTATGGATGGAGAAAATACGGACTTTTCCGCCCTGAAAGCCCTCATCATCGGTCTCATTGATGGCGATGGCATCGGCCCTACCATCATGGCAGAGGCAAAAAGAGTCCTGCGAGAACTGCTGAAGGATGAAATTTCCGCAGGCACGGTAGTGTTAAAGGAAATAGAGGGTCTCACCTTGGAAAATCGCCTTTCTTTGGGCGAAAGTGTCCCCAAGGATGTGCTAAAAGAAATCCGCAGTTGCCATGTGCTTTTAAAAGGCCCTACCACCACTCCCAAGGGTGGTAGTATGGAGTCTGCCAATGTGACACTGCGCCGTGAATTGGATTTATATGCCAATGTGCGCCCTGTGACTGTGCCCGAAGAGGGCATCGACTGGATTTTCTTCCGTGAAAATACCGAGGGCGAGTATGTTTTGGGAAGCCGTGGCGTGGAACTGCCCGCGGAACTGACCATGGATTTCCGTGTGACCACCGTGGAGGGCACTCGGCGCATCGCCCGTGCCGCCTTTGACTATGCCAAGAATAACGGCAAAACCAATGTTGCCATTGTCACCAAGGCGAACATCCTCAAAAAGACCGATGGCATGTTCTCCCAAATCTGTCATGAGGTGGCGGAAGAATATCCCGAAATCACTGCCGAGGATTGGTATATTGACATTATGGCTGCCAATTTGGTGAACAAGGACTTGCGCTCTAAATTTGAGGTGTTCCTGCTGCCCAACCTCTATGGGGATATCCTCACAGACGAAGCCGCCCAAATTCAAGGTGGCGTGGGTACGGCAGGCAGTGCCAATATTGGTGCAAAATGTGCCATGTTTGAGGCCATCCACGGCTCTGCGCCTCGTCTCATCGAGGAGGGCTTGGGGGATTATGCCAATCCCAGCAGCATTCTCCGCGCAGTGGAACTTCTGTTGCGCCATGTGGCTCGTTCTAGCGCTGCCGACCGCCTGCAAAAGGCCATGGATACCGCCGCAGAGGAGAAGAAAGTTCTCTGCACAGGGGACAAAAACGGCGCCACTTGCCACGAATTCGGCGAGTATGTGCTCTCTCTGTTGTAAAGAAATAAAAAAGCACCCCATTGGGGCACCCTCCGTAAGGAAGGTGCCCCAATGTGGCTCTTGTATCTAAACTGAATAATTGATTTCGTTAAGCGGTGTAGCCATTGGCTATGCCGTTTTTGCTTTGCGTTCCGCCATATGATTTTGGAACGCTTCTTCCA
>JAGBIE010000021.1 GCA_017935145.1 Oscillospiraceae bacterium
ACAGAACATTACCAAACAGGAGTTTGCCGAACGGATCGGCGTCTCCAGAAATTATCTTTACGTCCTCACCGGTAACAGCAGGCCGGATAAAAATAAGACCATCTCCCGCGCACTGGCCAAGCTCATTGCCATCGAGTTCGGTTACGATGAGGATTGGATCATGAATGGATAACGGAAAAAGCGTTCTGTCAAGATTTGTCGGCAGAACGCTTTTTTATTTCACCAATTCGGAAAGGACAGAAATACTAAGATTTAGATTGAAATAAGAAAACAGCAATGAAGCATCGTTTGATACTTCATTGCTGTTTTCTTTTCCCGTACCGTTGCGTTACCCCTATGGTTCACAAATTGTACCTATGGGAAGTAACACAACTGGTCGGTGCTTTTTCTTTACTTCTTTTGTTGTTTGCACCAGATTTTCATCACAAGGCGGTGGGGCAGAAGTTTCACCAGACGGATTTGCATCCGCACAGGGAAACCAACGGTAGAGACATCTTTTTTCTTTTTCATATCCCGCAGTGCCCGCTTGACCACCTGCTGAGCCGTATAGTAGCGGTTAAAATAGGTGATGGTATCGTCCTGAATGGCGCGGTTAAAGAACTCTGTTTTTACCCAACCGGGACACACTGCCATGACGCGGATGCCATGCTTTTTCAGTTCCACATTAATGGCACGGGAGAAACTGAGGACATAGGCTTTGGTTGCGCCATAGACGCCGATATAGGGCACGGGCTGGAAGGAAGAAAGAGAGCCCAATTCATAAACCTCGCTCCCCTTCTGCAGATACGGAAGCACCTCGTAAGTGACAGCGGTGAGGGCTTTGACATTTAAGTCAATCATGCCAAGTTGGTCTTGGAGGGAAAGGGTCTCAAAAGCGCCAAATTTGCCGTAGCCCGCGGCATTGACCAAGGTTTTTACCTTGGGTTTTTCCGTTTGCAGACGCTCCGTAAGGACGGAAAGTCCCTCCTCTGTAGAGAGGTCAGCAGTCATGGGAACCAGTTTGGCAGAAACCTGCTGACTCAGTTCCATCAGGCGGTCGGCACGGCGGGCAAGCACCCAAATTTCATCGTATTTCTGCTGGGCATCCAGTTGCAGGACAAATTCCCGTCCCATACCGGAAGATGCGCCAGTGACAATGCAAATATCCAAGGGAAAACACCCTTTCTTTTATTTTTCGAAGAGCATATCCAACAGCGTGCAACCCTGCTCCACAAAGATGCCCGCATCGCCAAATTTTTCAGAATAGCGAGCGCCATTTTCCGTGTTTTCACGGCTATCGTAAAGGAGGAATGGCACAGGCTCACCATTGTGACCGCGGGTGGAGGTGAGAGTTTTGTGGTCGGAAAGCACCAACATGCGGTAGTCCATGTTGTTTTCCTGCAGACGCTGGCAAATGGGGGCAATAAGACGGCTATCCAGCCACTGGATAGACTGGATTTTACCCTCCAAATCCCCATTGTGGGTGCATTCATCGGGGGCTTCCAAGTGCAGGCAGACAAAGTCATATTCCTGCAGGCACTGCCATGTGGCTTCTAGTTTGCCCTCAAAATTGGTATCCAATTCCCCTGTTGCGCCTTCCACCGTGATGGCTTTCAGCCCACGGAGAATGCCGATACCATGGCACAGGGGCACAGCGGAAATCACAGCGCCATCGTAGCCATACTGACCGAGGAAGGAGGGCAGGCTCACCTGCGTACCCTCTGCCCAGAACCAGATGCCGTTAGCACCTAACTTACCACTTTGACGGCGTTTTTCTGTAACAGGATGATGCTCCAGCACCTTGTTGGCAAGACGCATGAGATGTTCAAACACCTTAGCCTCATCCTTGCCACAGGGCAGATACTTTCCGCACACTTCGCCCAAATGGTCATGGGGCGGGGTGAAGGTGATGCCCTTGGGGTCACAGTTATGCTTCACTGCCAAGGGGCGGAAAGAGGGGCTGGGATGGATGAACATATCCGCCTCTTTGAGCGCTTCGGCAAATTCGGGGTCAGAGACAAGGGCATCTATGGTATCCAAGGCATCCTGCCCCGAGATAGAGCCTGCGGAGTGGGAGAGAATTTTTCTCTCCTCATAGGGCATATCCCCTGCATCCAAGGCAACCAAATTACAGCGGAATGCGGCATCCCCAGGAATCATGGCGATGCCTTGGGCGGCGGCTTCCATGGGGCTGCGACCTGTGAAATACTGCAAGGGATCGCAACCGAAAATGGAGAGTATTGCCGTTTCACTGCCAGCGCTCAAGGGTTTGGGGCAGTTGATGGCAGAGCCCACAATGCCTTGGGCTGCCATGGCATCCATGGTGGGAATATTGGCGTACTCCAGTGGCGTGAGACCGCCCAGAGATTCCACAGGGTGGTCTGCCATGCCGTCACCGATGACAACAATATATTTCATGAGGAGATACCTCCTTTTCCATTAGAATGTTTTGTGCTTCAAATCACTCAGGCGGTTCAGCGCCTCGTAGAGGGTTTCATCCTTTTTGGCATAGTGGAAACGAGCCATGGTGTGGATATCTTCACGGAAGAAGGTAGAGCCGGGTACGGCAGCTACGCCCACTTCCCGTGCCAGCCATTCGCAGAAACCGATATCATCGTTTTTGCACCAAGGGGAAATATCCACCATGACATAGTAAGCGCCTTGGGGGTCAGAATAAGGAATATCCAAGGATTTCAGTCCACCCACGAACACATCTTTCATGTGCTGATAGCGGTCCTGCAATTCCTTGTAGTAAGACAGGGGGAACTCCAGACCCGTGACAATGGCTTCCATGAGAGGAGATGCCGCGCCAACGGTGGTAAAATCGTGAATCTGCTTGCATTTATCCAAAATTTCGGGAGGGGCAATGACATAGCCAATGCGCCAGCCGGTGATGTGATAGGTCTTGGAGAGAGAACCGCAGGATACGGTGCGCTCCCACATGCCGGGAAGAGAGTTCATGTACACATGGCGGTTGGGTTCGTAGATGATATGTTCATAGACCTCGTCCGTGACCACATAGGCATCATATTTGATAGCCAAATCGGCAATGATTTGCAGTTCTTCTCTGGTAAAGACCTTACCGCTGGGGTTGGAGGGGTTACAGAGAATGAGGGCTTTGGCACCCTGACGGAACGCATCTTCCAACTTTTCGGGGTCAAAGGTGAAATCGGGAGGATTGAGGGGGATGTAGATGGGGTCTGCACCCGCCATAATAATTTCCGCAATATAGTTTTCGAAGAAGGGGGAGAACACCGCCACTTTATCGCCGGGGTCACACAGCGCCATCATGGCGCAGACCATGGCTTCTGTGCCACCCACAGTGGTAAGCACATGCTTTTCGGGGTCCAGTTCTCTGCCCATGAAGTAAGACTGCTTTTTCGCCAGCGCTTCACGGAAATTCTTAGCGCCCCAAGTAATGGGGTACTGGTGAGGTCCTTCAAAAGCCACTTGGCTTAGACGCTCCATAATCTCCTTGGGAGGGTCAAAATCGGGGAAGCCTTGGGAAAGGTTAATGGCGCCACACTCGTTGGAGATGCGGGTCATACGGCGGATATGGCTTTCTTTAAATTGGGTGGTACGATGGCTCATGGGTTTCATAGACAAATCTGTCCTTTCTGCGCGGTTTCGATGGAAAAAAACATTCCCACAATATTGTACTTATTAAAATACACAAGAGGCTTTTTGTCAAGGTGTTTCCTGCGAAAGGGGGCGCATTTTGGAGCACCTTCTCCCCCTCTATGGGCATTGTGTCCACCGAGGCAAGCGGGAAGAAAAAATCTTTTGTGTTTTTTGACAAGATTTGATTTTTGTTAGGTTCTTCCCTTGATTTTCTGGCGGCGTTGTGCTATCCTAGAAAAAATCGCAAGTGCGGTTTTTTTGAATATGGATTGGTTAGAGGTGCAACCATGGAAGTCACGCTGAGAAACGCAACTGTATATCGCGGCGGAATGCTCTGCGGCGATGGTGTTTCTATTTCTCAGAATGTGTTCACGAGCTCTGTTTCTTCCACTGCCCTTGACCTCTCCTCCCTTGTTGTTTTGCCCGGTTTCGTAGATGTGCATGTGCATCTGCGGGAGCCGGGTTTTTTGTATAAAGAAACCATTTTGACGGGCACTAAGGCCTGCGCCCACGGGGGCTACACCACGGTCATGAGCATGCCCAACCTAAACCCTGTGCCTGACTGCATGGAGCATCTGCAACTGCAACTTTCCGCCATCGAGAAAGATGCCGTCATCCGTGTGCTTCCCTATGGGGCAATCACCGTGGGACAAAAAGGCGAAAAGTTGGCAGATTTAGATGCCATGGCGCAACATGTCATTGCCTTTTCCGATGACGGACGGGGCGTGCAGGATAAAGCCATGATGGCAGAAGCCATGACCATCGCTAAAGATTTGGGGAAACTGATTGTTGCCCACTGCGAGGATAATTCCCTCCTCCGTGGGGGCTATATTCACGATGGTGCTTACGCCAAAACCTACGGACATAAGGGCATTTGCTCGGAGAGCGAGTGGGGTCCCATCGCGCGGGATTTGGACTTGGCTGCCAAAATTGGGGCAGGTTACCATGTGTGCCATGTTTCCGCCAAAGAGAGTGTGGAAATCATCCGTCAGGCGAAGAAAAGTGGCGTGAATGTCACCTGCGAAACTGCGCCCCATTACCTACTGCTGGATGACAGCAATTTGCAGGAAGACGGGCGCTTCAAAATGAATCCCCCGCTCCGTGGAGAAGAGGATAAAAACGCTCTCTTAGAGGGCATTTCGGATGGCACCATTGACATGATTGCCACGGACCACGCTCCCCACTCTTTAGAGGAAAAATCCAAAGGTTTGGCTGGAAGCATGATGGGCATTGTGGGCATTGAGACTGCCTTCCCTCTCCTGTACACCTATCTTGTGAAAACGGGCGTTTTGCCCTTGGAAAAATTAGTGCATTTGCTCCATGATGCCCCTTGTCAGCGTTTTGGATTGGACAGTGGCATAGAGGCAGGCAAACGGGCGGACTTTACGGTGTTTGACCTTAATGAGTGCTACACCATCGACCCCGAAACCTTCCTCTCCAAAGGTCGGGCAACCCCCTTTACTGGCTGGCAGGTCTACGGCAAGTGCAAGCTCACTGTGGCAAACGGCAACATCGCCTACACAGACGGCACGATTTTGTAAATTCATCTTTTTAAGATTTCGGAGGATAACACTATGGCAAAGAGAACAGATCTGAAAAAAATCATGATTATCGGCTCCGGCCCCATTGTCATCGGGCAGGCGGCTGAATTTGACTATGCAGGCACACAGGCCTGCCTTGCTCTCAAGGAAGAGGGCTATGAGGTGGTTTTGGTCAACTCCAACCCCGCCACTATTATGACGGACACCTCCATTGCCGATAAGGTCTATATGGAGCCTCTGACCTTGGAATATGTGGCAAAAATTCTCCGCTATGAGCGTCCCGATGCCATTGTCCCCGGCATTGGCGGACAGACGGGTCTGAATCTTGCCATGCAACTGGAAAAGAAGGGCATTTTGAAAGAATGCCAAGTGGAACTGCTGGGCACCAGCAGTGAATCCATCGAACGGGCAGAGGACCGAGAATTGTTCAAAGAAATGTGCGAGTCCATCGGCGAGCCTGTCATTCCCTCTGAAATCACCTATAACTTGGAAGAAGCCATGGAAGCCGCACACCGCATCGGCTACCCCGTGGTATTGCGTCCCGCCTTTACTTTGGGCGGTACAGGTGGTGGCTTTGCCAATAACGATGCAGAACTGTTGGAAATCGGCAAAAACGCCTTCCGCCTGTCCCCTGTGCATCAGGTGCTCATTGAAAAGTCCGTCAAGGGCTATAAGGAAATCGAATTTGAAGTCATGCGGGACTCCTATGACAACGCCATCACCATCTGCGGTATGGAAAATGTGGACCCTGTGGGCGTGCATACCGGTGACTCCATCGTGGTAGCCCCCATCCTGTCTCTCAGCGAAAAAGACCACAAAATGCTCAACGACAGCGCCATTAAAATCATCCGCGAACTGAAAATCTCCGGTGGTTGCAATGTGCAGTATGCTCTCAATCCCGAAACCAGCGAATATTACCTCATCGAGGTCAACCCCCGTGTGTCCCGCTCCTCTGCACTGGCTTCCAAGGCCAGTGGCTACCCCATCGCTCGCGTCACCGCCAAAATTGCCGTGGGTATGGCTCTCAGCGAGATTCCCGTGGCAGGTGGCACTGCCGCCATCGAGCCCAGTTTGGACTATATTGTGGCAAAATTCCCCCGTTTCCCCTTTGATAAATTCACCTCTGCTCCCAACACCCTTGGCACGCAAATGAAGGCCACAGGCGAAGTTATGGGCATTGGCTCTACCTTGGATGAATGCTTCTTAAAATCCGTCCGCTCTCTGGAAACGGGCGTGTGCCATTTCCACATGGCAAAGTTCGATGCCATGACCAAGGAAGAACTCATTGCCTACATTGCAGAGAGCAAGGATGACAATATCTTTGCCATCACCCAACTGATTCGCTTGGGCATGAGTGTGGAAGAACTCCATGACCTGACTAAAATCACGGATATTTTCCTTCTGAGTTTAGAGCGCATTGTGAAGATGGAAAACATCCTCAAAGAGAAGAAAGGCGACCTGACCGCACTGAGAGCCTCCAAGCAGATGGGCTTTGGCGATAAGTTCATCGCTAAACTTTGGGGCATGAAGGAGACAGAGGTCTATACCCTGCGGAAAGAAAACGGCATCACCCCCGTATTCCGCATGGTGGACACCCTCCACACAGGCGCTTATATCGCCTACCTCTACTCCTCCTATCTTGGAAAGAACGATTCCCGACTGACGGACAAAAAGAAGATTGTGGTGCTGGGCGCAGGTCCTATCCGCATTGGTCAGGGTGTGGAATTTGACTACTCCACCGTTCACGCGGTGCAGACCATCAAAAAATCCGGCTACGAGGCCATTATCATTAACAATAACCCCGAAACCGTCTCCACAGACTACACCACCGCGGACAAACTCTACTTTGAGCCTCTGACTCCCGAAGATGTCATGGCTATCATCGATTTTGAGAAGCCCGAGGGCGTCATTGCCTCCTTGGGTGGCCAGACGGCCATCAACTTGGCACAGCCTCTCATGGACCGGGGCGTGAAAATCATCGGCACAGACTGCGAAGCCATTGAACGGGCCGAAAACCGCGACAGTTTTGAGAAAATCCTCCGTGAACTGAACATTCCTCAGCCCAAGGGCAAGGCCGTGACCAACATTGAAGACGGCATCAAGGCCGCCAATGAAATCGGCTACCCTGTGCTGGTGCGCCCCTCCTTTGTGTTGGGCGGTCGCGCCATGCAGATTGTGGCCAAGGATGAACATCTGCGCCAGTACCTGAAAACCGCCGTGGAAATTGACGAAGACAAGCCCGTGTTGGTGGACAAGTATATTGTGGGCAAGGAAGTGGAAGTGGATGCCATCTGCGATGGACACGATGTGTTCGTCCCCGGCATTATGGAACTGGTGGAACGCACCGGCGTTCACTCCGGCGACTCCATCTCCGTCTACCCCACCTTCTCTGTGTCCGACAAGGTCAAGGGCATCATCTTGCAGTATGCCAAGAAACTGGGCTTGGGCATTGGCATTGTGGGTCTGTTTAACATCCAGTTTATTGTGGATAAAGACGACAATGTCTTTATCATTGAGGTAAACCCCCGCTCCTCCCGTACTGTGCCTTTCCTGAGTAAAGCCACAGGCTACTCCTTGGCAGATATTGCCACGGAAGTGATTTTGGGCAAGAGCCTGAAAGAGCAGGGCATTTTCTGCCTGTATCCCGAAGAGAAGAGCCGTTACTATGTGAAAGTTCCCGTGTTCTCCTTCAACAAGATTAAGGGTCTGGATGCCTACCTCTCCCCCGAAATGAAATCCACGGGCGAAGCCATCGGCTACGATGATAAACTCCATCGCGCCATGCAGAAAGCCCTCATTGCAGGCGGTATGAACCTGCAAAACTACGGCACAGTCATTGTGACCTTGGCCGATGAGGATAAGGAAGAGGCACTGCCCTTGGTGCGCCGTTTCTACGATATGGGCTTTAACATTGAAGCCACGGTGGGTACGGCAGATTTCCTCAAAGCACACGGCATCCGCACCCGCGTGCTGAAAAAACTGCTGGAAGGCAGTGAAGAAATTTTCGATTCTCTGCGCGCAGGCTATGTGAGTTATGTGATTAATACCCGTGCTATTATGTCTGGTGTGCATTACGAGGACGGCGTGCTGATTCGCCGTTGCGCCGTGGAAAATGGTGTGACCCTGTTCTCCTCTTTGGACACCGTTCGCATTGTGCTGGATGTGCTGGAAGAGATTACCAACAAGGTGTCTACCATCGATGCAAAATAAGGAGAAAGCCATGCAAGGTTTCTTTACCATTCACAAAAACACGCCCCTCACGGAAAGCGTCTATAAAATGGAACTTTGGGGGGATACCTCCTGCATCACCAAAGCGGGTCAGTTTGTCAATGTGAAACTCGCCGGCAAGTTCCTGCGCCGTCCCATCTCCGTCCACGATGTTTCCGATGGAAAACTGACCATCATCTACAAGGTGGTGGGCAAGGGCACGGAACAGATGCGGAAAATGAAGCCCGGCGAAGTGCTGGATATTCTCACGGGTCTGGGCAACGGCTACGATACCACCCTCAGCGGGGAAAAGCCCCTGCTTTTGGGCGGTGGCGTGGGCGTGCCTCCCCTCTACAATTTGGCAAAGCGTCTTTTGGCAGAGGGTAAAAAAGTTTCCGTGGTGCTGGGCTTTAATACCAAAAGCGAGGTTTTCTGTGAAGAAGAGTTTAAGTCTCTCGGTTGTAGTGTGACTGTCACCACCGTAGACGGCAGTTACGGGGTAAAGGGTTTTGTGACCGATGGCATGGCTGAGGATTATTCCTACATCTACACCTGCGGTCCTGAGCCTATGCTCAAAGCCGTGTATAGTGCCAGCAAGACCTCAGGTCAGTTCAGTTTTGAAGAGCGCATGGGTTGCGGTTTTGGCGCTTGCATGGGTTGCACCTGCAAGACCAAATATGGCAACAAGCGCA
Source organism: Oscillospiraceae bacterium (assembly GCA_017935145.1). Taxonomy (GTDB): domain Bacteria; phylum Bacillota; class Clostridia; order Oscillospirales; family Oscillospiraceae; genus RGIG3566. Next base: position 9,041 of record JAGBIE010000021.1, read on the forward strand.
TCTGCAAGGATGGCCCTGTGCTTCAAAAGGAGGAGATTATATGGTAAATACCCAGGTAAATCTCTGCGGAATTACGCTGGATAACCCTGTGATTCCCGCCTCCGGCACTTTTGGCTACGGCTACGAGTTTGCAGAACTGTATGATATTAACTGCCTTGGCACTTTTTCCTTTAAGGGTACAACCCTCTCCCCCCGTTTTGGCAACGCCACGCCCCGCATTGCGGAGTTTGAAGGTGGCATGCTCAATGCCGTGGGTCTGCAAAATCCTGGGGTAGAAAAGGTCATGACAGAAGAACTGCCCAAACTGAAAGCATGCTTTCATAAGTTCGTCATGGCCAATGTCAGTGGGTTTTCGCTGGATGAATATGTGACCGTCTGCGAAAAACTGGACAAGGAAGAACAGGTGGGCTGGCTGGAAGTGAACATTTCCTGCCCCAATGTCCATGGCGGTGGCATGAGTTTTGGCACGGACCCGCGTATGGCATTCGATGTGACCTCCGCTGTGAAAAAAGTGACCACCAAGCCTGTGATTATTAAACTTTCCCCCAATGTGACGGACATTGTCTCCATTGCCAAGGCCTGCGAGGATGCAGGCGCTGACGGTGTGAGCCTTATTAACACTGTCATGGGGATGCGATTGAACATTGCAAAACGCAAGCCCCTCCTTGCCAATGTCACGGGCGGTATGAGCGGTCCTGCCATTTTCCCCTTGGCGGTGAGAATGGTGTATCAGGTGGCAAAGGCGGTAAAGATTCCCGTCATCGGCATGGGTGGTGTCACCACCGCAGAGGATGTTCTGGAACTGATGCTGGCGGGCGCTACTGCCGTGCAGGTGGGTGCCGCCAACTTGGTGGACCCCTATGCCTGCAAGAAGATTGTGGAAGACCTGCCCAAAGTGATGGCGCAGTATAAAATCGAATCCCTGACAGAGATCATCGGTCAGGCATAAGGAGTACGTATGCAACAAGTTTTTTTGCGAGAAGAGGACAAGGATATCCGCTTGGATGTCTATCTTACCGAATCTTCTGCGCCCAAAAAGGCACTTTTGGTGCTTCCCGGTGGTGCGTATAGCGGACTTTCTGACATTCGGGAGGGCTCTTGCATTGCCGAGGCGTTTTTGCCCTACGGGTTTCAGGTTTTTGTGCTTCATTACAGCGTAGGGCGCAAGCGTCCCTTCCCTGCCCAACTGATTGAGGCAACGAAAGCCATTGTGCATATGAAGGATAACGCCACCCAGTACGGCATCGACCCCGAGAAAGTGTTTGTCATGGGCTTTTCCGCAGGCGGTCATTTGGCGGCTTGCTGTGGCACATTGTGGAAACATCCTGCCATCACAGAAGAATTCGATATTCCCTACGGCTACAATAAACCCCGCGGGATGATGCTCATCTATCCTGTGATTCGGGGGCATATCCCCTCCCTGTGCAATCTGCTCTGCAAGGATGACCCCACAGAGGAGGAGCTGCGCGCTGTGCAGTTGGACAGCTATGTGGATGAGGACACTGTGCCTGCCTTTTTGATGCACACCTTTAACGACCCCCTTGTGCCCGTGGAGGATTCCCTCTCCATGGCGCTGGCCATGCGAAAAGCAAAGCGCCCTTGTGAAGTGCATATTTATCCCAACGGTCCTCACGGCGTTGCCTTGGCCAACGAAAAGACCGCCAATGGGAATCCCTATATGATTGACGAAGCCATTGCCAAATGGGTGGAACATGCCGTCCATTGGGCTGAAAATGTAAGATAGGAGAAAACAATATGGGTAAAGACGTCATTATCGCCTTAGACTTTGACAGCAAGGAAAAGGTATTCACCTTCTTGGACAAGTTCGCAGGGGAAGCGAGAAAACCCTTTGTAAAAATCGGCATGGAACTGTACTATGCCGAAGGTCCGCAGATTGTGCGGGAGATTAAAGCACGGGGACACAAGATTTTCCTGGACCTGAAACTCCACGATATTCCCAACACGGTGAAAAAGTCCATGGCCGTTCTCTCCGGCTTGGATGTGGATATGACAAACCTCCACGCCAGTGGCACTAAGGCCATGATGCAGGCGGCTTTGGAGGGTCTTACCCGCAAAGACGGCACTCGTCCTCTGCTCATTGCTGTCACCCAACTGACCTCCACGAGCCAAGAACGCATGGAAGAGGATTTGCTCATCCGCGAAAGCATGGACAAAGTGGTCATGCACTATGCCAAGTGCGCGGAGGAAAGCGGTCTGGATGGTGTGGTCTGCTCCCCCTTGGAAGCAGGCAAGGTCCATGAGACCTGCGGCAAGCAATTCCTCACCGTGACCCCCGGTGTCCGCTTTGCTGATGGAGAAATCGGCGACCAAGTGCGCGTCATGACCCCTGCCGAGGCTAAGAAAATCGGCTCGGACTACATTGTGGTGGGTCGCCCCATCACCCAAGCGGAGAACCCCGTGGCGGCATACAAGCGCTGTGTGGACGAATTTTGCGATTAAGGAGAAGAACATGGAAAGCTACAAAAGAGAATTTATTCAGTTTTTGGAAAGCGCAGGCGTGCTGAAATTTGGCGATTTCACCGCCAAATCCGGTCGCAAAATCCCCTATTTTGTCAATGCCGGCATGATTAAAACCGGCGACCAAATCACCAAAATGGGCGAATTCTATGCCAAAGCCTATTTTGATAAACTGGGCAAAAAGCAAGCCGTCCTCTACGGCCCTGCTTACAAGGGCATACCCCTTTCCATCTCTGCCGCAGTGGCCCTCTCCAAAGAAGGCTTGGATGTGCCCTTCTTCTTTAACCGCAAAGAGGTGAAAGACCACGGCGAGGGTGGCACTTTTGTTGGCTATGTGCCCCAAAGTGGCGAGGAAATCGTCATCATTGAAGATGTGATTACCGCCGGCTCTGCCATCCGTGAAAGCATGGAAATCCTCAAAAACTTGGACGGCACCAAAGTGATTGCCACCTTTATCATGGTGGACCGCAAGGAAAAAGGTCAGACGGACAAGGGCGCTATGCAGGAAATTGAGGAGCAGTTCGGCTTCCCCGTGTACTCCGTGGTGGATGTGTATGACATCATTGAGTACTTGGAAGAAGATGATAAAAACCGCGAAAATGTGGAGCGTATCAAAAACTATTTGGCAGTGAATGGAGCGAAAGCATGAGAAACTTAATTGACATTATGGAACTTTCCACCACGGAAATTGATGAGCTCATTGCCGTGGCGCAGGACATCATCGCAAACCCCGACAAATATCGTGAAGCCTGCAAGTATAAGAAACTGGCCACCCTCTTCTTCGAGCCCTCCACCCGCACCCGTCTTTCCTTTGAGACGGCTATGCTGGACTTGGGCGGTAAGGTCATCGGCTTTTCCGATGCCAAGAGTTCTTCCTCTTCCAAGGGCGAAAGTGTGGCAGACACCGTAACGGTGGTGGGTTGCTATGCAGATATCATCGCCATGCGTCACCCCAAGGAGGGCGCACCCTTGGTGGCTACCCGTCATGCGGGCATTCCCGTGATTAACGCAGGCGATGGCGGTCACAACCATCCCACCCAGACCTTGGCGGACCTACTGACCATCTGGCGGGAAAAGGGTCATTTTGACAACCTGACCATCGGTCTGTGCGGTGACCTGAAATTCGGGCGCACCGTTCACTCCCTCATGGCAGCCATGAGTCGTTACAAGGGCGTAAAATTCGTCCTCATCTCCCCTGATGAACTGAAAGTGCCCGAATATGTCATCCGTGACTATGTGACCCCCAACGGCATTGAATACAAAGAAGTCCGCAGTTTGGACGAAGTCATGGGTGAACTGGATGTGCTGTACATGACCCGCGTGCAACAGGAGCGCTTCTTCAACGAAGCCGACTATCTCCGCCTGCGGGATACCTACATCCTCACCCCCGAGAAGATGAAAAACGCCAAGGACGATTGCATCGTCATGCACCCCCTGCCCCGTGTGAACGAAATCTCCGTCAAGGTGGATGAAGACCCCCGCGCTTGCTACTTTAAGCAGGTGAAAAACGGCAAATTCATGCGTATGGCACTGATTCTCAAACTTTTGGAGGTGGAAGTATGATCATCGGTCAAATCAAAGACGGCATTGTGCTGGACCACATTACCGCTGGTCGTGGCATGGAAATCTACAACATTCTCGGTCTTGACAAACTGGACTGCACCGTTGCCATGATTAAAAATGCCGATAGCGAAAAAATGGGCAAAAAGGACATCATCAAAATCGCCCAGACTATGGACTTAGACTTGGATATCTTGGGCTACATTGACCCTGGCATCACCGTGAATATCATCTGCGATGGCAAGCGTGCCAAGCGGGAAAAACTCCGTCTGCCCCAAACCATCAAGGATATCATCTGCTGCAAAAACCCCCGCTGCATTACCTCTTGCGAGCAGGAACTTGAGCAGGAATTCCGCCTTGTGAATGAAGAAACCCAGACCTACCGCTGTGTCTACTGTGATAGCGAGGTCTCCCGCGGATAAAAAGGAGGAAGATACATGAGCCTGAATCAAGAAATCATTGTGGATAACCCCTATGCGGATACCATGACGGAATTCCTCAAAAATCAAAACAATGTGGATGTTCCGCCCTATCTTTTGTGGTTTGGTTTCCCCCTGTTTCTCGCCATGGGGCTACTGTGCCTCATTTCTCCCCAAAGTGTGTGGGAAATCACCCACCATTGGGACACCTACGGCGGTGAACCCACCCGCTACTACATCATTACCACCCGCATTTGGGGCGGAATCTTAGTGGCGGCAGGCATTGCGTGCCTTATCTTGCTTATTTTGCAGTAAATCAGAAGAAAAAGACGATGGCAAAGCGCCATCGTCTTTTTATGCAAAAAAATACCGAAAAAAGTTTAAATTATGGCGATATTTGCCCTTGCGAATCAGCCCGCGCAGTGCTATGATACGGCAGAATGAAAAAGTACGCGTTTGCGAAAAAGGAAGGTTTTCTATGCAAAATCTGCTGATTCCCATTTCCCTGGCTCTCATCGGCGGGCTGATGGTCTCCCGACTGACCAAACTTCTAAAACTCCCTGCGGTCACCGCCTATTTGGTGGCAGGTCTCATTCTTGGGCCCTTCTGCTTGGGCGCACTGAAAGTGCCGTTTTTGGGCTTCCACTCCTTGGAAGAGGTGGAGGGTTTCCAAATTCTCTCCCAAATGGCACTGGGCTTCATCGCCTTCTCCATGGGCAATGAGTTCCGCCTTTGCCAACTGAAAACCATGGGCAAAACCGCCATTATCATTGGCATTTTGCAGGCGGTTGTCACCACCATCTTGGTGGACTTGGTGCTCATTGGTGTGCATTTGGCTTTCCCCCATGTGCTTTCCCTTTCCGCCGCACTGGTGCTGGGCGCCATCGCCTCTGCCACCGCCCCTGCCGCAACATTAATGGTGGTGCGTCAGTACAAGGCAGACGGTCCTCTGACAAAACTGCTTTTGCTCGTGGTCGCCATTGACGATGCCGTGGGTCTATTACTGTTTTCCATTTCCTTCAGCATTGCTGGCGCACTGGAAAACAGCGCCATCTCTGTCATGAGTTTGGCTGTTGAACCCTTGGTGGAAATTGTCCTGTCCTTGGGCTTGGGCGCACTCATGGGTGTTATTATGGACCAAGTGGAACGCTTCTTCCACTCCCGCAGTAAGCGCTTGACCATCTCTGTGGCTTTTGTGCTTCTCACCGTGGGTCTTTCCATGATTCAGTTTCACATCGGCCCTGTGCACTGCGGTTTCTCCCTGCTTCTCACCTGCATGATGCTGGGCACCATGTTCTGCAACATCTGCGATACTTCCGAAGAACTCATGGAGCGCGCCGAGCGCTGGACTGTGCCCCTCAATGTGCTGTTTTTCGTCATCTCGGGTGCGGAACTGAACTTGCAGATTCTCTCCAGCCCCATTACTCTCATTCTGGGCGTGGTGTACATCCTTGCCCGCTCCTTGGGTAAGTACCTTGGTGCCTTTGGCAGTTGCAAACTCACCCGTTGCTCTCCTGCCATCACCAAGAACTTGGGCATTACCCTTCTGCCTCAGGCAGGCGTGGCCTTGGGCATGACCCTCACTGCCATGAGCCTTCAAGATGGCGCGCTCATTCGCAACGTGATTCTCTTTAGCGTGCTGGTCTACGAACTGGTTGGTCCGTACCTGACCAAGCAGAGCTTGCTCCGCGCGGGAGAAATCAAACCCGAAGGCAAAACCTCTGCCCGTACCCTCAACAAGCCTCATTTACCCTTTACATTCCATGTAAAATAAGGAAAGCCACCAAAAAAGACCGCAGTGTTCACAAAGAACATGGCGGTCTTTTGTTACTTTTGACCATTTTTACGATTTAAAGTGATTTCTGCTAGACAAAAACTATGATTTTTGTTAAAATTGCTGGTATGAGAGGACGTATCTCTTTTCATAAAGAGAGTCCAAAAAAGAAAGGATGTTTTTACATGAAAAAGGCACTTTCCCTGGTTCTTGCCATTGTCATGGTCCTGACCTGCATGAGCAGCATGGTTTTCGCTGTTGGTCGTCCCGTGGCTTTGGATGAGAATGCAACATGGTTGGCCGTGGAGAACACCTCCAAGAAGGCTACCTATGTGACCAAGATTGACACCAATGCTGCAGCTTGGGCTGCCAGTATCTCCGGTGGTGTCACCTTCTATCTGTTGAAGGATGCTACCCATCCCGCAGAAGCTGTGTTCCCCACCACTTGGGTTGCAGCGAACCCCGTTACTCTGGATCTGAACGGTCACACCCTGACCAGCACTCAGAACTCTCAGGACTTCACTTTGAACGGTAACGGCGTTCTGACCATCCAGAATGGTACTTACAAGCACAGTGGCTCTGGCGCTATGATCCGCCTGCTCAGCACTGCTACCGACACGCAGAAGAACGCTGCCGACACCAATGTCGCCACCGTGAACTTCAAGAACGCTTTCGTGATGCAGGCTAAGGCCAGCGGTTTCACTTACGCTGACCTGATCATCTACTCTCTGTACAACAATGTTGTGCTGAACGTTGACAACTCCATCCTTTGGTCCAACTCCGATGCTTTCGGTTGCGCTATGCGTTTCGAACAGCTGGTGAAGGTTACCATGAACATCAACAACTCCATCGTTGGTGACGGTGGCGCTGCCTACGGTATCTTCTCCCAGGCTAGACCTGCCAACACTGCTGATACCTACGTGATGAACGCTGTCATCACTGCTCAGAACTCCTTACTGCTGTCCTCTGACGGTTCTTTGAGCCGTGCTTACTGGCGCTACAACGTCAACGGCTTCCAGTGGGGCAACACTGACGGCACTGACTTCGCTCCCGCTTCCCCCGCCGGCGATGTGATGAATCCCAAGGGCGTTGCTCTGACCAGCTGGTCCTTCTCCGCTCCCGGCAGCGTTAACCTGTCCTCTGCCAAGGGCTGGAGCTTCGGCACTGCTCCCACTTCCTTCACCACTGCTAAGACCTACGGCTTCGTTCTGGATGCCGCTGGCAATCTGGCTGCCAAGGTAGAAGCTACCGCTGGCAAGTTCGTTGCTCCCGACGGTTCTTGGAACACCCGTTATGACGGCAACGGCACTGCATACGCAGGTGGCAACGAAGTTCCCGCCAGCTCTGTTCTGGTTCCCGCTCCCGCCACTTCCGCTGCCAACCCCGCCAATGGTTCCGGCGCTATCCTGGCTATTGTCGATGGCAAGTCTTACACCTTCCCCACCTTCAACACTGAGGTTGCCACTTGGGCTGCTCAGCAGGAAGGTGGCGCCAACCTGTATCTGCTGAAGGATCTGGAACTCACCTCCCAGGTTATCTTCCCCTTGGACTGGCTGGCTGAAAACCCCGTTACCCTGGACCTGAACAGCTACACCCTGTCCTGCACCGGTAACTACTGCCCCATCATTGTCAACGGCAACGGCGAATTCACCCTGCAGGGTGGTACCTACGTTGTCAGCGGTGGCGCTCAGAACATCTGCATCGGCAGCAACTGGCCTTCCCGCGTGGATGCCGCTGGTATTGCTAAGAAGGCCATCCTGAACCTGAAGGACGTGGCTGTGCTCAACACCAGCACTGCTGATAACGCCACTGTCATTCATTCCAGTTACTGCTACATGGATCTCAACCTGGACAACGCCATTGTCTGGGCTGCCCATGACAACTTCCGCGCTACCATTCGTTTTGAAAACCGCCACACCATCAACGTGAACATCAACAACTCCATCGTTGGCAACAACGGCGCTAACGCTACCGCCATTATTTCCTGCGCCGACGATGCCTCCATCCCCGACAACTATACTTCCAACATCGTTTACACTGTCACCAATTCCGCTATGATCTCCTCTGACGGCAGCTTCCAGCGCGGTGGCTATCGCCACAAGATCAACAACTTCCAGTGGGGCTATGCTGAAAGCTATCCCAATGACTACGTTACCAATGCCGGCGGTACTGCAGTTACCAACTACAAGTTCACCATCCCCGACGGCACTGAAATCACTGGCGTGAAGGGCACTACCTTCGGTACTGCTCCCACTGCTATCTCCATCTGGGGCAACGTCATCCTCGTGGCTGAAGATGGCACCATTGACGCCTTCACCTCTCTGCAGGTTGGCGACGAATACATCCTGCCCGCTACTTCCAATGGCGCTAAGTGGAACACCAAGCCCGATGGCTCCGGTGTTGTCTACAAAGAAGGCGACAAGGTCGGCCCTGGTCTCGTTCTCTACCCCGTTGACGCTAAGTTCGTCTACACTCTGGATGCTGACTATCATATGTGCACCATCCAGTGCGCTGTCTGTGGCAAGTGCTTGGATGCTGATTGCGACAAGGACGTCTGCGCTGACAAGTGCATGCTGGCTACCTTGAAGCTGGACGACGTGAAGGTCGGCCACTGGTACAAGGACGCTGTGGAATATGTCTACCATGCTGGTATCATGGATGGCACTTCCAAGACCACCTTCGGTGCTAACAATGACGCTTCCCGCGTTGCTGTGATTTCCGCTCTGTGGAACATCGCTGGCAAGCCCACCACTGTCAACTCCATCCGCTTCACTGACGTGAAGGCTGGTCAGTGGTACACTGAAGCCGTCCGTTGGGCTGCCGGTTACGGCATCACCACTGGTGGTTCCGATGGCCTGTTCAATGGCGATGGCGATGTGACCCGCGAACAGCTGGCTGCTTTCCTGTTCCGCTTCGCTAAGTACATGAACCTGAACACCACCGTTTCCGCTGATCTGACTGCTTTCTCCGATGCCAACACCGTGTCTGAATACGCTGTTGACGCTATGGAATGGGCTGTTGGCGTTGGCGTGATCAACGGCAAGGACAACGGCAAGTTGGATCCCACCGGCGTGGCTACCCGCGCTGAACTGGCTAAGATGCTGATGGTCGTTTCCAGCCTGTAATTCTACATGTAAAACATCGTTTGGGAGAGGGCTTCGGCCCTCTCCTTTTCGTTCCCCTAGATATAAAAAAAGAGCAGACACTTTCGTGTCTGCTCTTTTTATGTACATATTAGAAATGTAAATACTCTTTGGAGATGCGGAGCATTTCTGCTTCTTTCTCTTCCATATCTGCCACCAGTTTTAGTTGGGTACGGCAGCGGTCTAAGTTTTGACCGGGGCGGGAGGTGGAGAAGTAAGTATCCCCCGAGAGGTAGTCTGTGAGGAAACGAGCGCCACATTCCAGTGTGAGGATACGGGGGCTTAGGTGAAGAAGTTCTTTCTCCCCAAGGCTCATGGTGTCCCCACAGACGCTTGCCCAGCCACGGACAAAATGCTCGTAGAGTTCCAAATCGCAGGAGACTAAGCTCAGGTCCATTTCATCCTCTGCGGCGGTGGCGGCGCCATAGCGGATGCCATCGCCAAAGTCGTAGAGGGATGTGCCAGGCATGACCGTGTCCAAGTCTACCACAGCCAAGGGGGTCATGGTTTCTTGGTCGAAGAGGAGATTGTTAAGCTTGGTATCGTTATGAGTCACCCGCAGAGGGAGCGCCCCCGATGCGATGCCACGGGTGAGTGTGCCTGCAAACTCCTGACGTGCGAAGATGAATTCCAGTTCCGCTTCCACATCCTTCTTGCGCCCCATAACATCCATGGTGGCGGCATAGCGAAGGGCTTCCAATCGCTTGGGGGTGTTGTGGAAATCGGGAATGACCTCCACCAGTTCTGCGGCGGGGAAATCCAAAAGTTGTTGTTGGAACTTGCCAAAAGCGCGGGCGGTGAGATAGAAATCCTCCGCAGAGCGGGGCTTTTCCAAGGCGATGGCGTTGCGGATGAAATGGTACGCCCGATAGCAACCCTCTTTGGTCATGCAGTAGAGTTTGCCATCCAAGGCAGGAACAATGAGCATGGTTTCCCGATCGGGGTCGCCACCATCCAAGCGGATTTTCTCCCGCACGTGCTGGGTGACGCGGGAGATATTGCTCATGAGCCCGTCCATATCGCGAAAGACATCGGTATTCACCAGTTGGATTAGGTATTCTGCGCCTGTATCGGTCACAGCGCGCCATGTGCGGTTAATGTGACCGTTGCCACAGGGACGCAGGGAACGAAGTGTGCCGTCCAAGTGGAACTGGTCCACGGGCACAGGATGCCGAAACGCCATAATTGTTTCACCCAATTCTGCGGACTAATCCGCCGTACTTTTCCTACATTTCATTATAGCAAGGCAAGTCATGTAAAGTCAACCACAGGAACTGGGCAGAATTTGACATCTTTCACTGTTTTTTGCAAAGTTTACTCCATTTTTACGGAAAAAACCGCACCCGAAGGTGCGGTTTTTCGCAATTAATAGTTGCTGGCTTTGATGCGGAAATAGCTCTGGGGATGGGCGCACACGGCACAGATTTCGGGGGCTTGCTTGCCAACCACAATGTGACCGCAGTTACCGCACTGCCAAATCATTTCGCCATCGCGGGAGAAGACAAGGCCTTCCTTGACATTTTCCAGCAGTTTCAGGTAGCGTTCTTCGTGTTCCTTTTCAATGGCGGCAACGCCACGGAACAGGGCGGCAATTTCCGTGAAGCCTTCTTCATCGGCTTCCTTGGCGAAATTGGCGTACATATCTGTCCACTCGTAGTTTTCGCCAGCGGCGGCATCTGCCAAGTTCACCTCGGTAGAGGCGATTCCATCATGGAGGAGTTTAAACCAGAGTTTGGCATGCTCCTTTTCGTTGCGGGCAGTTTCTTCAAACAGTTCCGCAATCTGCACATAGCCGTCTTTTCTGGCCTTGGATGCGTAGTAGTCGTACTTGTTTCTGGCTTGGGATTCGCCTGCGAAGGCTGCCATAAGGTTGGCTTCGGTTCTGCTTCCTTTGAGATTCATATGTGTTCTCCTTTCAATTTATGGTTTTGCTTTTGTGAGTTTTTCCGCTGCGGGAGTTTTGGGTTTTGCGGGAATCATAATGGTAAGTCCACTATGATGATTTTCAATATGGGCAGTTTTCATGCTGCCACCAAACTCTCCATCCAAAGTCCAATCCACGGATTTTTGGAAGGAGAAGTCCACGGTTTTGGCTCTGCGGACAATGAAACTATCCCCAGAGAAATCACCCTTTTGCAGGGCAAGACCAATGTCCTTAATCCCCTGCAGGGTGGGAGTTTTCTTGACCAAAAGTACCTCAAAGAGACCATCGTTCAACTGAACGCCAATGTCTCCAGGTACGCGGAATCCGCCAATGCTCATGGTGCTGGTCACAAGACCCAAAAGTACCTCTTCCTGTACTTTCTCCCCATCCAATTCCATGGTCACGGGGATGGTCTGAATTTCTGACAAACTCTTGACGCCATCCAGCAGATATGCCAAACGACCCAAGACCTTCTTTTCTTCCTGCGGAGTGCGGTAGGCAACATCGGTAAACAGGCCAAAACCCGCCACATAGTTAAACCAGCGGCCGTTGAGGCTTCCCACATCCATGGTAAAAGGCACGCCATCTACAATGTCCTTTGCCGCTTCCACGGGCACACGGCTGAGACCCAAATTGTGGGAGACATCGTTCACTGTGCCACGGGGAATATAGCCCACCACAGGACGGCGATCCTGCGGAATGGCCATAACGCCCGCGGTGGTTTCATTGAGGGTGCCATCGCCACCGGAGGAGACCACCAAATCAAAGTGTTCTCCCTCCTCCTGCAGGACTTTGGTCAAGTCCCCAGGGCCTTTGGTCAAACAGATTTCCACCCGCCAATCCTTGCGGGCGAATTCCTTGAGGATTTCTAACAGGTTCAGTCCGTTTGCCCCTTGACCGGCATTGGGATTCACAAAAAACAGAGCGCGTTTCATGCTATTCCTCCAAAGACTTACTCTGCCACCTGCGGGGTGAGAATCTGTCCCGGCAAAGTAAGTGCGATGCTTTCCAAATCATAGGTGAGGGTGTAATCGCTACGGATTTCTGCCACCCAGTTGTTAGTTTCTTCCGAAAGGTAGTCCATTTTGACCATTTCCTGCCAGTAGATGTAATCGCCTTGACCCACATAGTACATAATGTGGTAACCAAACTCCGTCTCGACAATATCAGTATCCCCTGCCTTGCGGGATTCATCAAAGCACCATGCTTCAAATTCTTCCACCATTTGGCCGGGATATACATTTTCATACAGACCACCATCGGCGGCGTTGCCATCTTCCGAATGGAGTTTTGCCAAGGATGCAAAGGCAGTTTCCGTCTGTTCTCCACTCAGGTAGGTATCATAGACCTGCTGGGCGGTGTTTTTGGCAACAGCCCAATCGGCCTCTGCCTTGGGTTCTGCAGGCGTAATGAGAATGTGACGCACATGCATCACAGGTTTGGAGACTTTGGGGATACGGATGCTGGCATACTCCTCTGCGTGGGCATCGTAGAAATCGCTCAAATCGTCATCGGTGTATTGGATTTCCTGCATTTTTTCAGACATGTAGACAGAGTAGTAGTACTGCACTGTCCAATAGGCAAGATAATCTTCCCGCGTGACACCTGCGCCATAGGTCTGCAGAAGCAGGTCAGGGAGATTTTCGTTGGCATTCATGTCCGCCACATTACTATCGTAAGTCTTTTGGGCATCCTCAGGCAGGGTGTAGCCTTCCTTCATGGCGGTGCGGTAGACCGCATTTTGGCTACGATAGCGATTCATGGCTTCCGAAAGGAAATATTCCTGCCAAGTTTGCTCCTGCGCGATGGCGCATTGGGTGGTTTCCAAAGTAGCAGGGTCAAAGCCGATGTACTGGAGATAGTAGGCGTAGTTTTCATAGAACGCATAAATCGTATCCCAATAGTACATGGCTAAGGTTTTGTTGTCGATGGCGTTTTGGTCGTCACCCTTGCTGGAGAAGACCACCTCTTTGGAAGCGATTTCGTCCGTAAATGCTTCGTGGCTCACCGTGTAGTTTTTACCACCAGTGAGCGAAGCATCAGGGTCAGAGGGGGTGGGGCGACCGAACACAAAGACAAACAGCAGTGCCACCACCAGCAAAACCACTGCCACAGCGCACCAAAGAATGGGCTCTGTGGGAAGTTTTTTCTTAGGGGCTTCTTCCGTTTCTACGGGCGCAGGAGAGAGTTCTTCCTCCCCTTCCACTGCTTCTACCGTAAAGGCATATTCCGTTTTCAGCGCTTTGCCACACTGAGGGCAGAACTCCACATCCTCCGTAATAGGAGCATGGCAAAAAGGGCATTCCATAGGTTATTTTCTCCTTTCCCACAAATGGGATATACAAGCATGGTTAGTGTAACATTTTTTCCACCACTTTGCAACGGATGGCCTAAAATTTTACAGTTTTATCATAATACAAAAAACACTGTAATCCGCAGATTACAGTGCTTTTTCTCACTTTTGGGAGGCGAGATAGTTTTCTCGACCAGTTTCGTAGAGATTGTTGCCGTAGGAGTCGATAATAACCACCGCGGGGAAGTTCTCCACTTCCAGACGGCGGATGGCTTCCGTGCCCAAATCTTCATAGGCAATGACTTCCGCTTTTTTGATGCACTGGGAGAGCAGTGCGCCACAACCACCGATAGCGCCAAAGTACACAGCGCCGTGTTCCTTCATGGCGGCGATGACTTTGGGACTTCTCTTGCCCTTGCCAATCATGCCCGTTTGACCCAAAGCAATGAGGGTGGGGCTATAGGCATCCATACGGTAGGAGGTGGTAGGGCCAGCAGAGCCGATGACATCTCCCTCACGGGCGGGGGTGGGACCCACAAAATAGATGGTGGCATCCTTAATTTCCAAAGGCAGTTCCTTGCCCTCTGCTACCAAATCACACAGACGCTTATGGGCGGCATCGCGAGCGGTGTAAATCACACCGCTGAGAAGAACACTATCGCCTGCTTTGAGGCTTCTTGCCATTTCACGGCTGAGAGGCATTTTCAGTTCCATAGCCATTTACAGCACCTCCGACTTATGTCTTGCCACATGGCAGTTAATATTCACAGCCACAGGCAGACCCGCAATATGGGTGGGGAAGGTTTCAATGTTCACAGCCAAGGCTGTGGTCTTGCCACCGATGCCGGAAGGGCCGATGCCAAGGGCATTGATTTTCTCCAGCATTTCCTGTTCCAAATCCGCATAGAAGGGGTCTGCGTTGCGCTCATCCAGTTCCCGCAGGAGCGCCTTTTTTGCCATGGTGGCGGCTTTATCGAACGTGCCACCGATGCCCACACCCACCACAATGGGAGGACAGGGGTTAGGACCTGCATCTTCCACGGCTTTGAGGATGAAATTCTTCACACCTTCCAAGCCATCAGAGGGTTTGAGCATTTTCACTTGGCTCATATTTTCACTGCCGAAGCCCTTGGGGGCTACAGTGATTTTCACCTTATCCCCAGAGACGATATCGTAATAAATCATGGCGGGGGTATTATCGCCAGTGTTCACGCGGTTGAGGGGGTCTTTCACCACGCTCTTGCGCAGATAACCCTCGGCATAGCCCTGACGGACACCCTCGTGGATGGCTTCGGTGAGATTGCCGTCAAAGTGGACTTCCTGACCCACTTCCACAAACACGCAGGCAACACCTGTATCCTGACAGATGGGGCGGGAGGCTTCATCGGCAATCTGGAAATTTTCCACAATGCGACCCAAAATTTCCTTTGCCTGAGGCCAAGGTTCGTTCTCTTGGGCGCAGGTAATGCACGCCTGTACATCTTTCCCTAAGTGGCAGTTGGCATCAATGCACAGTTTTTTCACAGTCTCGGTGATGAGACCCACAGAAAGTTCTCTCATGATGTATCCTCCTGTATGATTTTACAGTTCAGCTTTGTCCCATGATTATACTCTACTTTTTCACAAGTTGCAACTTTCTTTTTTCTACAATCCCGTGCTTTCTTCCGTTGCGTTTTTGGTGGCTTTCTGTTATAATGTCTGTATCTATATCCACTTTCCCAAAAGGGGGTTATTCCATGGATAAAAAAATCATTCGAATTTTCGAGCCGAGCGTTGCCATGTGCTTTGTGGTGATGCTGGCGTTCTCTGTGGTTTCGTTCCTGTTTGATGAGATTCTTTTGGCCGCCATCGAGGCTGGCATTGTGCTGGTGCTGTTTATATACCACATCATCCTCACAGGGGAACGAAAAAAGCAACTGCAAAAATATATTGCATCTACCACCAACTCACGAGATTCTGCCATGGCATCGGGCGTGCCCTTCCCCATGGCCATTGTCCGCTTTGATACGGACGAAGTTCTCTGGGCAAACCCCGCATTCCAGACGGCTACGGGGCTGAGCAAATCCGTTTTTAATGCCAAAATGAAGGACATCGCCCCCGAATTCTCCTCTCTGTGGATTCTGGACGGAAAAACGGAACTGCCTGGGGAAATGATGCTGGGCGACCGCCGTTATCGGGTCTTTGGTAACATGTTCCGTGGCAAAGGCGCCAATGGTGGCAAGCTTATGGGCTCTATTTACCTCATTGACGAGACCAACCATCTCTCCATCATGGATGAGTACATCCGTTCCCGCCCCGTGGTGGCAAACATCCTCATTGATAACTATGATGAACTGACCAACAACCTCACCGAAGGTCAGGTGGCCATCTTAAACGCCCAAATCGATGCCAAAATCACCGCTTGGGCAGGCGGTATGCGCTGCTTAAACCGCAAGGTGGAGCGCAATCGTTATCTGCTGATTTTTGAATCCAAGCACTATGCCACTTTGGAAGAGGGCAAGTTCTCCCTCCTAGAATCCATCCGTACCATCCTCAACCCCTCTGGTATTGCCGCTACAGTGTCCATGGGCATTGGCAAAGAGGGCATGGATGTGGAAGAAAGTTACGATTTTGCCGTGTTGGCAGTGGAAATGGCCCTGAGCCGTGGCGGTGACCAAGCCGTGGTGAAAGATCGCTACAATTTCACCTTCTTCGGTGGCCGTAGTTTGGCGGCACAGCGACACACCAAGGTTAAATCCCGTGTGCTGGCAGGCACACTCACAGAACTCATTAAGCAGTCCGACCAAGTCTTTGTCATGGGTCACAAGAATGCGGATATGGACAGCGTGGGCGCTGCCGCGGGCATTCAGTGTCTGTGCCGTAAACTGGGCAAACAGGCTCGCATTGTCATTGACCGCAAGCGAAATGTCGCGGGCGAGATGATTCACGCCCTCTCCCTTTTGGATAGTTACGAGGGTGCGTTTATGGATCCCGAAGAGGCGCTCATTTTGGCGGATAACCGCTCCCTATTGGTGGTGGTAGATACCAACCGCCCCGACCAAGTGGAGTCCGAAGCCCTTTTGGAAGCCATTGGCAAAGTGGCGCTCATTGACCATCACCGCAAGACCTCTAACTCCATTGAGCAGACGGTGCTCTCCCTCCACGAGCCTTCCGTGTCCTCGGCATCGGAACTGGTAGCGGAACTGCTCCAGTACGCCGTAGAGCCCAAGGATGTGCTCCCCGAAGAAGCCAAGGCGCTTCTGTCCGGCATTGTGCTGGATACGAAAAACTTTGCTCTGCGGACGGGCTCTGGCACCTTTGAAGCTGCCGCTTTCCTCCGCCGTTTGGGCGGTGACCCCACAGAAGTGAAAAAACTCTTCCAGAGCGACCTTGCCACCACGGTGGCGCGCTATCAAATTATCCAGTGCGCCAAGATTTATCAGCATCGGGCTGCCATTGCCGCCTTGGATTACAGCACCAGCCGTGCCACCGCTGCCCAAGCCGCAGATGAACTTTTGGGCATTTCCGGCATTGCATCGTCCTTCGTTCTGTATCCTGACGGAGGTAAGGTGGTTATCTCTGGCCGTAGTTTGGGCGAAGCCAATGTACAGCTGATTCTTGAGCCTTTGGGCGGTGGCGGTAACGCAGCCACGGCAGGCGCGCAAATCTCCGGTAAGAGCGTGCAGGATGTGCTCAAGGACTTGTTGGCAGCCATCGACAAATATTACGAAGAAGCATAAAAGGAGAAATATCCTATGAAAGTGATTTTACAGCAAGATGTGAAAGGCAAAGGTAAAAAGGGTCAGATGATTGAAGTGTCTGACGGCTACGCAAGAAATTTCCTTCTGCCTAAGAAACTGGCAAAAGAAGCCACAGTGGACAATGTGAACACCATGCGCATGAACGATAAGGCCACCATGGAACGGCAGGCCAAGGAGCGGGCAGAAGCGTTGGAAATTGCCGCAACTCTCCGCAAAGCCACTTTGACCATCGTGGCAAAAGGCGGTGGCAACGGCAAACTCTTTGGTTCTATTACCAACACCGAAGTGGCAGAAGCCCTGAAAAGCCAGCTGAACATTGATTTGGACAAGCGCAAAGTGGTGCTGGAAGATGCCATTAAAAATGTGGGCACTTACACCGTCAAATGCAAACTGGGCTATGAAATCGTGGGCGAAGTGACTGTGGAGGTCAAAGAAGCCTAACGGAAATCTCACGGAAAAGAGGTGTCCTTATGGACGAACTCATTGCGAGAACTCTCCCCCACTCCTTGGAAGCGGAACAGTCTGTCTTGGGCTCTATGCTCATTGACAACCGCTGTGTGGCGGATGTCATTGACATCCTCAAGCCCGAGGATTTTTATCTAAAGCAGAATCAGGATATTTTTGAGACCCTGTACCTGATGTTCAGTTTTTCTGAGGTCATTGACCCCGTCACAGTGCTGAACAAGATGGAAGAGCGGGGTCTGGCGGACAATCGTACCTCTGGTTACCTGATGCAACTCATGGAGGTCACCCCCACTGCCGCCTATGCAGTGAAGTATGCCAACATCGTCAAGGAAAAGAGTCTGCTTCGTGCTTTGGCGGAAGCATCAGACGATATTGCCAACACTGTCTATGAGGGTGTGGGCACAGCGGACGATATTTTGGAGCATGCCGAACAGAAGATTTACGGCATCCGCAAGGGTAACACAGGGGATACTCTGCAGAAAATCGGTACCGTGCTGGTGGATGTGTATTCCCGTCTTTCGGAACTGGCATCCTCTGACCAGGCGTTTCCTGGGCTTTCCACAGGTCTTGTGGATTTGGACAGAAAGATTAACGGTCTCAACAAATCGGACCTTATCATCATCGCCGCCCGCCCTGGTATGGGTAAAACCTCTTTGGCGCTGAATATGGCGCTGAATGTTGCCAAAAAGACCGATAAAACTGTGGCGCTGTTCAACTTGGAAATGTCCAAGGAACAGCTGGCCATGCGTCTTATCTCCAACGAGAGTTTTGTAGACAACCAAAAACTCATGACGGGTAAACTCTCGGAAGAAGAATGGGTGAAAATTGGCACGGCTTCCGCCGCCCTTTCCAAGACGGATATCCGCATTGATGATAACCCCGCCATCACGGTGGCAGCCATCAATGCCAAGTGCCGTAGACTGGAAAATTTGGGTCTTATTATCATCGACTATCTCCAGCTGATGACCAACTCCGGTTACGGCGGAAACAAGGGCGATAACCGCGTGAATGTGGTTTCTGATATTTCCCGTTCGCTCAAAATTATGGCAAAGGAACTGAATGTTCCCGTCATTTGTCTCAGCCAGCTTTCCCGTAGCAGTGAAAAGCGTGGCGATGACAAGCGCCCCATGATGAGCGACCTGCGTGAATCCGGCGCCATCGAACAGGATGCCGACTGCATTCTGTTTATCTATCGTGATGACTATTACAACGATAATTCTGAGGAGAAAAATGTGGCGGAAATCATCGTGTCCAAAAACCGCCATGGCGAAACGGGCACTGTGAAACTCCAGTGGATTCCCGAATTCACCACTTTCTCCGATCGGGAATGGATCCATGAAGAATAAACTGCGGGAAGAACTAAAAAGCCTCCTGCCCCGTGGCGCGACCCTCTGCGCCGCCCTTTCGGGCGGGGCGGATTCCGTTGCCATGACCCACTGTCTCTACACTTTGCAGGAGGAATTGGGCTTTACCTTAACGGCTTGCCACTTTAACCACTGTCTCCGTGGAGAAGAATCCCATGGGGATGAAGCATTCTGTGTGGAATTTTGCCAAAGTTTCGGCATTCCCCTAAGCCTTGGGCGGGAGGATGTCGCCCACTTTGCCAAAGTGAGTGGCAAAAGTGTGGAGGAAGCTGCCCGATATTGCCGTTATGCCTTTTTTGAGGGCTTGGAAGGCTATGTTGCCACCGCCCACACCGCCACCGATGCTGCGGAAACGGTGCTTCTAAACCTACTCCGTGGCACAGGTCTCAAGGGTCT
Source organism: Oscillospiraceae bacterium (assembly GCA_017935145.1). Taxonomy (GTDB): domain Bacteria; phylum Bacillota; class Clostridia; order Oscillospirales; family Oscillospiraceae; genus RGIG3566. The sequence goes on from JAGBIE010000021.1 coordinate 28,597, forward strand.
TGGTGGCATTCCCCGTAAGCGGGGTAAGTTCCTCCGCCCCATGCTTTCTGTCACGCGGGAAGAAATTCTCGTCTATTTGGATGAGAACCATCTGCCCCATCGGGAGGACAGTTCCAACCAAAGCGATGACCATCTGCGTAACCGCTTAAGACACCATGTGATTCCCCATTTGGTAGCGGAAAATCCCAATTTTTACAGCACCATGGCTCGCTCCTGCGCCCTTTTGCGGGAAGATGAGGAACTTTTGGAGACCATGGCGCAAAATCTGTTGCAGGGAAATGAAAAAGAGGGCTATGCCCTTTCCCCGCTTAGAGAAGCCCCCGCTCCCCTGCGCCGCCGTGCTTTGCGGTGGATTTTGGAGGGCAAGGTGGAAAAACTCAACCAAAACCACCTGCTTTTGGCGGAAGAGGTGCTGTTTTCCTCCCAACCATCCGCATCCATGACCCTGCCCAAGGGTCTGTGTCTACGGCGGAAGTATGACCGTCTGCTTCTCACAGAGGATCAAAGCGCAACTACCTTCTCCCCAGTCACGCTCCCCTGCCCCGGAGAGGTCAGCATTCCCCAGTTAGGGCTGAAGTTTTCCTGCAAAGAAGCGGGAGCGAGCATTACCATCCGTCCCCGCAAGGTGGGGGACAAAATCCGCCTCCGTGGCGGGACAAAATCTGTGAAAAATCTGCTGATTGATGCAAAAATCCCCCTAAAAGAGCGAGAATGCATCCCCATTTTGGAACGGGACGGCAGAGTGATATCTGTATGGGGCGTGGCAAATTCCCAAGACATGCTCCCCATCACCGCACAGCCCATAGAGAAAGAGGAGACAACAGTATGATGCACAAAACCGATATGCGACAGGATATTGAATCCATCCTGCTCTCTGCCGAAGAACTAAAGGCAGGCATTGAAAAGTTGGGGAAAACCCTCACGGAAGATTACCGCGGGAAAGAACCCGTGGTGGTTGGCATTTTGCGTGGCGTAGTGCCCTTTTACGCCACTTTGACCCAAAACATGGATGTTCCCATGGTGCAGGATTTTATGAGCATTTCCTCCTACCACGGCACCCAGACCACGGGGGAAATCCGCTTTAAAAAGGATTTGGATGTTTCCATTCAGGGTCGCCATGTGCTGATTTTGGAGGATATTGTGGACTCTGGTTTGACTCTCAAAAAGGTAGTAGAAGAGCTGAAAATCCGCAATCCCGCTTCTATTAAGGTTTGCACTCTGTTGGACAAACCCTCTGGCCGTAAGGTAGAATTTCAGCCCGATTACTGCTGTTTCACCATTCCCGATGGTTTTGTGGTGGGCTTTGGTCTGGATTACAATGACCATTACCGCAACCTGCCCTATGTGGGTATTCTCAAAAAGGAAGTTTATTCCGACTAAGATGCAAAAAAGAGAACCGCATGAGCGGTTCTCTTTTTTTATGCTTCATTGAGGAAGGCGGTCATGCCTTCTTGGAGGAGGGCTGCCTTTTCATAGGCTTGTGCCTTGCTCTCTCCGCTGACGGCGGTGTAGTACACCTTCATTTTAGGCTCTGTGCCAGAGGGGCGAACAATAATTCTGCCACCTTCTGCCAGTTCCAGACGAATCATATTTTCGCGGGGGAAGTCCAGTTGCACCGTAGACCCATCTTCCAGCAAGGTGCGGATGCCAGTGGTGAAATCCGTCACAGCCAGCACGGGGATACCTGCCACAGAGGTGGGAGGTGCAGTTTTCAGCTGAGAAAGTTTCCCTTGGCACTGGGCTTTTACCTCAGGGGTGGTAAAGACAATGTTCTGCAAGGTTGCAGCCATGAAACCATAGGCGGTGTAAAGGTCATCCATCACCTGCAGAAGAGTCTTGCCTTGCTGTTTGTAGTAGGCTGCCATTTCCGCAATGAGCATGGCGGTGGAGACGGCGTCCTTATCACGGCAGTAAGTACCCTTGAGATAGCCACAGCTTTCCTCAAAGCCAAGGATGAAATCTTCGGGGCGGTTTTCCCCTTCCAGTTCCAAAATGGCTGCGCCGATATACTTGAAACCCGTGGGAGTGATGCGCATATGGCAGCCGTAGAATTCGGCAATCCGTGCCGCCATGGGAGAGGAGACGATGCTCATAACTGCCATGGGGGCGGTGGGCATTTTGCCCTCCCGCTGATAAGCGCCCAAGACATAATCCAGAAGCAGGCAACCCATTTCGTTACCGCTGAGTTTCTGGTAGCCCTCTTCCGTCTTCACAGCGCAGGCGATGCGGTCGGAATCGGGGTCGGTAGCAAGAATGATATCATGCTCCACTGTATCGGCAAGGCGGAAACTTTCCGCAAATGCGCCATCATTTTCGGGGTTGGGGTTGGGGCAGGTTGCAAAATCGCCAGAGGGCATTTTCTGACTCTCGGGGATATAAACCTTAGCGCCCAAACGGCGGAGAATTTCTGCCACAGGCTCGCCACCTGCACCGCAGAGGGGAGAATAGACCACGCCAAGACCCATTTCCCGCACCAAGTTGGGACGGATGGATTCTTTTTGAATGCGGGCGTAGTAGGCTTCCCACACATCTGCCCCAATGTACTCAATCTGTCCCTTTTGAAGAAGAGTGTCAAAACTTTCTTTCTCCGGCAGGAACATGGGAGTCTTTTCAATTTCTGCACTGACCAAGGCGGCAGGCTCTTCCGTCATTTGGCAACCATCAGGGCCGTAGCACTTGAGACCGTTATATTCCTTGGTATTGTGGCTGGCGGAGATGACCATGCCCGCACCACAACCCAAGTGGCGCACCGCAAAGGAGAGCATGGGAGTGGGGGCAAGGCGGTCATAGAGATAGACCTTAACGCCCTCAGCAGCCAGCGCGGCGGCGCAGATTTTTGCAAACTCTTGAGAGTTGTGACGGCAATCGTAGCCGATGGCGCAGGATTTTTCCACATCGTTTGCCATCATATAGGCGGCAAGACCACGGGCCACACGGCGCACAGTGTATTCGTTGAGCAGGCTTGCACCAGCACCCATAACAGAGCGGATGCCCGCTGTGCCAAAGGCCTGCACCGTGCCAAAACGGCGGAGGATTTCCTGTTCGTTGCCCTCTACGGCTTTCAGTTCTTCCAAAATGTCGCCTGTGGCATTTTCCAGCCACAGAGTGTAAAGTTCGTTAGCAGTCATGATGTTTTATCCTTTCACAGAGGCAGTGAATAGCAGGAAGGCAGCCTTGCCCTCTTCCGTGCGCTTGTACACGCCTGCGCATTCCAGCACCTTGCTGAACACATAGCCCACTTCTTCTTCCACCACAGCGGAGATGTTTTCCGCGGTGACTTCACGGCGGGAGAGAATTTCTTCCATCCAAGTGGCATGTTTTTCCGTCAGTTCATTTTCCCGCAGGTTTTTCCCTGCCAAAACCAGTTCCTTGACGGCATCCAATTCCTTGGCCAAACGGGCGGGCAGAACTGCCAGACCCATGACCTCGATGAGGCCGATATTCTCTTTTTTAATGTGATGGTACTCCGCGTGGGGGTGATACACACCCAAGGGATGTTCTTCCGTGGTGATGTTGTTTCTCAGCACCAAGTCCAGTTGGAACTTGTCCCCACGCATGCGGGCAATGGGGGTGATGGTGTTGTGGTCTTCTCCATCGGTATGGGCGAAGATGAAAGCGCTTTCATCCGTATAACCACGCCATGCGGTGAGAATATCGTCCGCCAAGGAAACCAAGCGGTCGGGGTCACTGCCCTCCAAGCGGATGACGCTCATGGGCCATGCTACGATGCCCGCAGAGATATCTTCATAACCGCGGAAGGTGAGTTTCTCTTCCACAGGGGCTTTCGCCATGGCAAAATCGTAGCCACCGCCTTGGAAATGCTCGTGGCTGAGGATACTGCCACCCACAATGGGTAAATCCGCATTGGAACCCACAAAGTAGTGAGGGAACTGACCCACAAAGTCCAACAGTTTACGGAAGGCGCTACGGTCAATTTTCATGGGGGTATGCTCCCCATTAAAGACAATACAGTGTTCATTATAGTATACGTAAGGAGAGTATTGCCAATACCACACACCGCCATCAATGGTGATGGGCAGAATGCGGTGGTTTTGCCGTGCAGGATGGTTCATGCGACCAGCATAACCCTCGTTCTCCGTGCACAGTTGGCACTTGGGATAGCCCGTTTGGGGGGCGAGTTTTGCCGCCGCCACAGCGCGGGGGTCTTTTTCGGGCTTGGAGAGGTTGATGGTAATATCCATCTCGCCAAACTGGGAAGCGTACTTCCAACGGCGGTCTTTTTGGATGCGATAGCGACGGATATAATCCGTGGCTTGGCTGAAAGCATAGTAGTAGTCCGTGGCTTCTTTGGGGTCACGGGCATATTTTTCAGCAAAGGTTTTGCGCACCTCATGGGGGAAGGGGGTGATGGCGCCCATGAGTTTGGTATCGAACAAGTCTCTTGCGGTGATGTTATCATCCAAGATGCCTTTTTCTACAGCATAGTCCAAAAGACCACGGAGGATTTCTTCCAAATCGGTAAGGGGAGCATCGGCGGGCTCTTCATAACTATCCGCCTGCAACACTTCCAAAAGGCGGTTAATGGCGAAGACGGTATCACACTCTTCCAAAAGACCTTGCTCCACTGCGTAGGCAACCAAACTTTTTACATACAGTTCCATCTTTCTTCTCCTTTCGAAAAATGTTTATAATTCCACGCCACCCATGGGACGGATGGAAAGCACATGGCAACTGCCAGCGCCCAAAACCCGCTCCATTTCCGTGCGGAAAGTCTCCAGCATATCGTTGGGAACGAAGGCTTGTACCGTACCGGCGAAGCCACCGCCGTGGACACGGAATGCGCCCTTGCCACCCAGCAGTTTTTCGCACAGTGCCAAGGCAACGCCCATTTCCTGATGGGCTTTATAGCCAGCGGGGATAACATTTTGCAGATACATCCAAGAGGAGCGACCCGATTCTTTCATGAGATTCAGGAAGGTGTCAAAATCGCCATCTTTCAGTGCCTGCACCTGCTTGGGCACGCGGGCATTATCCCCATAGAAATGGATGGCACGAAGCACGGCTCTATCCCCTGCCAAAGCGCGGAGGGTGGGCAGTTCCCGATAGAAATCCTCTTCGGGAATATCCCGCAGGACTTCCTTGCCAAAGTGTTGGCTGATAACCTTCAGTTCCATGGGGATGGCGGCGTATTCATCGGTGAGATCCGCATGGTCAGCGCCACTATCGATAATGCAGAGGCTGTAGCCCGTTTTGGCAAAGTCAAAATCCACTTTTTCCACAATGGGATTTTTGGGGTCGTTAAAATCCATGGCCACCAAGTTACCCACAGAGGATGCCATTTGATCCAAGAGGCCCGAGGGCTTGCCAAAATAGACATTTTCCGCATACTGGCCGATTTGGGCAATGCGGGTGGCGGAGGCCTTATTTTCGAAGAACAGGCCATTGAGAATCACGCCCAAAAGCACCTCAAAGGCGGCGGAAGAGGAAAGTCCGCTACCGCGAAGCACATTGGAGGACACATAGGCATCAAAGCCACCCACGGGGCAACCCATATCCTGAAAAGCGGATGCTACACCACGAATCAGGGACATGGAGGAGTTCTTCTCCTCTTCATGGATGGAGAGGTCGTTTACATCCACCACGCAGAAGGAGTGACCTTCCGAATGGATGCGCATTTGACCCAAATCGTTTTCGCACACGGCTGCCACGGCTTCCAAGTTGATGGATGCCCCCAAGGCGCGCCCGTGCTGATGGTCTGTGTGGTTGCCACCGATTTCCGTGCGACCGGGGGCGGAGAACAGGGAAATTTCTTTCCCTGCGCCAAAGACTTTCTCAAAGCCGTCTACTACGGCAAGATGACGGGGGTCGGTCAGTAAGGTTTTCCACTGAGAAGCCAAGTATTTTTTCGCCATGGATATATCCTCCGTTTCCTCAAAATACGCAGTTCCCTGGGGAACTGCGTATTCTTGTTGTGGGTATTAATAGCCGGGTTTGCCCAGCAGTTTGAACATGTTTTTCTTATAAGCTTCCACGCCGGGCTGGTTGAAGGGGTTCACGCCCAGCATAGCGCCGGAGATGGCACAGGCATGCTCAAAGAAGTACACCAGTTCGCCAAGATGATACTCGTCCATCTTGCCCACTTCGATAACCATGCAGGGTACGCCACCATCTTTGTGTGCCATGATGGTAGCTTCCATGGCAGTGCGGTTAATTTCGCTCATGGTCTTGCCTGCCAAGTAGTTGAGGCCGTCAAAGTTAGCCTCTTCTGCCTTGACGGTCACATCTTCACGAGCGCCACCGAAAGCCAGAACAGTTTCAAAGAGGGTGCGTTCGCCATCCTGAATATACTGACCCATGGAGTGCAGGTCGGTGGAGAAAATGACAGATGCGGGGAAAATGCCCTTGCCGTCCTTGCCTTCACTTTCGCCATAGAGCTGTTTGAGCCACTCGTTAAACATGGTGAAAGCGGGGTCATAGCAGGTGTAAAGTTCCGTCTTTTTGCCCATGCGGTAGAGCACATTGCGGATCACGGCATAGAGGTTGCAGGGGTTCATTTCATCGTTATCGAAAGCCTTTTGACCAGCCTGAGCGCCAGCCATAAGGGCATCAATATCAAAACCAGCGGCTGCGATGGGTAATAGACCCACAGCCGTGAGCACGGAGTAACGGCCACCTACATCATCGGGCACAACAAAAGTCTCGTAGCCTTCCAAGGTGGAAAGTTCTTTCAGCGTGCCACGGGCCTTATCGGTGGTGGCATAGATGCGCTTGGAAGCCTCTTCCTTGCCATAGCGGTTTTCCATGTATTCCTTAAACACACGGAAGGCGATGGCGGGCTCGGTGGTAGTGCCGGACTTGGAGATGATGTTCACGGAAACATCCTTACCCTCGCAGAGTTTGAGGACTTTGCTCAGTTCTTCGGGGCAGATGGAGTTGCCCACAAAGTAGACCTGCAAATCGGCAAAGTTATTGTAATACTGGCTACCCAAGAATTCAATGGCAGCGCGAGCGCCCAAGTAGCTACCGCCGATGCCGATGACCACCAGCACTTGGCTGTTGGCACGGATTTTGCCTGCGGCTGCCTTGATGCGGGCAAACTCTTCCTTGTCATAATCGGTGGGCAGAGTGCGCCAGCCGATGAAATCGTTGCCTTGGCAGGTGCCAGCGTCAAATTCGTGGCAGGCTTTTTCCATTTCTGCCTTGAGGGCGGAAATTTGCTCCTGAGAGACAAAGCCTGTGAGATGTTTGGTTTCCAGCTGAATAGACATGTTCATTACTCCTTAGATATGTAGAATTTTATTGAGCAGAAAGGGCAGCGAGCGCCGCGCCTTTCAAAGTAGCATGTTCGGTGGTCACAATGCGGAACGAGAGACCAAATGTTTCCCCCGCAGTCGAAAGTTCCTCTTGAAGCAGTTTCTGCAGTAAGGGGGATTTTCCGTAGGTAGAACCCTCCATGACGATGTTAAGAGGGCGACCCTTCGATGCGCCTGTCTGCAATGCAACGGCAGAAAGGACAATGGTCATCATCCGCGCCGTGCGACCGTAAAGGGCAGAGATGATTTCCTTAGCAAAAGCGGTATCTTCCCCGCGGGCAAAAGACAAATCCTGCCATACTGCCATGGGGATTTCTCCCGCAAAAGCGGAAAGGTCACCCGAGAACAGCCCCTCTTCTTTTGCCCGAGCGAGGGCAAGATAGAGGAGTTTTCCCAAGTAGACACCCGAGACCAGTTTTTCCGCCATGTGGTCACGGGGTTTTTCCGATGTTTTGTCCAAAATTTCATCCAAATCTCCACGGGGGAAGCCCTCATACATGCCCGATTCCATGTTGACAATCATAGTATCGTGAGCGTAGGCAGTGCCCGTGTATTTTTCGATGTTTTTGGTCTTTTCGCCATAACAGCAGTTGGTGCCAGTGCCTAAAATAAAGCCACAGTAGGGCTCATCTGCGGAAAAACCATCTGCCATGCCACCTAACATGGCGGCGGCGGTATCGTTTAAGTGGAGGCAAAGGCGATTTTCATCCCCAAGGGCGCTTTTTAGTTCCTTGCAAATGAATTTTCCCTCCGCACCTCTCACGCGCACTTCTTTGCAGAAGGAGAGGAGTTTGCCGTCTCCATCTTCACAGCACTGGGCAGCAAAGGAGAAGCAAAAACCGATGGGGCGACTTTCTTGCAGGTGGGGTTTTGTCACCTGCGCGATGGCGGAGAAAAATTCCCCCACGGAAAGTTCTTCTTTAGTGCCGGGAAGCGCCCGCTTTTCTGCCGTAATATCCGTCACGCGACCATCCACAAAGGTCACTGTGCCACTGCGGAGATTGGTACCACCAGCATCCAGCACCGCGGAAGTGCCACTGAGATGGGCTTTCGGCTTGGCGGAAAGGAAGGTGGGGAGCATGTATAGGCTACTGCCATCCCCGCGAAGTCCCCGTTGCATTTCATCCAAAAAACGCTGGGTCTCCTCACGGAGAGAAAGCCCGTCTTTGCCCAAATGATGAGAGACGATAAACCCCTCTGCAACTTGCGTTTGCACGGTCTTCTCCCCTTTCCAAAACTTAGAAACATTATATCATTTTTCCCCCATAGGGTCAAGGTTTTCCCGCCGTTTGCCCGCAAAATCCCGTTTTTCCACCTTTTACCGAAAGTTTACAGTTTTTTCATCTTCCATGTGTGAATTGTTCATAATTTTTTAGTAGACTATAAGTGAAAGAACGGGACAAGCGCCCCAATCTTTCACCTCTCTCTTTCTCTCTTTTCTCTTCCAAACGGAAGGCGGCCGATGGAATCGTTCCATCGGCCGTTTTCCTTTTTTACCTTTTGGGATTGCAAGAACAGAAAAAATCCTCTAAAATAGAGAAAATGGGAGGTGCAGATGTGGAACAGGGAATTAAAATACTGGATTTGCACGGCTGCACCGTGTATCAGGCGCAAATCGCCTTGGATGCAGCGCTGAAGAAAAGCCGTGGGGTCTACCGCATTCGGGTGGTTCATGGCTACCATGGTGGCACTGCCATCCGTGATTTGGTACGCAAGGAATATGCCAAGCGTCAGGGCGTAATACGGATAGAATCGGGGCTTAACCAAGGGGAGACGGATTTAGTCCTCAAAGAGTGGTATTAAACCTCGTAATCCACCGCCACACGGGAGACGCGAATCTCTTTGCACAATGCTGCCACTGCCTGATGGCGAGGGTCTACCGCATAGCGGTGCAGAGCGTCAAAATCCGCAAAATCTGCAATGAGGCAGGCATCGTAATTTTCCTCAGCACCACTGTTTCTGCCCACTTCCATGTTCATGATTTCGGGAATCACACCATAGAGGGAGAGCAGTCCGTGGAGAAATTCTGCCTGTTGGGCTTCTGTGTTTTCTTTGAATTTCCATAAAATCACGTGTCGAATCATTTGTTTTTGCCGCCTTTCATTGGTTTTTTAGAAAAGAGGGATGGTCTTGGAGGAACTGAATATTCTCTACAAAGATAGTAGCATTCTTGTGGCGGTGAAGCCTGTGGGCTATCTCTCCGAACCTGCCGAAGGGAAGAGTTTTCCCAATCTTCTCAGTGAGCATCTGGTATCTTTGGGAGAATCGGGAGAACTTTTTACCGTGCATCGGCTGGATAAGGCTGTGGGTGGGCTTATGGTCTTTGCCCGAAACCACAAAGCGGCGTCCTTTCTTACCACCGCCGTGGCAAACCGAGAGATGGAAAAGGAATATTTTGCCGTAGTCCGTGGCGTTCCTCAGGAGGAAGCCACTTTGGAAGACCTACTGTTCCGTGATGCTTCCAAAAACAAGACCTATGTAGTTTCCCGCTACCGCAAAGGCGTGCGGGATGCCAGTCTCAGCTATCGCCGTTTGGCGGTATGGCAAGAGGGAGAAAAGAGCCTTAGTTTGGTGCGTGTCCGTTTGCACACAGGGCGCACCCACCAAATCCGCGTGCAGTTTGCATCCCGCAAAATGCCCCTTGTGGGGGATATCCGCTATGGCAGTAAGGATGTAAATCGCTCCCCTGCCCTATTCTCCTGCCGACTTGCCTTTACCCATCCTGCCACAGGCAAGAAGATGGAGTTTTCCGCTTTGCCCCCGCAGGAATATCCGTGGGATGTATTTCGCGAGAGTCTTTTGGGATGAAAATGAGCCAAGGTCACAGACCTTGGCTCATTGTTTTTTTGTTACAGATATTTCTTCATGGTTTCCGTGGCGGTGGAAACATCCTGAGACAGGGAGACCGTCACGTTCACATTGTTGGCTGCGCCAAAAGCATCGCACCAAGTGAGGAATTCGTCCGTCTTATCCTCTTCAGGCTGAGCAATGATTTTGTAGAAAGAGTCAATGTAAATATCAGTAATGTCGAAATTGCCAGCATGCAGACCGCAGAGAAAACCTTTGAGGAAGGTATAGCCGTAAAGCTGATATTCGCCTGCGTCAATGAGACGGCAACGGTTGGTTACATCATAACGCAGAGCAGTGCCCTTTTCGATGCAGACCACGCTGCCTTCCGACTTTTCGACAGTAGCGTTAATGCTTTCAATGAGTTTTTTGGTTTTGCCGGAGCCCTTGAGCCCCATGATGACTTTCACCATATGGTTTGCCTCCTTTGTGTGGTTGGGATAGTGCTTACATACAGTGTATCATCCCTTGAGGGAAATTGCAATTGTAAGCTTATCCAAATTTCAGGGTGTCAGTTTGACAAATTGGAGAAATTCCGCTCCAAAACCGTATCCAAACGATGATAAATGGCATCGCTCTCCGTGTGGAGGAAGGGGGATGCGCCACTGCACACAGCAGTGAGAACGGCGGAAAGTTCCAAAAATACCGCCAGTGCGCCCATTTCGCCCACAGTGCCTCTGCCCTCCCACTCCAAGGAGATGACGGGAATTTGCTTTTGCGCCAAATTGAGGTCAATGGCAGCCAAGGCTTCTTTTTCCACATGGGCAAAATCCTTGCCCGAGAGGCTGTTGTAGCCATCTAAATCTTTCCAGTCCATTTCCACAGGGATGGATACCCCATCCATGGGCAGGCGAATCATGGTATAGAACCGATGGGTGGCAAATAGACCATCACCACAGCGGGACAGTTCCCGCGGCAGAAGTGCCGTTTCTAACGAGATGGGCTTTTCCCCGCGACCCATAGCTTTTTGGTTCAGTGCCTTCCACCATGTGCCCAGCATTTGGGCGCGGTAGTCTGTCAGGCACAGGCATTCCTCAAAAAAGCCCCGATCCCGCAGGGCAAGGCGAGAACCCACATACAGCCACAGAGGGTTTTCAAAACTCCTTAGTGCGTATTCTTCCATGGCGGTTGCCGCCCCACGGCACAGTTCTTTGACATTGTAGCCTGCGGCGGACAAGGCGAAAAGTCCCGCAGGATTGAGCACGCTTTCCGAGGCATCGGAAGTGGACAGGTACGGCAAGAGCAAAAAGCCCTCTGCCAAGGCGATTTGACCAAGGGAACTGACCTCCGGCGCGGAAATATAAATCCGTTCACGGACATCGCTTACAGCCCAATCCTCCATAAGACGGCGCAGGGTGCGCAAGGTGATGAGGGTAAAGGGGTCTTCCCCTGTGGCGCTCATGACCAAGATGGAGAATTTTTTATCCCGCAAAGTGCGCTCCAAATGGGCAATGGGCTGGGGCGAAACATCTTCCCCGCAGAAGAGAAGACGGCAACCATCTTCCGTGCCCAAAGAGAGGGATGTGAGGGCTTTGAGACCCAGTTGCGTGAGGCCACCGCCCACCACCAGCAGATATTCTGACTGTTCTTTTACCCCTTGGGCAGAAAAGATGATCTCTTCCAGCCAGCGAGGGCGAGCCGTATCCTGCTCCTCTAGAAAGGACAGCCAACCATCTTCCCGACGGCGACCGCCCCCCAAGAGCAGGTGAGCATCAAAAATAGTTTGTTCTTCTTGCAAAAGCTCCGGCAGGGATACACTGCGCCAGACATTGGAAAGGTCTGTACTAATCACAATACCACCGTCTTTCGTCTTGCTGATTTTCTACCTCCAATATACAACATATTTCTGCCAATTACAAGAAAAAGCGCAATTTATGCCATGCAAAGTTTGCCCACAAGCCTCCACCACAACTTCCAAATACTCAGCCGTGGTACATTCTTACCAGCCACCAGAGGAATTTCCCGCAAAACTTTGCCTTGGGCTTCCACCGTGAGCGTACCCACTTTTTGCCCCTCTTCCACAGGCGCTTGCAAATTTTCCACCGTTTCCGTGCGGATGGTAATGGCATTTTTCAGTGCCTTTTCCGTGAGGATAGGTCCACCGCCCTCCACCACTGGGGTGATGGAATCCTCTGTACCCAAGGTGATGGGGATGGGAGAAATGGAGTTTGTCGGTGGCGTATAGAGGGCATATTGAGCAAAGCCGTAGTTTAAAAGGGCTTTGGCACTTTCAAAGCGGTTTACGGAGGTATCGCAATGCATCACCACCGCCAAAAGTTCCATGCCCTCTTTCTCCGCCGAGGCGGATAGACAGTAGCCTGCGGCGGCGGTGAAGCCCGTTTTCAGTCCCGTAGCGCCAGGATAAAAACGCACCAATTTATTGGTATTGGTCAGTCCGAATGCCCCATCCCGCACTGTATCCATCCACACGGTGGTGTACTGCTTCACCTTGGGATGGCGCAGAAGTTCACGGGACATGATGGCAATATCATAGGCAGTGGTCAGATGATTTTTGGCTTCGGGGTCATCATCCAAGCCTGTGCAGTTGACAAAATGGGTGTTTTCCATGCCCAATTCTTGGGCGCGGGCGTTCATTTTTTCCACAAAGGCTTCTTCACTGCCACAGAGGTGTTCGGCAAGGGCGGTGGCGCAATCGTTGGCAGAGGCGATGACCACGGATTTGAACATCTCCTCCAACTTCATCTGTTCACCCTCTTCTAGGAAGATTTGACTTCCCCCTTTGCTGGCGGCAAAGGCTGAGGTGGTGACAGTATCCTGCCACGAGATTTGCCCCACCTCCAAGGCTTCCGCCAAGAGAAGCAGGGTCATGACCTTGGTCACCGAGGCAGGATGGAGCATCTCGTGAGAGTTTTTCTCCATGAGGATTTCTCCCGTGGCGCACTCCATCAAAATGGCCGAGGGGGCTTTTACATCCACCGCCATGGCAGGCATGGACAAAAGTCCCGCAAGGAGTATGGTAGAAAGAAGCAGGGATACGAATTTTTTCACACAATCACCCTCCACAGTTTCGTTTAACCATCTTTATGAGGGAAAAAGGGCTTGTATTCCACTGTACATTTTTGTCAGTTTCAGGTATAATAAAGAAAATTCTCAAAAAGGAGGCGCAAGAACATGAAATTTGCGTTTTACACCCTTGGATGCAAAGTGAATCAGTACGAAACGCAGGCCATGGAGCGCCGAATTTTGGAGATGGGCCACAGCCTTGGCTCTTTTGATGAAGTCTGCGATGGCTACATTGTAAACACCTGCACCGTGACGGCGGTATCGGACAAAAAGGCCCGCAATGCCATTCGGCGGGCGCAGAAATTAAATCCCAATGCCGTGGTGGGCGTGTGCGGATGTTACGCCCAAGTGAGTCCCGAAGAAGTCCGCGCCTTAGGTCCGCAGGTACTCATTGGCACCAAGGACCGCATGGCATTTTTGGATATGTTGGTGGCATCTGTGCAGGATAGACAGGTGCGGGAAAATATCCAGCCCGCTCTGCAAAATCACGAGTTTGAAATCCTCCCCGCAGGTGGATTGGTGGAACGCACCCGTGCCATGCTCAAAGTGGAAGATGGCTGTAATAATTTCTGCTCTTACTGCATCATCCCCTACGCCCGCGGTCCTGTGCGCTCTCTGCCGTTAGAAAATGCCGTGGCGGAAGCCCGCCGATTGGAAGAATTGGGCTATAAGGAACTGGTGGTCACGGGCATTGAAATCTCCTCTTGGGGGCTGGATTTTAAGGATGGAAGCAACCTGATCCATTTGCTCAAAGCCCTGTGTGAAGCCGTGCCTAAGTTGCGGATTCGTCTTGGCTCTTTAGAGCCTCGCACAGTGACGGAGGAATTTTGCACGGTGCTGAAGCAATATGATAATCTCTGCCCCCAGTTCCATTTGAGTTTGCAAAGTGGCAGTGATTCCGTTTTAAAGCGCATGAACCGCAAGTATGATACGGCGCGGTATCTCCAAAGCGTGCGCCTTTTGCGGGAGCATTTCCCCCACTGCGCCATCACTACGGATGTGATTGTGGCATTCCCCAACGAGACGGAGGAAGAATTCAAGGAAACCCTCCAATTTATGGACACTTGCCAGTTTTCCGCCTGCCACATTTTCCCCTACTCCCGCCGTAGTGGCACGCCCGCGGACAAAATGTCTCATCAGCACAATCATGCCACCAAAGAGTCCCGCGCCCATGAGGCGGGAAAGGTGGCAGAGCGCTGGGAACAGGAATATCTCTCTTCCCTTTTGGGCACAGAACAGGAGGTTTTGTGGGAACAGACGGAGGACGGATATTTTACGGGACACGCGAAAAATGCCGTAAAAGTTTACATTCAAGGAAAGAATTTGGAAAATCAGTGCCGTATCTGCCGTATCATATCCCTCTTCCGTGATGGTGTATTGGGAGAATTTTCCTAAAAAATCGGCATTTTCCAAACTTTAGCGCCGAAAAACGCATATACTAAAATCGTCCGCTATAAAAAATTTGACAAAATCGAAAAAAATCAGTTGACAAACGAGAAACTCTCCTTTATAATCATCATGCTCATCTGAGTCAAATATGGCGGCATAACTCAGCTGGTAGAGTACCCGGTTCATACCCGGTATGTCATCTGTTCGAATCAGATTGCCGCTACCAGGCCCGTTGGTCAAGCGGTTAAGACACCGCCCTTTCACGGCGGTAACGGGAGTTCGATTCTCCCACGGGTCACCAAAAAAATACCTCACCCATTCGGGTGGGGTATTTTTGTTTTTGTGCGAACGCCAAGGATGCCCCGCCCCTAAGCACAGACCGCCAAGTTTGCGCGTTCTCGGCAGGGCAAACGGTCGTGGAACACCTTTGCCGTGAGTAAGACCGCTGTGACTTCTTTCTTAGGAGGGGTGGTTATTAGGAGGGGACGGATCGGTAAAAAGTCCCCTCCTAATTTGCCTTCTTTGGGTACTTTTCTTGGCAAGCAAGAAAAGTACAAATCGTTTCCCCTACAAACAAAAAGCACCGACCAAAATTGGTCGGTGCTTTTTTCTTATCCTTTTGCGGTCATTTTGCGGAAAATTTTTCGAATACCACAGCCGTAGCAGAGAATCATGCCCAAAACTGCGCCCACAACCGCCTGCAAAATTTGGTAAGGCAGTTTCAGCACTGCGTATTCGGGCGTGCTGTAAATAAACGCTCTGCCCAAGGAGTAGCCTACCACCATGATGATTGCGCCCAATGTCACACCGATACCCGAGCTAAGGGCAGGATGCTTTTGGAACATACGGCGCGTACACAGGGAGATGACCACCGCCTGCAATCCGTGTGTCACCAAAGACACAAACATGGGCGTGGGATAGAAGAAGAAATCTCCCAAAAACGCGCCCACACCGCCCACCAAAAACGCTCCAAAGGGGTCAAGGAGGATGGAGGCTGTGCAAATGACGATATCGTTCATATAAAGATGTCCGCCAGGGACAGGAAGGCTAAAGGAACTCATGACCACATTCAGTGCCATGAGCATGGCCGTGGTGCAAAGCCACACAGCATTTCGCTTAGTATTGCCGTTCATGTGATCACACTTTCTTATTCGGGGATGCCGTAGTGTTCAATGACATAGTCCATGTCTTTATCGCCACGGCCGGAAAGGTTAATGAGTACAGAGCCATGGTCCATGGTCTTGGCCAGTTTCATGCCAAAGGCCACAGCGTGGCTACTCTCAATGGCGGGGATGATACCCTCCATGCGGGAGAGTTTGTAGAAGGCATCGATGGTCTCTTCATCATCGATGACATCGTACTTGACGCGACCGATTTCCTGCAGGAACGCATGCTCAGGGCCGGAAGAGGGATAGTCCAGACCGCTGGCCACAGAGTAGACGGGAGCAGGCTCGCCATTTTCGTCTTTGAGCATGATGGAGTTAAAGCCGTGCATGATGCCTTCCGTGCCGTATTTGAGGCTGGCGGCATGATCGCCCAGTTTCGGTCCGCGACCCAAGGGCTCAACGCCGTAGATATCCACAGGGTCATTGAGGAAACCTGCAAACAGACCAGCGGCATTGGAGCCACCGCCCACGCAAGCCACGATGGCAGAGGGCAGATGACCTGTCATTTCCACAAACTGCTCTCTTGCTTCAATGCCCACAACGCTCTGGAAATCCCGCACCATCATGGGGAAAGGATGGGGACCCAGCACGGAGCCGATGCAGTAGATGGAGTCCTTATATTCCTTGCTGTATGCATCAAAAGCAGCATCTACAGCCTCTTTGAGGGTCTGCAAGCCATGGGTGACTTCCACCACATTAGCACCCAAAATCTTCATGCGAGCCACATTGGGAGCCTGCTTCTTAATATCCACAGAGCCCATGTAAATATCGCATTCGAGACCAAAATAAGCGGCAGCGGTAGCCAGTGCCACACCGTGCTGACCTGCGCCTGTTTCTGCGATGACCTTTTTCTTGCCCATGTACTTGGCAAGGAGCGCTTCGCCCATGCAGTGGTTGAGTTTATGAGCACCAGAATGGTTCAAATCTTCCCGCTTGGCGTACAGTTGCACCTTGCCACCCAAAGCATCGGACAGGCGCTCCAAGTGAGTCACGGGAGTGGGACGGCCTTGGAACTCCTTGCGGATACGGCGCAGTTCCGCGATAAATTTGCGGGACTGGCAGATGGAATAGTAAGCTTCCGTAATCTCCGCCATGGCGTTTTTCAGTTTTTCGTCAATGTAAACGCCACCATATTTGCCAAAATAGCCGTCTTTATCGGGATAGTTGTTGAAATATGTATCAAAATCAATACCGTTGTGAATCATAATATATTCCTCCAAATATTTGAAAAATAGGTGATTTATATGGTTTTAGAGGCAGATTCGCCATCGTTTGGTATAGAGTTTCATATAAAATTCCTCCCAAATAAAAAGTCCTTGACAGAGCCATGCTCTGTCAAGGACGAATAAGCAAATTATCCGCGGTGCCACCTTGCTTCACGATTTTCATCGCGCACTTTCAGGGTCTTTTCCCCTCCGCAGGTCCACGGGATGACTTGTTTCTGCCCGATTTTCAGCAACACGGGCTCTCTGTGAGGCATGGTCATCTTACTTTCTGCATCTTTGGGGTATGAACTTGCAGACATTGTACCACTTTTGTACTTTCCTTGTCAAGGGGTGAGTCTTTGGTGGGCTTCCACCACTTCACCCAACATATAAAGTGACCCGCAGGTGAGCACTGCGCCCTTTTGCTCTTTTGCCAAGGTTAAGGCGGTTTCTACCCCCTGCAAAACACTATCGCAAGGAGTTGCATTCTTGCCCAAAGAGCGCAGATACTCTGCCAAATCTTCCGCAGGCAGGGCGCGGGGATTGGCGGGGGTAACTGTGACAAACTGGGACACATAGGGCAGTAAAGGCGGGTACATCTGCGACCGATCTTTATCTGCCATAACACCTGTGAGGACAGTCAGATGGGTATCTTTCAGATAAATCTCCAAATTCTTCGTCAAGGCTTCCATGCATTGGGGATTGTGACCGCCATCGATGATAAATAGGGGGTCTTCCCCAATGAGCTGAAAGCGCCCAGGCCATGCCGTTTGGGCAAGACCATGGTAGATGGCAGAATCGGGAATGTTCCAGCCCTTTTGGCGCAAATGCATGAGGGTTTCCAGCACCACGCAGGCGTTATGCTGTTGATGTTCGCCCAAAAGGGGCAGGTGGATATTTTTCATAGCGCCCCAGTGGAAGGTTTGCCCTTGGAGGGTGTTTTCCACGGGGTGGAGCTTTGCAAAATCTGCCACGGTCAATAGGACGGATTTTGCTTTGCAGATTTCCTGTACGGTTTTTTCCACATCGGGGGTGGAGGGATAGAGGACGCAGGCGCTCCCCTCTTTCACCACACCCGCCTTGGTGCGGGCGATATCCTCTAGGGTGTTGCCCAAATATTCCGTATGGTCGAGACCGATGTTGCACATGACGGCAACTTCGGGGGCGGGGATGACATTGGTGGAGTCCATTTCGCCACCCATGCCTGCTTCCAACACCACAATATCCGCCTTTTGGCGGGCAAAGTAGGAAAAGGCAAGGCAGGTAATCAGTTCAAACTCCGTGGGCTTATCCTCCATGGCATCGGCATGGGGACGAATCTCTTCCGTGAGGCGACAAAGTTCCTCTTCTGAGATGGGCGCGCCGTTTATCTGCATCCGTTCCTCAAATCGGAAGATATAGGGCGAGGTGTAGAGCCCCACTTTGTAGCCTGCCGAGCGCAACACAGAGGCGAGCATGGCACAGGTACTCCCCTTGCCGTTGGTGCCCACCACATGGATGTATTTTAATGTTTTATGGGGGTTTCCCATACGGTGGAGCAACTCCTCCGTGCGGGAAAGTCCCGGTACAGAGCCTTTCCAGCAAGTGGAGTGGATATACTCCAAAGCCTCATTGAGATTCACGGGTTCTCCTCTCCTTTATGCCGCAAGACCCTGCTTGCGGAGGATGGCAGCCAGGCGCCCCAGTATGGGGATGACGATGATTTGCAAGGGCACCAGCACAAGACTCTGGGGCACACGGTACAAGAACCAGCCCCAATAACTTTTACTGCTGAATAGCATCGCCACCCAAAGGGTATCGATGCACAAACTGACCAAAACAGGGTTCACAATCGATGCAGTGAGCACATGGGAAAAACGCAGTTTTTCTCTCCCACCGCCGTAGAGCAAAAAGCCGTAAATCATGCCCCGCACCACGGCAAAGATGGTGAATCCCACATGGTAAGGTCCAATGGGAAACGCGATGGCGCCCACCAAGTCCGCAAGACCATAGGTCAGCCCCGCCCAAAGAGGGCCGTAGAGCATGGCACAGATGCAAATAGGCACAAAACTAAAGCCGATTTTCGTGCCCATGGTATTGATGGAGCAGAAGCGGTTTAGGACAATTTCCAGCGTTGCCAAGATGGCAATATGACACAAAAGGCGGACAGAAAAGGGTTTTTTGAACATAAAAAAGCCTCCAATGAAAATTTGGAGGAGGTTAAAAGGATATTCCTATGGTGTAACTTTAAGCAAATGCTCCATGTCAGGCGGCAGCAAGCCAGCACCGCGGAGAAAAAACTCCTTCGCCCGGTGGCAACCTCCCATCCAACCGGTACTTAACGCGCTGACTTTACTCCTGCAAAGCTACGCCCTTATTGTATCTTTTTCGGAGAAAAATTGCAACTGTTATTTGTATTATGAGCGCGCATGTGGTAAAATGTGGATAATCAAAACTCCGAGAGGATGATTTTTATGAATTTGCAGGGTATGACCATCTGCTTTTTGGGCGATAGCATTACCGAGGGTGCAGGCTGTAGCTCAAAAAACAAGGTCTTTCATCAGCTCATTGCAAAAGAATATGGCTTAACCCATGCCTATAATAACGGACTTGGTGGTACGCGTATCGCACCACAGGTAGTGCCGGGCAAAACCTTGACGGATCAGGATTTGTATTTCTCCCTGCGGGCGCAAGTCATGGACAAAAATGCCGATGCGGTGGTGGTCTTTGGTGGCACCAATGACTATGGTCATGGAGATGCCCCCTTTGGCGAGGTAAAAGACCCCAATCCCAAAACTTTCTGTGGCGCTGTGCGCACCCTTGTGGAATATTTACAGAAAACATATGCGGGAAAACCCGTGGTGTTCCTCACTCCCCTGCACCGCAGAAACGAGGAAACGCCCAACATCATCACAGGCAAGACCTTGGCAGAATATGTCTCTGCCATCCGCGAAATATGCAAAGAATATGCGATTCCCGCCATTGACCTGTTTGAGATGAATCCCCTTGACCCATATGATAAAGAATTTGTGCCCGACGGCTTGCATCCCAACGATAGAGGGCACGAGGTTTTGGCTAAGGTCATCGGCGAAGAACTGGCAAAACTGTAACAAGGAGTGCTTTTTATGGATATGACCCTTCTCTCCTGCCGTGAATTTGCGGAAAAACTCGCCTCTAAAGACCCTACGCCCGGTGGTGGCGGGGCAGCTGCCCTCGTGGGCGCTTTGGGCGCATCCCTGGGACAGATGGTAACGAATCTCACCATGGGCAAAAAGACCTATGCAGAATTCGAGGACGAAATGAGCGCCATCTGCGCAGGTTTGGAAGATTGCCGAAATGCCCTTTTGGATTTGGTAGAGGAGGACGAAAAAGCCTTCCAGCCCTTGGCAAAGGCTTACGCCATCCCCAAAGATGACCCCAATCGTGCTTCTGTGTTGGAAGAAGCCACCCTCACTGCCTGTCAGCCTCCCATGGAGATGCTCCGCACCTGCGCCAGCGCCATTGCGCTGCTGCCCAATTTGGTGGAGCATGGCAGTCGTCTGGCGGTATCCGATGCAGGCTGTGCCGCAACGCTTCTCCGTGCCGCCATGGAAAGCGCCGCTCTCAATGTGAAGATTAACACCCGCGCGTTGCAGGATAGAGCCGTGGCGGAATCGCTCAATAAGGAAATGCAGAGCCTTTTGGAAAAATCCATCACTGTGGCGGAGGCGGTCTATGCATCCGTCAGCAAGAAATTGGGGTGAATGTATGGCAATCTTATCTGGAAAACCCGTTATGGAGTCCATGGTGGCGGAACTGAACGCACGCGCCAACTCCCTCAAGGAAAAAGGTATCACCCCCTGCCTTGCGGTGGTGCGTGTGGGAAATGACCCCGCCGCAGAAAATTATGAGCTGAGCATCCGCAAGCGGGCGGACATGGTGGGCGTTATGCTTCAAAGTGTGGTACTGGACGAAGATATTTCCCTCTCCCGCTTGACAGAAACCTTGGATGCCCTCAGCGCCAAGGATGAAATCCACGGCATTTTGCTGTATCTGCCCCTGCCCAAAGCCCTGCGTCCCTATGAGGAAGAGGTGCTGAGCCACATCGCCCCCAAAAAGGATGTGGACGGGGTAACTGCAGGCTCTGCCGCCGCCATTTTCACAGGCAATGGCGCAGGATTTGCCCCTTGCACCGCTGAGGCGGCTATGAAACTTCTCGCCTTTTACGGCGTAGAATTAGAGGGTAAGCACGCCTGCGTGGTGGGCAGAAGCGGTGTCATCGGCAAGCCCGTGGCCATACTCCTTCTGGCGCAAAACGCCACCATCAGCGTGTGCCATTCCCGCACGAAAGACCTCTCTTCCCTCACCAAAACCGCCGATGTATTGGTAGTTGCCGCAGGCAAAGCGGGACTCATCAGTGGCGCGCATGTGAAAGAGGGCGCTGTGGTGGTAGATGTGGGTGCCAATCGCGTGGACGGCAAAATGGTGGGCGATGTGCTGACCGATGAGGTCTCCCCCGTAGCATCCGTCTCCCCCGTTCCTGGTGGCGTGGGCATGGTGACATCCTCAGTGCTTATGGAACACACCATCCGTGTAGCGGAACAGAGTTTATAAAAAGAAAAGACTGCGGAGTTTTCTCCTGCGGTCTTTTTTCTTGATTTTGTGTTCCGTCTTTGCTATAATGTGCCCACATGCAGCGGTATCGAAGTGGGGACGGTTGCGAGCGCTGCCTGTGGCAGATGAAGCGAGCAATAAGGAGTGCCCAAGGCAGAAATTTTGTGAGCGAAAGCGAACGAAAAATTTCGCACCCTTGGGCAGGACATAACGGGGCGCCCCGTTTGGTACAGGTTACAGGGATGAAAAACCTCACAAAAACAGAATATGCAGCGGTATCGAAGTGGTCATAACGGGGCTGACTCGAAATCTTCTTCGTCAAACGGAAGTCAATCTTCCAAAAAGCCTTTAACCGTGCGGTTTCGGGCATCTACCTGTCATCGCATCACCTTGAGTTCTAACGAGAATTCTAATAC
>JAGBIE010000022.1 GCA_017935145.1 Oscillospiraceae bacterium
CCCCGTGGTGAACACTTCCCCCCTTTTCACACTGGATAACTACCCCAAGGTGGATGCGTCTTTGGCTATCCACCCCTTGGTGGATGCCATCGCCGCGGACTTTTTGGGCATGGAGGAAAGTGACCTAGATTTCACCTACACCACCACCCGCAGTAGCGAGGTGTATCACAATCTCATTGACGGCAAGGTGGATGTGATTTTCGCCGCAGAAATTTCCGAAGAAGATAAGCAGTACGCCAAGGACAAAGGGGTGGAACTGAAGATTATCCCCGCCACCGCTTCCGCCTTTGTCTTTATTGTGAACACGGAAAACCCCGTCAATAATCTGAAATTCGAGGATATTCAGAACATTTACGCAGGAAACATCACCAACTGGAAAGGGGTGGGCGGGGATGATGCCCCCATCATCCCCTATCAGCGACCCACAGGCTCGGGTAGCCAGACCGCCATGCTCTCCCTTGTGATGAAAGATGTTCCCATCATGACCCCGCCCCAGTCCCAAGTGCAAGGGGAAATGGGCGCGCTGGTGGATGCCATCGCCCAATATGACAACGCCAAGGATGCTTTGGGTTACTCCTATTTCTACTATGTCAACACCATGTATAAGCGGGATACCATCAAAATGCTGTCCGTGGACGGGGTTGCGCCCACCATTGAGACCATCAAAAACGGCACATACCCCATCTTCACCAACGGATTTATCGTCATCCGCGGGGATGAAGAGGCGGACTCCCCCGCCAGCAAGTGGGTGGAGGCTGTTCTCTCGGCAAGAGGCAGTCAAATCATCGAAGATAACGGCTATGTGCCTGTCAACTGACAAAACGCAAAAAGCACCGCCCAAAAGGGCGGTGCTTTTGTTTTGGTTGTAGGGGCAAATTTCATCTCCGCCCGATGGGTAAGCGGGGCAAAACTGGCATATTGCGGGAAAAAGGGACGAAAATTTCCAAATTTTCGGCAGAATATTTCTATACAAACGGGGATTTCTTTGCTATACTTACAATGAGAATATATGGGATGAAAGGACGGGAAGACTTTGACCACACAATCTTGCGTGATTTTCCTCAGCGATGATACCGTAAAGACGGGGCTGAACAAACCCTTGATGCTCCAAAACATCATGGGTACGGCTCTGCTCTCTTGGCTGAGTTTGTCCTTAAAAGAACAGGGCACAAGCCGTTTCTTCCTCCTTTGCCCTGAACAGTATCGGGATGAGGCTCTGCGCTGTTTCCCCAGCGGTACGGAAGTGACCGCCACCGCAGGTGAGGATGCATCGGACAAGCTCCATGTGTTCCTCTCCACCGCTCCCGTGGAAGAAAAAGAGGTCTGCGTTATCACCCAGCCTGTGCTTCTTCTTCCCAAGAGCGCCACGCCGGATTTCCGCAACGCCCCTGTTCCCACGCGGGCGTTTGCCGTTGTGCGCCGTGCTCTCATGGATGCCTTAGATGACCGATTCTCTTTCCAAGACTTTTTCGCTGAAAATGGTCGCCCCATGACCGACCGTGACGGCTGGTACTCCATCTCTGATGCAGAACAACTTGCCGATTGGCAGGCCATTTTGAACCGCGAAGTCCTCTGCCGTTTGGTGAAAAACGGCGTTGAGGTGTGGGATTACCGCAACACCTATGTGGATGCCGATGTCTTTGTGGGCAAAGGCACGGTGCTTCTCCCTGGTACGGTGCTGAAAAACGGCACGGTGGTGGGCAGAAATTGCCGTCTCGGCCCTAACGCTCTCATTGACCACGCCAAAATTGACGATGGCGCAGAAATCTCCAACTCCAACGTTTCTGGCGCCATCATCGGCGCAGGCACTACCCTAGGTCCTTTCGCTAATGTGGGCGCAGGCACGGTCATTGGCAAGCACTGCCGTTTGGGCAGTGGCGTGCAGGTGAAAAACTCCACCTTGGGGGACGATGTCACCCTGTATTCGGGAGTTTATCTCTCCGATTGCGATTTGGGCGCAGGCACATGCATGGGTGCAAACTCCGTCACCGCCCATTACGATAGAGAAGCCATCCACCGCACCGTGGTGGGGGATAATGCCTTTGTGGGCGCCAATGTCACCTTGGTCGCACCTGTGACCTTGGGTCGTGGCGCATACATTGCCGCAGGCAGTGTGGTGACCCAAAATGTGCCCGATGATGCCCTCGCATCTGCCCGCGGAAACCAAAGCGGGAAGAAAGATTGGGCAAAATCCCACAAAGTAAAACCGTAAACATTTCTCCTGCGGGAGATGAAAAAAACATAACTTCACAAAGACACAGTAAGAGAGGTACAAAAACATGATTGCACACGGAAAAGATGTCAAAGTGTTCACCGCCAATGGCAACCGCCCCTTTGCAGAAGGTGTTTGCCGTGCTTTGGGTCTGCCCTTGGGCGACAGCGTAGTCACCAGTTTTGCCGATGGCGAAGTGTCCGTCAGCATTAACGAAACCGTCCGCGGTAGTGACGTATTCTTGGTTCAGTCCACCTGCAAGCCCGTGAACAACAACCTCATGGAACTGCTTATTATGATTGATGCCTGCAAGCGGGCATCTGCAGGCCGTATCACCGCGGTTATGCCCTATTTTGGCTATGCCCGTCAGGACCGCAAGGCCAAGGGTCGTGACCCCATCTCCGCAAAATTGGTTGCCAACATGCTGGAAGCCGCTGGCGCAAACCGCGTGCTGACCATGGACCTCCATGCCGCGCAGATTCAGGGCTTCTTCGATATCCCCGTGGATAACTTAGTGGGTAACCCCGTCTTTGTGAAATATTATCTCAATAAGTTTGAAAACCACGAAGAAATGGTCGTGGTTTCCCCCGATGTAGGCTCTGTGGCTCGCGCCCGCGCCTTTGCCAACAAGATGGGCATGGGTCTTGCCATTGTGGACAAGCGCCGTGAAAAGGCCAACTGCTGTGAAGTCATGAACATCATCGGCGATGTGAGGGGCAAAAAGTGCATTTTGTTCGATGACATGGTGGATACTGCCGGCTCTCTCTGCAATGCCGCCAAGGCCATCAGCGAAATCGGCGGCGCAACGGAAATTTATGCCTGCGCCACCCACGGTGTCCTCTCCGGTCCTGCCATTGGCCGCCTTGCGGACAGCCCCATCACGGAACTGGCGCTCTTGAACACCATCCCCGTCAGTGACGAAGCCCTCGCCATCGGCAAGATTAAGGTGCTGGATGTTGCCCCCATTTTTGCCGAAGCCATCCAGAGAACTTATAACGAAACCTCCCTGTCTGTTCTGTTCTGATGTTTTTTAGTAAGAACAAGGGAGTCTCGTGGCTCATTGTGGGGCTGGGAAACCCCGGTAGCCAGTACGATGCCACCCGCCACAATGTGGGCTTCCGCGCCTTGGATTTGCTGGCGAAAAACTTGGGCGTGAAGATTGACAGAAGTCGCTTCCGCGCCCTCACCGCCACTTGCGATATCGGCGGGAGCAAAGTGCTTCTCCTAAAGCCCCAGACCTATATGAATGCATCGGGTTTGGCGGTGGAAGCGGCGGCATCCTTCTATAAAATCCCGCGGGAGCATATCTTGGTACTGTGCGATGATATTTCCCTGCCTGTGGGCAAAATCCGCTACCGCAAGGACGGCTCTGCCGGCGGTCATAACGGGCTCAAAAGTATCATTTCCGCCTTAGGTGGGCAAGATTTCCCCAGAGTCAAAATCGGTGTAGGGGAAAAGCCCCATCCGGACTATGATTTGGCGGACTGGGTGCTGAGTAAATTCTCCGCCTTGGAGGAAAAATCTCTCGCACCTGCCATTTCCCATGCCGCAGAGGCGGCAGAATTCACCCTCTCCCACAAGGGAGACGAGGTTTCTGCCCGCTTTAATGGCTTGTAATTTATAATGTATCTTACCAATGACGGAGAGGGGGGCTTTGCCCCAATCTCCGCATTGGCTATTGGAGGAAACTCTATGAAATCGCTCCTGCATGTGCTACAAAATCTTCCTGAATATCACACTCTTTGCACCATGGTGCAGAAAAATGCCGCCGTGGGAAATAGCGGTGTGAGCCAGTTTTGTCGCAGTCACATCATTGCCGCTCTGCTGAGTGATAGCCAAAAACCCGCCATTTTGGCGGTGCAGGATGAACTATCCGCCCAAAGTCTCCAAGAAGAACTTTTTTCTCTCACGGGGGTGCGCTATCCCATTTTGCCCACCCGCGAACTGACCCTCTATGATACCGCCGCCGTCTCCCGCGGATGGGAACATAAGCGCCTGAAACTTCTCTACCGCATCCTCCGTGGGGAGGAAATGGTGATGATTGCCCCCTTAAATGCCCTGTGTCAGCGGACCATTCCCAAGGAAAAACTCCTTTCTTCTGCCATCGCCCTGTCTTTGGGGGATCGAGTGGATTTAGAGAAAATGCTCACCCGCTTGGATACAGCGGGCTACACCCGCACCAGTTTGGTGGAGGGTCCCGGTCAGTTTGCCCTCCGCGGTGGCATTTTGGATGTCTACTCCCCTGGGGAAGATGCCCCTGTGCGTGTGGAACTCTTTGGGGATGAAATTGACGCCATGGGGCGCTTTGACACCCAAACTCAACGCCGTACGGAAAATTTGGACAGATGTGTCCTGCTCCCTGCCGCAGAATGCCTTTCAGGTCTCCACGAAGGGGGCAAAGAGGGACTTTTGCAGGATTTACAGCACCTCATCGCCCGCCAACTGCGCCGTAAAAACCCCAATTCCGCCCTTGTGGACACTCTGCGAAAAGATGTAGATAAATTAGAAAACAATCTGCCTTTTACGGCAACAGACCGCTATTTCTCCCTGATTTATCCAGAATTCTCCTGCGCCGCGGACTATATGCCAAATGGTAGCATGCTCCTGTTCTGCGACCACAGCGCCTGCCTCCGCTCCCTTGCATCGGCAGAGGAAAATTTGGGCTTAGAACTGGATAGTTTTCTCCAATCGGGACTTTTGTGCGGGGAACTGTGCGATTTTTCTCTGCCCTTGGGCGAGATGCTAAGTCGTTGGAAAGACCGCGCCGTGGTGTATTTTGACGCCTTTCTCCCCTCCCGCTATCCCGAAGAAAAGCCCCCCAAGGAACTCCTCTCTTTCACCTGTCGCACCCTCCCCTCCTACGGGGGAAGTCTGGATACCGCGGCGGAGGATATCCGCCACTACCTCTCCCTAAACTATGCCACCGCTGTCTACTGCGGTAGCCGTCACAGATGTGAACTACTGCAGGAACTTTTGGGAGAAAAGGGCATTTCTGCCCACATTTTAGGGGAAAACACCCTGCCCAAGGAGGGCGAAGTGGGCTTATTGGAATCCTCTCTTCCCCACGGCATGGAGTATTCTACCCTCCGCTTGGCGGTGCTCACCGAAGGGCAACTCATTGCCCGTGACCGCAAGCCTACCACGCGGAAAAAGAAGCCTGCGGGACAAAAACTCCTCTCCTTTACCGACCTCACCCCTGGGGATTTGGTAGTCCACGAACACCACGGCATCGGTCGCTTTGTGGGCATGGAACAGATGAAGGTGGATGGAGTCATTAAGGACTATATCCGCATCGCATACCTTGGGGAGGACACCCTCTTTATCCCCGCTACCCAACTTGATGTCATCTCCAAATACATCGGCGGTGGGGAGGATAGCCCCGTTCGGCTCAACAAATTGGGCGGTGACACTTGGAAAAAGGCGAAACTCCGCGCCAAAGCCGCTGTGCGGGATTTGGCGGAGGAGCTGATTCGCCTCTACGCCCAGCGCAAGCGCCTTAGTGGCTATGCCTTTGCGGGGGATAGCCCTTGGCAACAGGAGTTTGAAAACGCCTTCCTCTACGCGGAGACCGATGACCAACTGCGCTGTATTGACGAAATTAAGCGGGATATGGAATCCCCCTCGCCCATGGACAGACTCCTCTGTGGTGATGTGGGTTTTGGCAAGACGGAGGTTGCCCTCCGCGCCGCCATGAAAGCCATCCTCGATGGCAAACAGGTGGCAATTTTAGTCCCCACCACCGTTTTGGCACAACAGCACTATCAGACCGCCATTTCCCGATTCCACGGATATCCTGTGAATATTGATGTCCTCAGCCGTTTCCGCACCCCCAAGGAGCAAAAAGCCACCCTGGCGGGACTGAAAAACGGCACGGTGGATCTCATCATCGGCACCCACAAACTGCTCCAAAAGACCGTGGAGTTTAAGGATTTGGGACTTCTCATTGTGGACGAAGAACAGCGCTTTGGCGTGAGTCACAAGGAGCGCCTCAAGGAGATGAGCGTGGGGGTGGATGTACTGACCCTCTCGGCAACGCCCATCCCCCGCACCCTCAATATGGCGCTGTCGGGCATCCGCGATATGTCCACCATCGAACAACCGCCCCATGACCGCTATCCTGTGCAGACCTTTGTCTTGGAGCATGCCGAGCCTGTCATTGACGAAGCCATCCGCCGTGAATTGGGTCGAGGTGGGCAGGTGTACTACCTGCACAACCGCACGGAGGATATTGAAGAATGTGCCGCCGCCCTACGGCGGAGATTGGGCGTGGCGGAAATTGCCACCGCCCACGGCAAAATGAACGAAGAACAACTCTCCGATGTGATGCAACGCATGGTGGATGGGGAAATCCGCATCCTCGTTTGCACCACCATCATCGAAACGGGCATTGATATTCCCAATGTGAACACCCTCATCATTGAAAATGCCGACCGATTGGGTCTTGCCCAACTGCACCAACTCCGTGGACGGGTGGGTCGCAGTAGCCGTCACGCCTTTGCGTATCTCACCTTCCGCCGTGGCAAAAACCTCACGGAAATTTCCGAAAAGCGCCTGACTGCCATCCGCGATTTTGCCGAATTTGGCTCTGGCTTTAAAATCGCCATGCGAGATTTGGAAATCCGTGGCGCAGGCAACCTGTTGGGCGCGGAACAATCGGGTCACATGCTCTCCGTGGGCTATGATATGTACCTGAAACTCTTGGAGGAAGCGGTGCTGGAGGGCACTGGGCAGGAAAAACCGCCCCAGAAAGATTGCTCCGTGGATCTCACCGTCAGCGCCAATATTCCCGATGGTTTTGTCCCCTCGGGAGAACAGCGCATGGACCTCTACCGCCGTATGGCGGCAGTGGAGACCCAAGAGGATGCAGACGAACTTTTGGACGAAATTGTGGACCGTTTTGGCGATTGCCCCAAGAGCGTACTCAATTTGGTGGATATTGCCCTACTCCGCGCAAAAGCATCCAAGGCGGGCATTTCGGATATCCGTCAAAAGGAGGGGCATGTGCTACTGACCTTGCGGGTGGTGGATTTTGCCGCCGTCTCCGCCGCTTGCGGAGATAAATCCATGAAGGGAATTCTCATGTTCTCTGCGGGGAAAGTGCCCATGCTGTCCGCCCGTCTGCGGGCGGGGGATGACCCTCTGGCTTTGGCAGAAAAAGTGGTGGGACTCTACGCACCCGCAGTCAATGCTCCGCAAAAATGACAAAAATCACCTATTTTGTAAAGAAATAGCCCAAAATCCGCTGTTTTTGTTGCCGTTTTGTAGTTGCTTTTCCCCCACAGGGCAACTATAATAGGAAAACAGAATTGATTTTTCGGCGCAGTGCGCCTTTTCCCCAAGATTGGAGTGAATACCTTGAAGAAGAAAAAATATGTGGGCAAACGGCAAAACAAAGTAAAAAAAGTCAACACACCCCTTATCATTATGGGTGTTTTGGCGGCTGCCGTAGTGGCTGTAGCAGGCTCGGGTCTGTTTTTGCAGAACTCCTCCGTCATCTATCCCAATGTGACCATCTGCGGGGTGGATGTAGGTGGCATGAGCGCCAAAGAAGCCCAAAAAGTTGTGGAGAAAACCATTTCTGAGGGCTATGACGGCAAGGATATGACCGTCACCCTCCCCGACCGCACCCTCACCTTGGATGCGGATTTGACCGATGTCCGCTTGGATATGGAAAAAGCCATGAAATCCGCTGTATCCTACGGGCGGGAGGGGAATTTCATCTCCTCTTTGGTCAGTTGGTTTGATTGCCGTAAGACCTCCTACGCCGTGGATATTTCGGACGCCTTTTTGGTCAACGAAGACTATGTGCGCACCACCGCGCAGGTGGTCGCGGAAGATGTTGCCACCACCATGCAGGATAGTCGCATGGTCTACGATGAAACCACCATGCAACTTGCCGTCACCGTGGGTGTGCGGGGAGTGAAACTGGATGTAGAGAAATTCCTCCAAAGCGTCAAAAGCGCCTATTCCCGCGGGGAATTCCAAACCAAGGTGGACTATGATATCACCCTCTATAACCCTGTGAATCTCACAGAGTTCTACTTAGAACACTGCATTCCTGTGAAAAATGCCGCCTATGACCCTGAAACCAAGGAAATCACCCAGGAACAGCAGGGCTTCGGTTTCGATTTGGAAGCCGCGCAGCAGCAGGTGAATATGGCAAAAGAGGGTGAAACCCTCATCTTCCCTCTTAAGGTTATTGAACCCACCATTTTTGCAGAAGAACTGACAAACGAACTCTTTGGCACTCTTCTGGCAAAATATAACTCCCCCCACACGGTCAACTGGGCACGCACCCGCAATCTGGAACTGGCTGCCGCCGCCATCGATGGCACGGTGCTGAGCCCCGATGAGGTGTTCTCCTTTAACGGCATCGTGGGTGAACGCACTGCCGAAAAGGGCTACCAAAGCGCCACGGTGTTTGTGGGTGGCAACAGCGAACCTGGTTTGGGCGGTGGCGTGTGCCAAGTGGCATCGGTGCTGTACACGGTGAGTCTTTATGCGGACTTGGAAATTGTCCAGCGCGCACCCCACACCTTTGTGGTGGACTATGTGCCCATGGGCATGGATGCCGCCATCTACTGGAGCACCAATCTGGACTACCAGTTCCGTAACAACACAGGCGCGCCCCTACTCATCCGTTGCGATGTGACAGACGGTTTTGTCAATGTCTATTTCTACGGCACAGACCACACAGATACCTCTGTGAAGATGACCTATCAGGTGGTGCAGACCTATCCCTTTAAGGATGTCTACCAGATGGATAACACCAAGCCCGAGGGCTATTCTGAAGTCATCGTCACCCCCTACACGGGCTACTATGTCATTACCTACAAGCACCAAATGGATGCCGATGGCAACGAAGTCTCCAAGAAGAAAGAGGCAGACAGTTGGTACTCCAAGCGTGACCGTGTCACGGTGGTGGGTCCTGGTGTTCTGCCCGAAGACCCCCCTGCAAACTCTGTCCCCGTAAATCCCGACCCTGTCGAACCCCCTGTAGACCCCTCTACTGACCCCTCCACTGACCCCACGAACCCCTTGGAGCCCGATCCCGTAGAGCCGTAAATGGTCTTTTGCATCCCACAGCAGATGGCAACCGTCAGTTGCCATCTGCTTTTTTCATGTAACGAGTTTTTGCCTTTTTCTTGTAAAAACCCCAAAACCCCTTGAAAAGAGGGGAAATTTTTCACAGAAAAGTGAAAAAATCTCCCCTTTTCCTGTTGGCAAACAAGGGAAATTATGCTATACTAAAATCCCCGAATGGAAGCATTCGGGTATTTCCTATGGGCAAAATCAAAATTTGACATATAAAAACGGGGCAAGTTGCCCCCACCAAAGAAAGGGGAAATTCGCACATGTCCAAGAAATTCGTTTATCTCTTCTCCGAAGGCGATGCCAACATGCGGGAACTGCTGGGTGGCAAAGGCGCTAACCTGGCTGAAATGACCAAAATCGGTCTGCCTGTCCCTCAGGGCTTCACCATCACCACCGAAGCCTGCACCCAGTATTATGAAGACGGCAAAATGATCAATGCCGAAATTCAGGCAGAAATCATGGAATACATCGATAAGATGGAAGCCATCACCGGCAAAAAGTTTGGCGATCTGGAAAACCCCCTGCTGGTTTCCGTTCGTAGTGGCGCTCGCGCCTCCATGCCCGGCATGATGGACACCATTTTGAACCTTGGCCTCAACGAAGAAGTTGTGGAAGTTATGGCCAAGAAGTCCGGCAACGCCCGTTGGGCTTATGACTGCTACCGCCGTTTCATCCAGATGTACTCTGACGTGGTTATGGAAGTGGGCAAGAAGTACTTTGAAGTCCTCATTGACGAAATGAAGGAAAAGAAGGGTGTCACTCAGGACGTGGACCTGACCGCTGAAGACCTGAAGGAACTTGCCAACCAGTTCAAGGCTGAATATAAGAACAAAATCGGCTCCGATTTCCCCTCCGACCCCAAGGAACAGCTCATGGGCGCTGTCAAGGCAGTGTTCCGTTCTTGGGACAACCCCCGTGCTAACGTCTACCGCCGTGATAACGACATTCCCTACTCTTGGGGCACTGCCGTCAACGTGCAGGCTATGGCATTCGGCAACATGGGTGACAACTGCGGTACTGGCGTTGCCTTTACCCGTGACCCCGCCACTGGCGAGAAGAAGCTCATGGGCGAATTCTTGACCAATGCTCAGGGCGAAGACGTGGTGGCTGGCGTGCGTACCCCCATGCCCATCGCTCAGATGGCTGAAAAGTTCCCCGCTGCGTTCAAGCAGTTCCAAGATGTGTGCAACATTCTGGAAAACCACTATCATGACATGCAGGATATGGAGTTCACCATTGAAAATGAGAAACTCTATATGCTCCAGACCCGTAACGGCAAGCGTACCGCTCCCGCCGCTCTGCAGATTGCTGTGGATTTGGTGAAGGAAGGTCACAAGACCAAGGAACAGGCCGTGCAGATGATTGACCCCCGTAACTTGGACACTCTGCTCCATCCCCAGTTCGATGCCAAGGCTCTTAAGGCTGCCAAGCCCATGGGTCGCGGTTTGGGTGCTTCCCCCGGCGCTGCCTGCGGTCAGATTGTCTTCTCCGCAGAAGATGCCGAAGCTTGGAAGAACGCTGGCAAGAAGGTTGTTCTGGTCAGACTTGAAACCTCTCCCGAAGATATCACCGGCATGAAGGCCGCACAGGGCATCCTCACCGTTCGCGGTGGCATGACCTCCCACGCAGCCGTTGTGGCTCGTGGCATGGGCAAGTGCTGTGTCTCCGGCTGTGGCGAAATCGCCATGGACGAAGAAAACAAGAAGTTCACTCTGGCTGGCAAGACCTTCCACGAAGGTGACTACATCTCCATCGATGGCTCTACCGGCAACATCTATGACGGTCAGATTGCCACTGTGGATGCTGAAATTTCCGGCAACTTTGGCACTATCATGGGCTGGGCTGACGAGTTCCGTAAGCTGAAAGTCCGCACCAATGCCGATACCCCCGCTGATGCCAAGAAGGCTCGCGAACTGGGTGCAGAAGGTATCGGCCTGTGCCGTACCGAGCATATGTTCTTCGAAGCCGACCGTATCGCCGCATTCCGCGAAATGATCTGCTCCGATACCGCTGAAGAGCGCGAAATCGCTCTTAGCAAGATTCTCCCCTATCAGCAGGGCGACTTTGAAAAACTCTACGAGGCTCTGGAAGGCATGCCCGTTTGCATCCGCTTCCTGGATCCCCCTCTGCACGAGTTCGTTCCCACCACGGAAGAAGACATCGCCCTCTTGGCAAAGACCAAGGGCAAGAGCGTGGAAGAAATCAAGGCTCTCATCGCATCTCTGCATGAGTTCAACCCCATGATGGGTCACCGTGGCTGCCGTCTGGCTGTCACCTATCCCGAAATCGCCAAGATGCAGACCCGCGCTGTCATCCGCGCCGCTATCC
>JAGBIE010000023.1 GCA_017935145.1 Oscillospiraceae bacterium
ACATTGCCGCACATTTGGGGCGTAGCGTAGCCGCTGTTTATGAAGAATTGAAGCGCGGCTACACGGGCGAACGCAACGAAAACAAGCAAAGGAAATACAGCGCAGAGCGCGCACAAACAGTTTTTCAAGACAATATCGCCCGTGTAGCCGCGCTTCAACTCTTCATAAACAGCTGCTACGCTACGCCCCAAATGTGCGGCAATGTCAACCGTGCGCGTTCCCGCATTGTGCAATCTCTCAATTTCGCGGCGCTGATCGAACGTCAAATAACTGTATCCGTTCATCTTTCAAACCTCCTTCCGCCGTTTTCGGATAAAAAAATAAGCAGGAAAAACCGTTTCGGTTTTCTCTGCTTTTAATGGTACATCTTTCATTTGCCAAAATACCCCCTTTTCCGCTCTTTACATTAAGGGGGGAATTTGCTATAATACCCGCGTGATATGCACCCGTAGCTCAGCTGGATAGAGTGACAGACTCCGACTCTGTAGGTCGCACGTTCGAATCGTGTCGGGTGTGCCAAAAAATCCAAACAGTATAGATGCCACTGGCTTTTAGCCAGTGGCATCTATCATTTTACAAAAGCTTGAAAAAACATTATTTCGGAATTATAATGAAGAAGAGTATATTTCGAGAATACGTAAAATTGGGGTGTTTGAATAATGCGAAAGAAGGTTGAAATAAGCACTGAAGTGTATATAGCCGGAATTGCAGTTCTTACCGCAGGAAAGGCGAATATATCAGTTCTTATGGATGCAGAATTAAAGTTTAAAAACTACGAACACCTTATGTATCTTATGGGCGAGTTGGAAAAACTCAATGTTGTCGGACCTCAGTATTCTTATTCTCGACCCCGCCGAATTCTTATGAGCCAAGAAGAATTTGTTAAACAATACGAACCAGAGCAACCAGAGCTGAAAATTCATCAAGACAAATTAAAAAAAGATTTTGATGTTATTGATCAGATGGACGGATTGCAATTTGAACATTTTTGTTGTAGTCTTCTGCTCCAAAATGGCTTCTATAATGTTGATGTAACGAGGGGTAGCGGTGATCATGGCGTTGACTTGCTCGCAGAAAAAGACGATATTCAATATGCCATTCAGTGTAAATGTTTTTCTGCTGACCTTGGGAATACCCCTATCCAAGAAGTATATGCAGGTAAAGAAATGTATAATTGCCACGTTGGGGTGGTTATGACGAATAGATACTTTACTTCAGGGGCAAAAGAACTTGCCAAAAAGACACGCACACTTCTTTGGGACAGAGAAAAACTTGCTTATTTTGTCAATAACACAAAATGAAGCATGGCAGCATCTATAGTGTTGGGATTACACAAGTGAAAGCGCCTCCCCTTGTGGGAGGCGCTTTTTCTTTGCCCGCGAGAGGCACGATTATAATGCCACCATATTCACAGCATCTTCAAAGCGAAGAGGATGACTACGGATATCATGCTTCATAATATCGAAAAGGTGTAGTTCTCTTTTTTCCATATAACGGATGCCTGTGATATCGACAAACCGCGTCCCAGTCTCTTGCGCCAATGCTTTGAGTCGCTGATTCACCATGGTTGCTTTGGGACTGTCCGTCAGCAGGGATACCACATATGCCGTAGCCTTGGTCTTTGTGTGCAGGGTATAGAGAATCCATTCATATTGGGCAATAAACGCATCTACATCAAACTCCGCAGCGCATACATCTGTGTCCCCCAAATGAAAGAACACCTTGGAAGGATTCAAGTCTAAGACGCACGAATTCAACAATTCGGCAGCATCTCCAATGCGCATGTTTTCCATGCTGCGGTTATAAATCCGCTCTTCCAAGTGGAAGGACTGCGCCAATTCTCCAAAAGGAAGTTTTGCGAACAAGTCTGTGCCAAAAAATACCACGCCGCCATTTTCTGCCAAAGTGTTCATCTCCCCATAGAAAAGTTTTGTCTGTTCCTTAAAGGTTTGCTGCATTATGGACATGGAATGTCTCTCCCTTCTGACATTTTTCTTGCTTGCGATCTCTGGAATGATTCATGCACCACACGATAAGATTGCAGGAAACCACCGCGAGATTTAAGAAATATACCACCAAAATATAACCCGTGGTGTGAGAAATGATTTTTGCCGTAATTCCTGCCATATATCCCGCCATAATGAGCAGGATAAACCATACACTTGTAGTCTTTGCCGTCTTTGCTTGAATGCTTTTTGCCAGAGATATGGGCCATGATACCCCAAAGCAGAGGAGCATGGTCGCCTCCAAAAATTGTGCCATAACAAAACCTCCAAAATTCGTTCTGCTTCGATTATATGATTGACAAAACCATAAGTAAAATATATAATTTTATCGTTATTCATATTGTTTATAATATGAATTGAGGAGGGAGCCTTTTGGAGCTGAATCAAATTCGTTACTTTTTGGAAGTAGCGCGCACGCAACACATGACCAGAAGTGCCGAGCGATTGCATATTGCCCAACCTGCTTTGACGCAAACCATAAGGCGTTTAGAAAAGGAACTTGGTGTACCGCTGTTTGCGCCCAAAGGACGGGGTATTGTGCTGACAGAATACGGGAAATATCTACAAATGCAGTTACAGCCCATTGCCAGCAAGTTAGAAAAACTTCCTGCCGAATTGCAAGAAATGGCCACGCCCGAAAATGAAACCATTCATCTGCGCGTGTTGGCTGCCTCGTCTTTGGTGACAGAGGCCATTATTGAATACAAAAGTTTACGGCAAAATTTACACTTTCAGGTAACACAGAATACAGAAAGCGACCTATTTGACATAGAAATTACCACGAAAATGTTTTATCACCTCCCTGCTGAGCGGAGCAGAGATCAGTTTGTCTGTGCGGAAAACATCTATCTTGCTGTGCCCAACACAGAGAAATATGAAAAAATGACCTCCGTGACCCTCAAAGAGGTGGAGGACGAAGGTTTTATCAGCCTTATGGGTTCTCGTCAGTTCCGCGCCATTTGCGATAAATTCTGCCGTCATGCAGGTATTCATCCACTGACGGTATTGGAAAGCGACAGTCCCGCCGATGTCAGGAACATGATTGCCGCCAATTTGGGCGTGGGATTTTGGCCACAATTTACTTGGGGGAATGCCGTTCACGATCGGGTAAAACTATTGGAAATCACCGACCCCGTGTGCCGCCGAGATATTATCATCACCAAGCAAAATCTCAAAGCCGACTGCAGTAATGTGAATGACTTTTTCCTCTTTTTGCAGGATTTTTTCCTGCAACGGAAAAAATAACAAAAGTCCCTCCCGTGTGGGAGGGACTTTTTTATTTGTAAAACGCATCCCAAAACACCAAATCGAAGCCCAGCGTAGCGGGTTCGATTTGGAAAGGAGGAGCGGTGGAGTGAGCGAGAGATGACTTTTGGATGCATAGCATAAAAAAGTCGTCGCAAGCGATACGCAACTTGCGACGACTTGGAGCAGGGTACGGGAATCGAACCCGCCTCTGTGGCTTGGGAAGCGACCGTTCTACCGATGAACTAACCCTGCATGCTTCGTGGATTTAGTTTAGCATGCTTTTGTGCGGAACGCAACCGCTTTTTATCGCAAATGCTGAGATTTTTCCCTTTTCCTATCCCCTTTTCTATGGAAAAACAGTTGACAATGGGGCGAAAATCTTATATAATGCTTAAGCCTGTGAACACAGGCATCATCCTTGCCGGTAACGAGATTATCGGCCAAATGTCCAGAAGGAGGTGCAAACGATTATGGCAAAACTCACCGCAAAGTACGAAGTTCTCTACATCATCAATCCTGCACAGGGTGAAGAGGGCATCGCCGCTCTGGTGGAAAAATTCAAGGCGATCGTTGAAGAATTCGGTACTCTGACCAGCATCGAAGAATGGGGCAACCGCAAGCTCGCTTACCCCATCAACGACTTGACCGAAGGCTACTACGTTCACATGACTTGTGACGCAAAGCCCGGTTTCCCCGCTGAGGCAGACCGTATCTTCAAGATCACGGAAGGCGTTCTGCGTTCTTTGATCACCGCCGTGGAAGAGTAAGGAGGACCAAACATGCTGAACCAGATTGTTCTCATGGGTCGTCTTACTCGTGACCCCGAGCTGCGCCGCACCGGTACCGGTGTGCCCGTGGCTTCCTTTGCCATCGCTGTGGACCGCGATTTTGGCGGCCGCAACGAAAGTGGCGAAAAGGAAACGGACTTCATTGACATCGTGGCATGGAGAAGTACTGCAGAATTTGTGGCTAAGTACTTCACCAAGGGCCGCATGGCTGTGGTGTCCGGTCGGCTCCAGATTCGCAACTGGACCGATAAGGAAGGCAACAAGCGCCGTAACGCAGAAGTGGTCGCCGATAACATCTATTTTGGCGATAGCAAACGCGATGGCGCAAGCGACAGTGGCGCTTTCGCTCCCTTTGGTGGCGATTTCTCCGCTCCCGTCCCCCCTGTTCCCTCTTCCGTGAGCGATTTTGCTACTCTGGAAGATGACGACAGTGGCCTTCCCTTCTAAATTTTGAATTTTTCCATTACTCAAAGATTGGAGGATCCTCGTTATGATGATGAACGATAAAGCCCGTCCCCGCAACAAGCGCAAGAAGGTTTGCAACTTCTGCGTGGACAAGCTGACTGCCGTGGACTACAAGGATACCGCGAAGCTGAAGCGTTATATCTCCGAGCGTGGCAAAATTCTGCCCCGCCGTACCACCGGCACTTGCGCTGCTCATCAGCGCCAGCTGACCATTGCCATCAAGCGCGCACGGCACATTGCCCTGCTGCCCTACGTGGAAGGCTAAAAAAGAGACAAAAACACCACCCATTTGGGTGGTGTTTTTTTATTCTTTTTTGCCGTGGGCTTCCAAATATTCGGGCCATTCGGCATCCAGTTCGGCAATAAATTTCTTCTCCGCCTTGGTTTTACTCGGTAAGACCACTTTTTCATACAAATCGGGACGGCGCAGACGGGTGCGGAAGAGGGACTGCTTTTTCCGCCAGCGGGCTACCAATCCGTGATTGCCAGAGAGAAGCACCGCAGGGACTTTTCTGCCGTGCCACTCTTCGGGACGAGAGTACTGGGGATGTTCCAAAAGTCCATCCCAATGGCTCTCCTCGGTGAAGCATTCTTCATCCCCCAAAACACCAGGCACCAATCGGCAGACGGCATCTGCCACCGCCATGGCGGGAATTTCACCGCCTGTGAGGACAAAATCTCCCAAGGAGATTTCTTCATCCACGCACTCTTCAATAAAGCGTTCGTCAATGCCCTCATAGTGTCCGCAGACTAAGATGAGGGTATCATACTCCCGCAGACGTTTGGCATCGGCTTGGGTAAAGGTTTTGCCACAGGGGGAGAGATACACTGTGCGCACTGTGCCCTGACACTCGCTCTTCACATGTTCCCAACAGCGGTAGAGGGGGTCTGCCTGCATGACAGCGCCCCGCCCGCCCCCGTAGGGGTAGTCATCCACCTGATTTTGCTTATTGGTGGTATAGTCCCGAATCTGATGGGCGCGGATGGAAATGAGTCCCTTTTTCTGGGCGCGACCCAAGATACTCTCATCCATCATGGCCATGACAGAGTCGGGAAAAAGGGTCATAAACTCAATTTGCATCGCTTTCCATCCCTTCAATGAGTACCACTTCCATGACGCCGTCTTTGGGGCGGATGTCCTTTACATATTCCTTCACAGCGGGGATGAGATATTCCTTTTCCCCGTTGACGATGTAAACATCGTTTTTGGGCATGGAGAGGACTTCTGTCAGTTTGCCGATGGTGTTCCCGTTTTGGTCCACCACAGAAAGACCCACCAAGTCCGCCACGAAGAATGTGCCTTTTTCCAGTTTGGCATCTTTCCGTGCGATTTCCACGGTTTTTTCCCGCAGGAGGGTGGCATCCTCGATGCTGTTCACCCCTGCCAGCTTCAGCAGGACGCAGGTCTTCTGCACGCGGGCGGACTCTACTTTATATTCCTTGCCGTCCACATAGACTTTTTTGAAATCTAAGAGAAATTCAGGTCCGTCTGCCCAAGGCAACACCCGCATTTCACCGCGGATGCCGTGGGTGTTGACAATTTGACCTGCAGGTAACAGTTCTTTCATGGTGCTTCCTCCATGGATGTTTTTTTCAGTATAGCACAGATTTTACCGAAAAAAAAGATTCCCTTTTTCAGGGAATCTTTTTTCTTTCCTTTACATGCCACCGAAGATGCCACCCCAAGGCCAAGGGAAGGCACTGCCTTGATTCTCCTCTTCCGAGGGACGAAGTTCCTCAGGGGTGGTAGGAGAGGTCTGCTGAACGGATTCTCCCGTGGTAACGGTAAGTTTAAGGGTCTGACCCTTACGGAACACGGTGAGGGTGATGGTCTCGCCAATTTCCTTGGACTGGACTGCATCCACCAAATCTTGGGAGGTTTTAATCTCCGTATCGTTCACATGGGTGACAATATCGCCCACCATGAGTCCGCCCTTGTGGGCAGGACCATCCTCCGTAACGGTAATGACCTCTGCACCTGCGGGAATGCCGTATTTCTGCACATCTTCCCGCACAGTATCCACCGAGACACCAATATAGGCACGGGAAATGTAGCCCTTTTCGATGATATCCTGAATCTCCTTCATGATGGAGTTC
Organism: Oscillospiraceae bacterium; assembly: GCA_017935145.1. GTDB lineage: Bacteria > Bacillota > Clostridia > Oscillospirales > Oscillospiraceae > RGIG3566. The sequence goes on from JAGBIE010000023.1 coordinate 6,605, forward strand.
ATGGGGATGGCAAAAGCAATATTATCGATGGAGGTTTCGCCATAGCTGGAGGAGTATTTGGCATTGGTGATGCCGATGACCTCGCCATAGAGGTTAAACAGCGGACCGCCGGAGTTGCCGGAGTTGATGGCGCAGTCCGTCTGCAGAAGATTCATGGTATTACCATCGGAGAAACTCACACTGCGATCCTTGGCGGAGACAGCGCCAGAGGTGAGGGAGAAAGTCAGTTCACCCAAGGGATTGCCGATGGCTACCACAGGGTCACCCACATTGAGGTTATCCGAATCGCCCAGCACCACGGGGGAAAGACCTGTGGCATCCACTTTCAGCACCGCAAGGTCGTTGGTGGCATCGTAGCCCACCACCGTGGCATCGTGACGAGTGCCATCGTAGAGGGAGACGGAAACAGCGTTAGAACCCTCTACCACATGGTAGTTGGTGACGATATAGCCATCTTCCGTCAAAATAAAGCCACTGCCTGCTGTGGCGACTTGGGGGATGACGCCCCAGTAATTTTCCGTGGTGATGGAGGTGGTGATGCCCACAGTGGAACTCACATTGGCGGCATAGACCTCGGCAGGGGTCATGAGTTTATTTGTATCCACCTTGACGGTGTCCAGCACGATATTATCCCGCTGACCCATGTAAATCTGCGATGTAATGGGGTCCTGCAGACCGAAATTGCCACCCCATTGGCTGACACTGGCGCCTGCGGCACCGCCAAGGAGGGCGCAAGCCAGCGCCACGGCCACAATCTTACCCGCGCCACTCTTTTTGGAGGGCGTAGGCTCTGCGGGCTGAGGTTCCAAGATGGGTTCTTGTTCCTGTACAGGCTCTTGCTCCAAGATAGGTTCTTGATTAAAATCCATATGTTCCATAGTGTAAACTCCTTTGTGGGGTTTTTCTTTCATTTTACCGCAAAACTATGTCCTTGTGGGAAATAGTTTGCAAATTTTTTGTAAATTATCGTTTCCGCAGTTCCCAAAATGCCACGGCGGAAGCGGCGGCAACATTGAGAGAGTCCACTCCGTGGGCCATGGGGATTTTCACCGTGTAGTCGCAGGCGGAGATGGTGTTTTGGGCGAGTCCTTCGCCTTCTGTGCCCAAGACCACTGCCAGTTTTTCTATCCGTTGCAGGCGGGGGTCATCTACAGATAGAGAGTCCTCGCACAGGGCCATGGCAACGGTGGTAAATCCGAGGGATTTCAGTTCCTGCGTCCAGTTTTCGCCCAAATAGGTCCACGGCACCTGAAACACCGTGCCCATGCTCACGCGGGCGCTACGGCGATAAAAAGGGTCAGAGGAGGCAGGGGTGAGAAGTACCGCATCCATGCCCAAAGCAGCGGCGGAGCGGAAGATAGCGCCCACATTGGTGGGATTGACCACATCCTCCAGCACGGCGATGCGTTTACAATTTTGCAGAATTTCTTCCACGGGCGAAAGAGGTTTTCTTCTCATGGCACAGAGGAGACCGCGAGTGAGTTGGAAGCCCGTCAGTTCCGTGAGCACCTCCGTGGGAGCAGTGAACACGGGAATATCCCCACAGCGCTCTATGAGCGCCTTGGCGTGGGTCTCCAAATGGCACTCCTGCACCAAAAGGCTCACAGGCTCATATCCGCCGTTGAGGGCACGCTCAATGACCAAGGGGCTTTCTGCGATGAACATGGCGTTTTTAGGGTCGAAGCGATTGAGCAGTTGCGCCTCGGTGAGGCGGGCGAACACATCCAAGCGGGGGTCGGAAAAGTCTGCAATATGGATAATCTGCGCCATGGAACGCACCTCCTTCTGTCACGAGCATAGTCTGTGATTATTGTATCACGCGTGTCAATAAAATCCTTCCCTGCACAAAAAACGGCACACCCCGTTTGGGGTATACCGTGTTTTGGTGACCCACGGTCGATTCGAACTCCGCAAAACTCCGCAGTTCTGCATAGATGCCCCCACTCGCTCGCCACTTCCGTGGCAACCGCTCGGGGATGGCAAGGGTGTCCGGAGTTCGTGCCACCCTGCACAAAAAACACGGCACACCCCGTTTGGGGTATGCCGTGTTTTGGTGACCCGCCGGAGATTCGAACTCCGGACACCCTGCTTAAAAGGCAGGTGCTCTGCCGACTGAGCTAGCGGGTCATATGGCTGGGATGGCTGGGTTCGAACCAGCGAATGCCAGAGTCAAAGTCTGGTGCCTTACCACTTGGCTACATCCCATCGCTGAATCGAAAAGGGGTAAAAAAAGAAATGGGGTGAGTGAAGGGACTCGAACCCTCGGTCTTCAGAGCCACAATCTGACGCGTTAACCAACTACGCTACACCCACCATATTCTCTTTTCTCGGACGCAAAGCGCCCTTCGGCTAAGCCGTGGCACGCCAGAAGGGATTCGAACCCCTGACCTACTGCTTAGAAGGCAGTTGCTCTATCCTGCTGAGCTACTGGCGCATATCTTGCTCCTCCCACCCCTAAAATGGGAGAAAAAGCTGGAGCGGGTGATGGGAATCGAACCCACGCGACCAGCTTGGAAGGCTGGGGTTCTGCCATTGAACTACACCCGCACATCACTGTGGAGCAAATCAGCCATAAAATATTATCACACCGCAAGGGCTCTGTCAAGATGGATTTTCAGGGATTTCCCCGCGAAAATGCAAAGAAAATCCCCCTTTGGAGGACTTTCGTCCATCCAAGGGAGGATTTCTCTTTTTGATGTTAGCCCACGGTGATGGCATCCTGCCCGCAGACGAAGTAGAAGCGAGAGGCGGTATCGTTGGCCAAGACCAGTACGCCACCGATTTGACCAAGCACTGTGACATTGGCCAAAACCACATTCCCCACGATGAGGGACACCGTGCCACCCATGCCAAAATCCGGTGCGCCAGGACAGCAAGGGGCGCAACAGGGATCGGGATAGGGCGGATAGTCGGGACCCACAGGGGGACGGCGCTGGAGCAGGGTCTGGAAGAGGGCCTTGGCAGACTGATAATTGGCCAGAGCTGTTTCCGCAGTATCCCCCGTGACGGTGAATGCCACGGCTAGAAGATCGCACAAGCTGAGTCGGCTCACCGTCAGGCCGGTTGTGCCGTCTCCAACCACGGGCAAATTGACGGGTCCGGAAACATCAATATCGTTGCAGGCGCACTGGGTGAAACGGCTGAAGGTCCCCGTCAGGTCGGCGGAGAGGTTATCGTAGGTGCCACACGTTGTTGGAGGCGCGACCAAGGTAGCGCCCACCAAGTATTCCGGCGTGACAAAGGCAAAACTCTGGAAATCCACCAAACTGCTCAGACCCGTGCGCAGAAGCATTTGCAGGCTCTGCACAAAGCCGTAACGGCAGGGGCAGGTATCCTCCTGCGTATCGCAACAGGTTTGAGGGGCTTGGGGTTGGCAGGCATCCCCATTGGGGCGGTTTTGCCCGCCGGTGCATAGATAATCGTTCATACGGCAGTCACTCCCTTTGGATAGTTGGTCCTTCCATGACAATCTATGCACCAAGGGGAGAAAAGTTTCCCAAAAATTTCCCGCAGGATTTGCAATCTGCCACTTTTCTGTGGGAGAAAAATATGATATGATAATTTTGTATAAGTATGTGCAGATAACCATCCTTTTTTAGGAGCGTTTTTCATGATAGAACTATTATCCCCTGCGGGAAGCATGGATGCCCTGCGTGCCGCAGTACAAAACGGCGCTGATGCCGTATATTTGGGTGTGGGAACATTCAATGCCCGTGTGGGCGCGAAGAATTTTTCCATGGACGATTTGACCGATGCGGTGCGCTATTGCCATATCCGCGGGGTGAAGGTGCATTTGACCCTCAACACCCTGACATCGGATCGGGAACAGAGCGCCGTCATTGCCCTCATCCGCGCCGCCGCCATTGCGGGGGTGGATGCTTTTATTGTGCAAGACCCCGGCACGGTGCGTCTGTGCCGTGAGATTGCACCCCATGTGGCTGTCCACGCCAGCACCCAGATGAGCATTCACAATTTAGACGGGGTCAAAGCCGCCGCCCGATTGGGTTGCAGTCGTGTGGTATTGGCACGGGAACTGAGCAAGGACGAGATTGCTCACATTTGTCGATACAGCCCCATTGAGATTGAAGTATTTGTCCACGGGGCGCTGTGTATGTGCTATTCGGGGCAGTGCTACTTTTCCTCGGTGGTAGGTCGCAGAAGCGGCAACCGCGGTCAGTGCGCCCAGCCCTGCCGTCTGAACTATGGCTACGGCAGAAAAGAGAATAAATATCCCTTAAGTCTCAAAGACAACTGTCTCATTTCCCACTTGGAAGAACTGCGGAATATGGGTGTCACCTCCCTCAAATTAGAGGGGCGGATGAAGCGAGCCGAGTATGTTGCCACAGTGACGAGTATCTACCGCAAGGCATTGGATGAATCCGCTGTGACGGAGGAGATGGAGAAGAAACTTGCGGACATTTTCTCCCGTCAAGGGTTTACCCAAGGCTTTTACAAGGGACAGACGGGCGCACACATGTTGGGCACTCGGCAGGATTTAAAAGAGAACAAGGAACTGTTGGCGGAGGCTCGCCAAAGTTATGAAAATGGTGAAAATGCCCGCGTTCCCGTGACTTTCTATGCCATGATTCAGCGAGGAAGACCCCTGCAAGTGGCGGTGGAAGACCCTGAAGGTCGCATCTGCCATGCCCAAGGGGCAGTGGCGGAAGAAGCCCACACCCGCTCCATCACCGCGGAAGAGGTGGAAGAGCGTTTGGGTAAAACAGGCGGTACGCCATACATCATGCGTCAGTGCCGTCTTTCCGTCAGTGAAGGGCTCAGTGTATCTGCGGCGGAACTCAACCGCCTGCGGCGTGAGGTGTTGGCAGAACTGACCATGCTCCGTGGCAGAAAGCCCGATGAGCCTCTCTATGCTCCTCTGCCTCCTTTGGAACATATTCCCCAATCCCAAACACCTCGGCTGAATGTATCCATACAGAAATTCTCCCAACTGACGGAAAAACTCCTCTCCCTCTCCCCTGCGGTGCTGTATGTGCCCTTGTGGGAACTATCTTCTCATCCGGAAGCTCTGCATGTGATGCCTGCGGGCACGGAACTTTGTCCCGTGCTTCCCAGAGTCTTGACGGACAAAGATTTATATGAGGTGGAGCGGAAACTGAAATTCCTCCATTCCCATGGCATCCGCACCGCCTTGGCAGGCAATGCGGGTCATGTGGAGATGCTCCGCCGATTGGGCTTTACGGTGCGTGGAGATTTTGGGCTCAATGTGTTTTCCTCTGCATCTCTCAGCCACTGGAAGATGGAGGGTTTGGAGTCCTGCACCTTATCTTTTGAGGCGACTTTGTCCCAAATCCGTGACCTGAAAAAGCCCCTGAACTGCGAGATACTCATTTATGGTCGGCTTCCCCTGATGCTCACGGAAAACTGCATCATCAAAAATCGCGCAGGGGTCTGCAACTGCCAAAGCGCAGGGCAGAAACTGGTGGACCGCAAGGGGGAAGAGTTCCCGCTCCTCCCCGACCCCGGCACTTGCCGTACGGTGATTTACAACGGCAAAAAACTCTACCTTTTAGATAAACGGCGTGAACTCGCGCCCTTGGATTTGTGGGCGGTGCGCCTGCAATTTACCACCGAGACCGCCCACGATGTGGACAGGGTCTTGGGTCAGTATCTCTCCTGCGCACCCTTGGATGGCACGGAATATACCCGTGGGCTGTATCTGCGTGGCGTAGAATAAGGAAGGAACATATATGGCAATCATTTTGGCATCCAAATCCCCCCGCCGTAAGGAACTGCTCAGTCAGATGGGTCTCACCTTTTCCATCTCTGTGGCGGACATTGATGAATATATGGAATCCTCCATCCCTGTTTGTGATGCTGTAGGTGACCTCTCCTGCCGAAAAGCCATGGCAGTTCCCTGCGGGAAAGAGGATGTTGTTATCGCCGCGGACACGGTGGTGGTCATCGATGGAGAGGTGTTGGGGAAACCCCACACGGAAGAAGAAGCCAAAAAGATGCTTCGCCGACTCTCCTCCCGCACCCATGAGGTGATGACGGGGGTAACAGTGCGGGATGAAAGCCATGCCGAGACCTTTACGGAAATCACCAAGGTGACCTTCCGCGACCTGAGCGAAAACGAAATTTCTGCCTATGTGAAAACAGGCGACCCTATGGACAAAGCAGGCAGTTATGGCGTGCAAGGCAAAGCGGGCATGTTCGTTTCCGCCTTGGAGGGTGACTATTTTAATGTGATGGGGCTTCCCATTTGCAGATTAAGCCGTGTGCTTCGCCATTTCCATGTGGAAGTACTGGGCGAGAAAGGATAAGCCATGAAACGATTTTGGAACAAAAAAATCCGCAACCTTTTGATTGTGGCGGGAGTTTTGGCTGCCATTTTCACCTTGACCGCTGCGTTGCGTCAAGGGGCTGGCACAGGCTTGGGCGAAAATGCCGTAAACACCCTTCTCACCCCCTTCCGTAGCGCCCTCAGCTGGGTGGACCGCAGTGCGGAGGAAATTTATGACTATATGTTCCGTTTCCAGAAACTTAAGGCGGAAAACGAAGCATTAAAGCAGGAAGTGGCACGGCAAAACGCCGCCATTGATGCTGCAGAGAGTTATCGCAGAGAGAATCTCCGTCTGCGGGAACTTTTGGGCTTGGAACAGGAAGCGGAAGAGTTTTCCTATGAATCCGCCTATGTCATCGGCTGGGATAACAGCGTGTGGGAAGAGCGGATTACCATCGATAAAGGCACTGCCCACGGCCTACAAGAGGGCATGTGCGCCATCACCTCCACAGGGCAGGTGGTGGGTCTTATCACCCAGTGCGGGGTCAATTGGGCAACCATCTCCACCATTGGGGATATTTCTCTGCAAGTGAGCGCGCAGGTGGCATCCTCCGGCTATTCCGGTGTGGTGCAGACGGTGCGCACCGATGCGGGACAGGAAGAACTGCAAATGCGGTATCTGCCCCAAGGGGCATCCTTTATTAAGGGTGACCGAGTGGTCACCACCGGCGGAGAACTGTTCCCCCGTGGACTTCTGTTGGGCACCATCCGTTCTTCCGCCTTGGATGAGACGGGCATTTCCAAGTACGCTGTGCTGGACACGGAACTGGAAATGGGCACACTGGAACAGGTGTTCATCATCGTGCGAGACGAATCGTAAGAATTTGACATTTTTGGGAAAGGAGGGCGTAAGATGCCTGCAAGATATCAAAATGCCATGAAATGGGCGCTGTACGCCCTGTTGTTCCTGTTTACCATTCTATTGCAAGACAGCATTTTAGGTCGCGTGCAACTTTTGGGCGCGGGCTTCTGTCTGTGTCCCTTGGTGACTGCCGCTGTGGCGGCGGAAGAAGGGGCGGAAAACGGGGGTCTGTTTGCTCTCATCTCTGCCACCTTTTGGGCGCTGAGTGGGGCTACCGATGGCGGTAGTTTCATTCTATCCATGACGGTGCTTGCCATTGTGGTGGGCTACCTTTTCCGCACGCTACTGAACCACCGCTGGTGGGCGGTGGCGGTGACGAATCTTGCCAGTTTGTTTTTCTGCCTGCTTCTGCCCTATTTGGTGCGGATTTATTTGCAGGAACTCACCCTAAAAAGTCTTCTGCCCATGCTCATTCAGTGTCTTTTGGCGCTCCCCTTTGCCTGCGGTATCGCGTGGCTGTGCATGCAGATAGGAAAGGTGGGTCAAAATCGTGGATAGAATCACATCCAAGCGTTTTACGGCGCTGTTTTTGATTGTCTTTCTGGTGGTGGCGGTGTTTTTATTCCGCCTACTAAAACTCCAGCAGGAAGAGGGGAATTTTGGCGCGCTGAATCGGGGTACGAACATTGCTTACCAAGTGCCTGTACCTGCCGCCCGTGGCGATATTTTAGACCGCAACGGCAAGGTGATGGTATCCAGCCGTGCGTCTTACAATCTCACCATCGCAAACCTTGCCTTTTTCAGTGGCAAGGGGGCAAATGTGCAGATTCAGGAACTTTTAGAACTCTGCGATTCCCTCTCCCAAGGCACAATAGACACCTTGCCCATCACCATGGACAAGCCCTACGCCTATTTGGAGAATCCTACCTACACCCAAAAAAGCCATCTTTCCACCTATTTGGATTGGAAAAACTGGGATGCGGAAATGTCTGCCAAAAACCTTCTGCAACGGATGAAGGAACTCTACCGCATTCCCGAAGAGTGGGATGACGATTTAGCCCGCCGTGTCATCGGTGTGCGCTACGAACTGGACCTGCGCTACTGCGCGGGGCTGAGTAACTACATCCTCTGTGCCGATGTTTCCACAGATGTATTGGCGGCTGTGCTGGAAAAGGGCATTGCGGGTGTTTCGGCAGAAGCCACCACCATCCGCACTTATGAAACCACGGCGGCGGCGCATATTTTGGGCTTCATCGGTCCGATTTTTGCCGAAGAATGGGATAGTTATAAATCCCAAGGCTACACCATGGATGCCCTTGTGGGCAAGGATGGTGTGGAACGCGCCTTTGAGGAATATTTAAGAGGCACAGGTGGCATCCAAACCACGGTGGTGGACGAGCATGGTCAAGTGGTGGAGACCTACTATGTGAAAGAGCCCGTAGCGGGGCAGGATGTATCTCTCACCATTGACTTAGACATGCAGATTGCCGCAGAAGAAACCTTGGAAAAGGTCATCTTAGACCTGCGGGAAAACGGCACTGGCACAAAAAAAGAGGGCAAGGATGCCGTAGGTGGCGCTGCCGTTGCCATTGAGATTAAAACAGGCGAAGTGTTGGCAGCCGCCAACTATCCCACCTTTGACCTTGCCACCATGAATCGGGATTACAACGACCTTTTGGCGGACAAGGAAAATCCTCTGCTCAACCGCGCCATGACCATGCCCTATCAGCCTGGTTCTATCTATAAGATGGTCACCTCCATCGCCGCCATAGACGAAGATGGCGCAAGCCCCCATCGGGAAATCACCGACAAGGGCGTTTACACCTATTATGCAGACCAAGGCTACACCTGTAACTGCCATATTTGGACCTCCTCCCGCACCACCCACGGCACCATCGATTTGATGGAAGCCATCTCCTGCTCCTGCAACTACTATTTCTACGAAGTGGGTCGCGAGGCGGGCATTACCGCCTTGGATAAGGTAGCGGCAGGCTTGGGCTTGGGTGAAAAGACGGGCGTGGAAATTTACGAAGAGCGCGGCACTCGCGCCAATCCCGAAACCCGAAAGTTCCTCTATGCAGGCACGGATTCGGAAAATTGGTACGGGGCGGACACTTTGCAGGCCTCCATCGGCCAGAGCGACAACGCCTTTACCCCCCTGCAGATGGCAGCCTACTGCGCCACCCTTGCCAGCGGTGGCCAGCGGATGAAGACCACGCTACTCCACAGCCGTATTTCCTGGGACGGTACGGAACTTCTCTACACTCACACCCCTGAGGTTTTAGCATCCTACCCCATCTCCCATGCAGCGAAACAGGCGGTGTTGGATGGCATGATTTTAGCAGCCAACGAAGGTACTGCCAGCACTTACCTGAAAAATTATCCCGTTTTAGTGGCGGGTAAAACTGGCACGGCACAGCACGGCAGTGGCGGTAGCGACAATGCCTCCTTTATCTGCTTTGCTCCTGCCCATGACCCCCAAATCGCCATTGCCATCTATGTGGAAAAAGGCGCGCAGGGCGGTAACTTGGGGCAGATTGCCCGCGCCATGCTGGATGTGTATTTCCGTGACAAGACAGCGCTCCCCTCTCAAGGGCAGGAGAGTACACCCCAGTAAATTCTCAATTTCCGTTCGGAGGAACTTTTATGACCGACCTTTCCAAAATTCGCAATTTTTCCATTGTGGCGCACATTGACCATGGTAAATCCACCTTGGCAGACCGCCTTTTGGAAGAGTGCAACACCATCGACCCCCGTGAGATGGAGGACCAAATCTTAGACTCCATGGACTTGGAGCGGGAGCGTGGCATTACCATCAAAGCCCGTGCCGTACGGCTGAACTACACTGCCGATGATGGGGAAAATTATGTCCTGAATCTTATTGACACCCCGGGTCATGTGGACTTTAACTACGAGGTTTCCCGCTCCCTCACCGCCTGCGAAGGCGCTATTTTGGTGGTGGATGCCTCTCAAGGCATTGAAGCCCAGACCTTGGCGAATACCTACCTTGCCATTGATGCGGGCTTGGAAGTTCTGCCTGTGGTGAACAAAATTGACCTGCCTGCCGCCCGTCCTCAAGAGGTAAAGCAGGAGGTGGAGGATGTCATTGGCATTCCCGCCATGGACGCCCCTGAAATTTCCGCCAAAAACGGCATTAACATCCACAGTGTACTAGAAATGGTAGTGCGGGATGTACCCCCTCCCACAGGCGACCGAGAAGCACCCCTGCAAGCGCTGATTTTTGACAGCCAGTACGACTCCTATCGGGGCGTGGTGGTGTATCTGCGGGTGAAAAACGGCACAGTGAGAGCGGGCATGGACATTAAAATGATGGCAACCGGCGCTACCTACAAGGTGGTGGAGTGTGGCTACCTCTCCCCCACGGGCATGGTGCCCGCGGAATCCTTGGGTGCTGGCGAAGTGGGCTATTTAACCGCTTCCATCAAAACCGTGTCCGACACCCGCGTGGGTGACACCATCACAGGGGCGGAGAATCCTACTTCTGAGCCTCTGCCTGGCTACAAAACCGTACAGCCCATGGTCTTTTCGGGCATTTATCCCGCTGATGGCAGTAAATACGGCGATTTGCGGGATGCCCTAGAAAAACTCCAGTTAAACGATGCATCCATGAGTTATGTGCAGGAAAGTTCCATCGCTTTGGGCTTTGGTTTCCGTTGCGGTTTCTTGGGACTACTGCACATGGAAGTGATTATGGAGCGCTTGGAGCGGGAGTATAATCTGGACCTTATCACCACCGCGCCCAACGTTGTCTACCACATTTACAAGACCGATGGCACGCAGTTGGAGGTCTACACCCCTCTGAACTATCCCGACCCTGCGGAAATTGAGCACTCGGAAGAGCCTTTTGTGAAAGCCAGCATCATTGCGCCCCAAGAATATGTGGGTAGCATTATGGAACTGTGCCAAAGCCGTCGTGGGGAGTTTAAGGACATGAGTTATTTGGACACCACCCGCGTGGAACTCCATTACCACATGCCTCTCAACGAAATCATCTACGATTTCTTCGATTCTCTCAAATCCAAGACCCGTGGCTATGCATCCTTAGACTACGAACTCATTGGCTACCGCCCCAGCAAACTGGTGAAACTGGACATTTTGCTCAATGGCGAAGTCATTGATGCCCTGTCCTTTATCATCTTCTCGGAAAGTGCCTATGCCCGCGCCAGAAAGATTTGCGAACGGCTCAAGGAGCATATCCCCCGCCAGATGTTCGAAATTCCCGTGCAGGCGGCCATCGGTGGCAAGATTATTGCCCGTGAGACCATTAAGGCATTCCGCAAAGATGTCCTTGCTAAGTGCTACGGCGGTGATATTACCCGTAAGAAGAAACTGCTGGAAAAGCAGAAAGAGGGCAAAAAGCGCATGCGCTCCTTTGGCTCTGTTTCTGTGCCTTCCGAGGCCTTTATGGCAGTGCTGAAATTAGACGATTAAGGGGTGAAAACCTTGAAAAATCTTGGCATTTATGTGCATATCCCCTTCTGTCGCAGTAAGTGCGAATATTGCGATTTTTATTCCCTATCGGGTGCGAAAAACAAGGAGTTTATGGGCAAATACCTCTCCGCCGTCTGCGCCCACATGAAGGAATGCGCCCCCATGGCGGAAGATTATGTGGTGGACAGCGTCTATTTTGGCGGTGGCACGCCCAGTTTCTTCGGTGCGGAGGGTTTGGAGCGGATTTACGCAGAGATAAAGCGCCGATTCTATGTGGACAAGTCCGCAGAGGTCAGTTTGGAGGCCAATCCCGACTCTGTATCTCTGCGGGATTTGACAAAACTCCGCAAGGCGGGCTTTAACCGCATTTCCCTCGGTGTGCAGTCCGATGACGATTTGATGCTCAAGAAATTAGGCCGTCCTCACAACTATGAGCAGGCCAAATATGCCGTTGCCGCGGCACGGCGGGCGGGTTTTGAAAATCTGTCCGTGGATCTCATGTACGGACTTCCCAACCAGACCATGGAGGGCTGGGAAAACACCGTGAAGAATGTGCTGGACTTAGAGCCGGAGCACATTTCCTGCTACGGTCTGAAAGTGGAAGAAGGCACTCCCCTGTGGGGCTACAAGGATGTGGCAGGTCTGCCTGACGATGACAAGCAGGCGGATATGTATCTTTCCGCGGTGGACATTTTGCAGAACGCGGGACTCCATCAGTACGAGATTTCCAATTTTGCCCGCAGTGGCTTTGCCTGCCGACATAACCTAAAGTACTGGAATGGCGATGAATATCTCAGTTTTGGTCCTACCGCCGCCAGCAACTTTGCGGGAAAGAGATTTACCATCGCGCGGGATTTGGAGGGTTATATCCACGGCATTGAGACTGGTGGGGTTGTCCTCAGCGAGTGCGAAACCATCCCCCTGCGGGAACGGGCGGGCGAGTATGTGATGCTCCGTCTACGCACCACGGAGGGCGTGGGCAAGGATGAGTATATGAAAGCATTTTTGCTCCCCTTTGCCCCTTTGGAGAAACTCTTTATGAAGTACGAAAAGCAAGGTCTTGCGGTGATTGAAAACGACCGCTGGCGCTTAACCCCCAAGGGATTTTTGGTGTCCAACGCCATTTTGGTGGAACTGTTGGAAGCCCAGCAGAAATCCACCCCCCTATCCAAAAAGAGATAAAAAAAGAACCTGCGGTAACCCGCAGGTTCTTTTTTTACGAATTGGCTTACTTCTTGTCTGGCAAGAAAGTCATTACAGCACCTACGATACCAACGATGCCAAAAATCAAAGACCATCTAAAGCTTAAATCAAAAAACGGTGCATTTCCAAAACCAAGCATTAAGAGAATGCTAACTAAGATTAGTGCTATACCTTGCAGTTGCTTTTTCATACAATCACACTCCTTTGTCAAATTCTCATTTGGCAGTCTATTGCACGGCGGGATTATTCGAATCTAATTTCCATGCCACGGATGCGGGTGGGGTTTATTTCCACTGTGGCGGTATCCCCCTCAAAGACTCGCTTGTCGGTGACATCCACCACTGTGTGGAGCATGCCCACATGACCTAAGACACGGCACTTTTCCCCGCGGATGGTCACATAGAGTTTGCGGGGGAAAACCATCTCTTTTATCCCCGAAAGGACTTTGCGCAGGCTATCGCGGAAACGGCAGACATCGTCACCATAGGTGGTGGTGTAGCCGTGATACCAGCCCACGGGAAGCACTGCCACGCGGGTGGAGCGCTTGGCTTTCCACGCACCGCCGTAGCCTGTGGTGTGTCCTTGGGGTAGCCAGCGGATTTCATCTACGCTCACTTGGCAAACGCCCACTTTTTTGAGATTGGTGCGGAAATTCAGCCGTCCCAAGATGGCAGAGCCAACACGCACAGCATCGAAGATATACTCGGGATGACGCAGTAGGGCGGAAGAGTTGCAGGCGTGAACCATGCCCACATTGTAGCCTTTTTCGCGAATGCCCTCCACCACCCGCAGGAAGGATTCTGCCTGCAGACGGGTGGCTTTTTTATTACAGAAAGCGGAATGGAAATGGGTGTAGATACCACAGATGGACAGGCAGTCCAAATAGGCATAGCAGGAGAGGATTTCATCCAGTTCCTCTTCTAAGAAGCCGTAGCGACCCATACCCGTATCGATTTTTAAGTGCACTTTTGCCAGTGCGCCCATATCTCTTGCCACCCCCGAAAGGGCAACGGCATCCTTTTGAGATGCGACAGTAAAGATGGCATCTTCATCCAACAGGGTGCGGATTTCATCGGGATTGCGGGTGGGGCGAAGCAGGAGAATTTCGTCCCCCTCTTCCCCATCCAAGCGCAGACGGCGGACATCCTTTACCTCGGTGACGGCAAAGTGGTGAATGCCCGCACCACGGCAGAGTTTTGCCATGGTGGTGAGTCCCAATCCGTAGCCATCGCCTTTGAGCACGGCAATGACTGTGGCAGAGTCCGCCTTTTTGCGGATTTCTACTAAGTTGCTTAAGATATCCTCTGTGGAGACCACATAGGCACGCATAGAAAACCCTCCTTTATTTCTTGTTGCGGTTTTTCACTAAATATGCCACACGGCGCAGTTCCTTAAACACGGCGGTGGCTTTTTCCGTCAGATGATAGACGGCGGGAGAAATCACATAGTCCATCTCGCCCACAAATTCGGTGAAATCGCCCCCGAAGCCCTGCTTAAAGCGGAAGAGACCATACAGGGGATTATTTTCATCCACATCGCCACTGACACCACGGAAATCATACACACGGCAACCAGTTTCCACCGCCCACTGAATCATGGACCATTGGAGCAGGTAGTTGGGCATGAGATTGCGCTGTTCGTTGGACGATGCGCCATAGAGATACCACACCTTGTCCCCGTAGTGGATGGCCAAAGTGCCTGCGATGGGCTTATCTTCATGAAACGCCATATACAGCCGTGCATGCTCGCCCAAGTTTTTGAGCATATCGGCAAAATAGTCTGCCTTGCGGGTGACAAAGCCATCCCGCACGCCTGTGGTGAGCATCAAATCCGCAAAGTTTTCAATTTGCTCCTGACCGCAGATTTTAACCTCCACGCCCTTTTTCTGCGCCACACGCACATTGTAGCGCCACTTTTGGTGGAAATTTGCAAAAATTTCTTCTTCCGTTTTGCCCTCCACATTCAGGCGGAAGACATACTGGGGTTGGATGGCTTCAAAATTCTTGCCACCTTGTTTGAGACGGAATCCGTAATCCGTGAGAAGTTTTGCAAAATCTTTGTTGGAGGAGGGTACATCGGGGTCCATTTTGAGACAATAGGCACCATATTCCTTGGCGAGGGTTTTGCACCCATCCAACAGGGCATAGAGGGTGTCCTTGTCATCCAAATCGCACACGGGACCACGGCAGGAATACATGAGATATTTGCCAAAGGGGGGCATTTTGCGGATGAGAACGCTCATAGCGCCCTTAATTTTGCCATCCTCCCCACGGGATAAAAGTCCCTCCCATTTCCACATGGGTTTCTGCTTGCCCCAGAGGTAACTCTGGGCAAAGTTGCCCTTGGGATGGGATTGGACAAACGCTTCAAATTCTTGTAAGGTGAGTTCTGTGACCCGTTCAGCCATGGTAAACGCTCCCGTTCTTGTTAGTTTCTCTCAGTGTAGCATATTTTGGCACGAAGTGCAATCGCAGGCAGGCACTTGCAATTTCTTTTTCTGTGGGATATACTGGAAATGGCGAATTATGTATTTTTTTGCGTTTCTTTTGCGGCATATTTCTCTTTCTTTGCCGCATGCTATTTTGGGAGGTTAAGGTTCATGGCACAAAACATGGAGACTCTGTTTGCCACGCTGAATAACTTGGTTCAGCCCGTTTGCTTTTTGCAAAACGGCGTGGTGACAATGTGCAACAGCGCCTGCAAAGCCATCTTCTTAGCGGAGGGTGTCTCTGCCGATGGACTTTTGGGCGATGTCATCCTGCCCAAGGGCAGTGAAAAAGTCAGCCTCCCCTGCCATTGGGGCGAAACACGCTACACTGCCACTTTGCAGTCTTGGGAAGATGGTCACCTGTGCTTCTTGGCAAAGCAAGAACAGTTTTCCCCCACTGCCCCCACTTTAGCCGCGGTGCGGAGCATGACCCCCGCACTAGAAGAACTCATTCACGCAGGCAGTGAACTGTTTCCCATGCTGGAAGAGCAGGAAGATGAACATCTGCAAGGCCTCACTGCCACCATGTGTCATGCCCTGTTCCGTCTCATGCGGGCATCCAATGTCATGGGTGATTTCTTCCGCATCTGTCGGGAAGATAGTGTGGCGCATCGGGAAAAGGTGGCGCTCAAAGCCTTTTTTGATGATTTTGCCCGCTATGCCAAGGATGTTTTGGCGGATGCTGGCTATCCCCTGATCTATACAGGACCCGATAAACTGAAAAACGGCACTTTGGACACTTTGGAAGTGCAGACGGCCATGCTTCATCTCTTATCCAATGCCGCAAAATTCTCCCCCAAGGGGAGCGAGATTCGCCTTACGGTCACATCCCTTGGCAAGACCATGCGCATCTCCGTGCAGAGCGCGGGAGTTATGGAGGAGGATGTGCTGCCCTCGGCATTTTGCCGTTACGAACATCCTGAGCATTTGGATTCCCGTCAGGGCGCTGGCATGGGTCTTGCGCTGGTGCAAGCCGTTGCCCGCCGTCATGGTGGCAGTGTGCTTCTGCAGGCAGAGGAAACGGGCACAGAAGTGCTGATGACCGTGGATGTATCCCAGCCTGAAAGTCCTGTGTCTGACAAGATGGTGCCTGTCTTCCATGGCTTTGACCCGTACTTGGTTGCCCTTGCGGATATTCTGCCCACTTCCACCTTTGATTCCCGCAATATTGACCTGTAACGATGTAACAAAATCCCCCGTGCTTTCCCCAGCGTTTCATAGGGAAACATTTTGAACCATCATAAAAGTTAATATTGTTTTCCTGCAGGACGACTGTGTTACCGCACAGCCGTCCTGTTCTTTTTATGCCACATCATCGGGATATTCCTCATAGAGCTCCGAAATATCCATCGTTTCGGGGATATCGTCCACGATGCCGATGTCTCTGTAATAAATACGGATTTCCTGCGGCGCTGTTCTGGAATAACGCTCTGCACGCTCTCCAACCTCGACCCGCTGAATGAAGGTGTGTAGGATCTCAGAGGTCAGTTCCGTTATCTCCGTGTATTTACGGGCGTTCTCTATGAACCGTAGGGCATTGCCTTCGGAATCTTTCAGTTCTGTCAGTCTGGCCTGTGCCTCGGGCAGTTCCTCCTGAATAGATTTCTGCTCCGCAATGTACTCAGCAGAAAGTATCCTGTACTGTTCGTCGGGGATACGTCCAAGAACGCTGTCCTCATACAGTCGTTTGAACAAGGCGGAGAGTTCAGACTGGCGCTTAGTCATGGTGTCGACCTTCTTTTGAAGTGCCGTGATCTCCCGCTGCGCCTCTTTCCCAAGCTTGATACCGATGTAGGCAGCAAATCGCATCTCATTCTGACGGGCAAAGTGTGTGATGCGGCGGATATCGTCCAACAGAATTTGTGCCAGTTCTTTCTCTCGAATGTAGTGACCGGAGCAGGTGTCTTTGCCCTTCTTCTTGTAGGTGGAGCACATGAAGTTGTTCTTTACGGCATCCATGGTATGAGCTCTGTGTAGCACCATGGTACCGCCGCAGTCCATACAGTACACCAAACCGGAGAAGATATTCTGCTCTGCGAAGTTTGCCCTGCGCCGCTTGTGTTTTCTGACATCTCGAACGATATCCCACGTCTGCTTGTCCACCAAAGCTTCGTGCGTGTTTTCGAAGCGAAGCTGCTCCGACTCGGGTCGCTCGATGCGCTTTTTGTTCTTAAAAGACATCGTGGTGGATTTCAGATTGACGGTATGACCGAGATAGGTTTCATCCTCCAGAATATTTCCGACGGTGGTATCCGACCACTTGTACGGCTCAGCCAGATTCAAGCCTGTCAGTGCGACACCGTACTTTTGGTAGTAATAATAGGCTGGTGTCGGGATCTGTTCTTTCTCCAGTCGTTTGGATATCTGGGTAGGGCCA
>JAGBIE010000024.1 GCA_017935145.1 Oscillospiraceae bacterium
ATGCAGTTTGACCGTGGCTACATCTCTCCCTACATGGTTACCGATACGGACAAGATGGAAGCCGTCATTGACGAGCCCTATATCCTCATCACCGACCGCAAGATTTCCGTCATTCAGGAAATTCTGCCCATTCTGGAACAGCTGGTCAAGGCTGGTAAAAAACTGGTCATCATCGCAGAAGATGTGGAAGGTGATGCCCTGGCAACTCTGCTGGTCAACCGTCTCCGTGGCAACTTCACCTGCGTCTGCGTCAAGGCTCCTGGTTTTGGCGATCGCCGCAAGGAAATGCTCAAGGATATTGCCATCCTCACTGGCGGTAATGTGATTTCCAGCGAACTGAACATGGAACTGCAGAACACCCAGCTGAGCGATTTGGGTCGCGCCCGTCAGATTAAGGTTGGCAAGGACAACACTGTTATTGTCGATGGCGAAGGCGCACCCGAAGCTATCGCTGCCCGCATTGGTGAAATTAAGTCCTCCATCAAGGTGACCACCTCTGACTATGACCGTGAAAAATTGCAGGAACGCCTTGCCAAACTCTCTGGTGGCGTGGCTGTCATTAAGGTTGGCGCTCAGACCGAGGTTGCCATGAAGGAACAGAAACTGCGCATCGAAGACGCCCTCAATGCCACCCGCGCTGCGGTGGAAGAAGGCATTGTGGCAGGTGGCGGTACTGCATTCTGCAACGCCATCCCCGCTGTGGAAAAACTGGTCGCCAAACTCTCTGGCGATGAAAAGACCGGCGCCATGATTATCGCCAAGGCTTTGCAGGCTCCCATCCGTCAGATTGCAGAAAATGCTGGCGTGGACGGCTCTGTGATTTACGAAAAAATCCGCACCGCCAAGAAGGTTGGCTACGGCTACGATGCCTATACGGAAACCTTCTGCGATATGGTGGCACAGGGCATTGTGGACCCCACCAAGGTGACCCGCTCTGCTCTGGAAAACGCCGCTTCCATCTGCTCCTGCGTTCTGACCACCGAATCCTTGGTGGCAGACAAACCCGAGCCTCCTGCACCCATGCCCGCTGCACCCGACATGGGCGGCATGTACTAAGAAATAACAAAAAGCACCACCCCCTTGGGTGGTGCTTTTTTGTTTACGGAATAATCTTATTGGATTTTTGGTAGCGCTCTTGTTCGGAGAAGATGCAACCGCAGTATTTTTGCATATAAAAGCCCAATTCGTGGGCGCGGTCCTGCCCCTGGCGGAACAGGGGGCGGAAATCCTCGTCCAAAAAGCGGATTTCATAGGTGTCCTCCGCCTTTTTTGCCACCTCTCGCATGAGTTCAAAATTTTGGTAGGGAGAGATGAAGAGAGAAGAGGTAAAGGCGTCAAAACCCTGCTCTTTGGCGGTTTTTGCCGTTTCCATGAGGCGCATTTCATAGCACTTAACGCACCGATTTTCAATATCCTCCACCACTTCTCGGCAGAAGGGGCGAAGACCATATTCGTCTTTCATCACAAGGGGCAAGGAAATCTCTTTGGCGTAGTCCGTGAGGCAATTTCGCCGTGCGCGGTACTCCGTAAAGGGGTGAATATTGGGGTTATACCAAAAACCCGTCACCTCCACGCCCCGTGTGCGGAGCATATCGATGGGCGCGTTGGCGCAAGGGGCGCAACAAATATGCATGAGGAGTTTCATAGGGCATCTCCTTTCTTAGGGATGTCTTTATTGTAACCTCACCGCCCTTCTTTGGCAAGGGTGGATTGCTATTTTGGAAAAATGATGTATAATAACCATAGACACTCCAAGGAGGACGAAACCTATGACCTTTCCCGTGACAGTAACATCGGAATACACCAAGAAAAATCTTTTGGAAATGCAAAAGGTGCTCCACAAGCGCACCGCCCGTCTGTGCTTTATTTTGAGCCTGATTGGTGCGGCGCTGGTGGTATTGGGCGCATTTATTGCCAGTTCTTTTTGCATTTTCTGCGGTGTGTTTTGGTGGCTGTTTTTCATGATTTCCCGCAATCATCCCGCCCGTAAATCCGCCAAAAAGACCATCCAAAGTAACGAAAAGAATTTTGGCACTACGGTGAAAACCACCCTCAAATTCTACAACACCTTCTTCACCGCCAAGAACGAAACCACAGGCGCAGAACTGCGGGGCAAGTATGATGAGGTGGAGAAAATCATCGAAACGGAAAACCTGCTCATTATCCGCCTGCCTGATAAGGTGGCGCTGATGATGGATAAGCGCATGGCAGAACAGGAGACCCTCACAGAACTGTGGGAATTCCTCGAAACCGAGTGTTTTAACGCAGAATTTGTATAAGGAAAAAGGACTTGCGGAAGACCGCAAGTCCTTTTTTTATCGAATACCTGTCAAATCTTTTACCATTTCTCCCGCCATAATCAGCCCCACTACGGGAGGCACAAAGGCGGTAGAACCAGGGGTCTGCCGTTTTCCGCTTTGTTCTTCTGTAGAGGCGGGGGTGCGGGGCGCTTCTTCCGAGTAGACCACTTTCAGGTGATTGATACCCCGTTTTCTCAGTTCTATCCGCATGACCCGCGCCAAGGGACAGCCTTTGGTCTTGGAGATGTCTGCCACGCGAAATGCCGTGGGGTCTAACTTATTTCCCGCGCCCATGGCGGAAATCATGGGAACATTTGCCTTTGCAGATGCTTCCACTAACTGAATTTTTCCCGCCACCGTATCGATGGCATCGGCAATATAATCATACTGGGAAAAATCGAACAGGTGCGCTGTTTCAGGGGTGTAGAACACAGGATGGAGGGTGACTTGGCACTGGGGATTAATGTCCAAAATGCGCTTTTTCATAGCCTCCACCTTTTCCATGCCCAAGGTGCTTTGCAGTGCCACCGCCTGCCGATTGAGGTTGGTTTCTGCCACAGTGTCATGGTCAATGAGGTCCAAATGCCCCACGCCACTGCGGGCAAGGGCTTCTGCCAAATGACCGCCCACACCGCCCAAGCCGAACACGGCAACACGGCAATTTTTGAGTTTTTCCATGGCATCCGCCCCAAAAAGCAGTTCCATGCGAGAAAGCCAGTGCATATAAAAGCCCCTCCTTTTGTTTTTTACGAGTATAGCACAAAAACTTTCTTTTGGAAAGAGGGGTACTTTGCTTGACAGAAAGAGGGAAATCTTATATCTTTAAAGAGTAAGAAAAGCCCAAAAAAGGAGCGATGAACCATGGCGAAAATTGACCTTCTCCGCAACGATTATCCCCGCCCCCAAATGGTGCGTGATAACTGGACAAATCTCAACGGTGTGTGGGATTTCCAGTTTGACTTTGGCGCAACGGGCGAAGAGAGGAAAATGTACCTCACGGAGAATTTCTACACTGGCGATGTGAAGAAAATCAATGTTCCCTTCTGCCCTGAAAGCAAACTTTCCGGCATCGAGTATAAAGATTTCATGTCCGCCGTGCTCTATTCCCGCAAGTTTACCCTGCCCAAGGAAGCGGAGGGCAAGCGGGTGATTTTGCACTTTGGCGCTGTGGACTATGAGGCAAAGGTTTGGGTCAATGACCAGCTGGCTGGTAGCCATAAGGGTGGCTACTCCTCCTTCTCCTTCGATATTACCTCCCTCGTGCAGGAGGGTGAAAACACCCTTTCTCTGTGGGCAAAGGACGAGCCCCGTAGCGGTCGTCAGCCCCACGGCAAGCAGTCCCGCCCCTACTACTCCAAAATGTGCGACTATTCCCGCACCACGGGCATTTGGCAGACGGTGTGGATGGAATTTGTCCCCATGGAATATGTGAAGGGCTACAAGGTCTATCCCAATGTCCATGACTCCTCTGTGAGAATCGATGTGACTGCCGTAGCCTCCAATGGCACGGATATTACCTTGGAAGCCTCCTTCGGTGGCAAGGTGGTGGGTAAAGCATCCACTAAAATCTCCTGCGGTCTTGCTTCCGTTGTGATGAAATTGGATGAACTAAAATTGTGGGATGTGGGTCAGCCCAACCTCTATGACCTCACCATTACCATGGGCGAAGATAAACTCTCCTGCTACTTTGGCATGCGCACTGTGGAAATTAAGCCCGATGCTCTGTACCTCAACGGTCGCCCCTTCTTCATGCGCTTAATTCTCGACCAAGGTTTCAACCCCGATGGCATTTACACCTATCCCTCCGATGAATACCTCAAGCGGGATATTGAACTTTCCATGTCCTTGGGATTCAACGGCGCCCGTCTCCACGAGCGCGTCTTTGAAGAGCGCACCTTGTACTATGCGGACAAATTGGGCTATGTGGTCTGGGGCGAATATGCCAACAATAACGACCAGTTTAACGGCAACGGCGTGCCCGATTTCCTCCCCGAGTGGATGGAAACCATGGAGCGGGACTTTAACCACCCCGCTATCATCGGCTGGTGCATCAATAACGAAAGTTACTGGATGCCTTCTTTGGATGCCTGCAATCAAGAAACCATCTACGATGTCACCAAGCGTCTGGACCCCACCCGTCCCGTCATCGATGCCTCTGGTGGTGTCCACTTTAAGACGGACATGTTTGATGTCCACGACTATACTGCCGACCCTGTGAAATTTGCGGAAAAACTGGCTCCCATGCTGGAAGATCCCAAGAAATTCCACAATCCCATCCATCAGGAGCAACTGGCTCGTAATGTCTACGAGGGTCAGCCCTACTGGATTAGCGAATACGGTGGCATCAAGTGGGGTGGCACTGGTTGGGGCTACGGCGGTCAGGTGGCCGACTTTGACGCTTTCACCAAGCGCTATGTGGGTTGCACCAAGGTGCTTTTGGACCATGCCCGCATTTGCGGTTTCTGCTACACCCAGCTGACCGATGTGGAGCAGGAAACCAACGGCCTTTACACCTACGATCGGGAAAAGAAATTCCCGCAGGAAGTGTACGATGCCATCCGCGAAATCAACACCGCTCCCGCCTACATTGAAAAAGACAATTAAGTAATATAAAAAAGCACCGCTCGTGTGAGCGGTGCTTTTTTTGTTTGTGACACGTGAAGGTTTAGATGCAACTCCGAATCAAGCATCTACATTATTTGCTTTGAAAATCAATTCCATATTTAACAAATTTTATGCCTAATTCTGAAATATTATATTGACTACTAATTGAACCGCAAGTATTGGGGGTGTGTTTGGTGACTAATGAGTGTTGGTAAAACAAATTCAAAATACTATTTTCACTCACATCTCTCAAATCAATAAGGCTTCTCATGTATTCAATATCTTCTGCTGCAATCATTCTTAATGCAAAAGAGAGTTTAAAATAATCTTGTTCATTTATAAGTTCCAATAAAAATGAGCGCGTTAAATTTGAAAACCAGATAACTTTACTATCGAAATCAAACTTTTCAATTATTTGTATTTGTTTTTTTATAAATTCTCGAGCTTTTATATTGTCAGTTTGAAACTTCTCGCACATTTTTATTTGACATTCATAATCTGAGTAAGTACCAATCATAAAGCGATACATCTTATCCCAAAATATTGCATTTGGAATTTGCCATAAAAGTTTTTTTGTATTATCAACTGACTCCACTAAAGCGAAAGGATCTTTGTTTACTACCATATTAACAAAATCAAACACGCTTTTCTTGCTGATTTCTTTTATATTAGTGTCGTTTATTATCGCTGCCACTCCGTTAGTGATTTTTTCTAACATGAGCTCCTCCTTTTACAAAAATCATATATCATAAACTCGATTTTCTTTTTTCTTTTGCGCAAACAGGGCAACCGCGACCTCTATTTCTATCTGCTATCCTTGCTTGCCATTCATGCCCCTTGCTACACTTCCACCATACTTTCTTGTTACTATTAGGTTTTACATCTATTGGAGTTAATCCAATATTTTTCTCATAACTCCAGTCTTTGACCAAAGTTGGATTAACCGTTTGTAAATCGTTTTCACCTGTGACAGCATATCGACCGTAACAAAAAGGGCATCCTTTTCCTCTATTTCTATCTGCTATTGTTGCTTGCCACTCGTGCCCTTTGGTGCATTTCCACCATACCCTTTTGGAACTATTAGGCGTCACATCAATTGGGGTTAATTTGTTGTTTTTTTCATAGTTCCATTCTTTTGCCAAAGTTGGATTAACCGTTTGCAAATCATTTTCGCCTTTTAATGCTTTCTGCCCTGAGCAAAAAGGGCATCCTTTTCCTCTATTTCTATCTGCTATTGTTGCTTGCCACTCGTGCCCTTTGCTACACTTCCACCATACTTTCTTGTTACTATTCGCCGCACAATGTTCTGGCTTCATATTGCCGTTTTTTGTATAATTCCATTCATTCGCTAGTTCTGGATTAGAAAGCAAAAGAGAATTTCTTTTCTCTGTGTATTCCCGTAAATTATCAATAGCGATAGCGTCTCTTTCTAAATCAACATCAACGCTCTTTCCAATGATATCACTTAAAATTTCCTTGAGAATTTTAGACAAATCTTTTTGATCTCGTTGAACAACATAATCTCTGGAACTACTGTTTAGTGATAACAATCCCTCTCTTATTCTGTATAACTTGATTCCGTCTTTTTCACACTTGCGATTCTTCTCCAAGTCTTTTTCTACTTTTTCTCTGTGCCAAAGATAGCCATCATATTCAATGGCGATTTTTTTAAATGGAATATAAACGTCTAATTCATATCCTTTTTCTTTACAAGAATGTATTACCTCTAAGCCGTATTCTTGCAGATAATAAACAATCGCATATTCTGGGAAAGAAGTATGTCGCTCAGAAGTACAAATAGGACATCCACGGCCTCTGCTTCTGTCATTTATGGTTGCTCGCCATTCATGTCCTTTACTACACCTCCACCATATTTTTTGTCCGCTATGAGGCGTTATATCCATAGGGGTTAGCCCGTTGTTTCTTTTATGATTCCATTCTTCGGCTAAAGTTGGATTAACCGTTTGCAAATCATTTTCGCCTTTTAATACTTTTTGACCCGTGCAATACGGGCATCCGTGCCCGTAAGCCCTATTATTTATTGTCGCTTGCCACTCGTGTCCTTTGCTACATTTCCACCAAACTTTTTTGTTGCTATGCGGTGGTACATCCATAGGAGTTAGCCCGTTGTTTCTTTTGTGATTCCATTCTTTTGCTAAAGACGGATTAACCGTCTGCAAGTCATTGTATCCTCTCAAAACTTTTTTACCCACGCAGTATGGACATCCATTTCCGCTGCGTCTGCTGTATACTTCTGCCGACCACTCATGTCCATTCCCACATTTCCACCATGCTTTTGTATGGCTACCAAGAGTTAACCTTTTGGGGTCGAAATTTAATTCATTATTCCTTTCCCAATTCCATTCAGTCATCAGTTGAGCATTATCGCTCACATATCCTTTTTCTTTCTTTTCTGCCACAATGCCCACCTCTTTCACAATAACTATAGACTAAAAAAATATAAATTTCAATTACAAACAAAAGCACCGCTCGAATGATGGGTGTTCGTAAAACAGTTAAACCTAAAATTTAACTATTTTACGGCATCTGTCAGACGGGGTTGGTAATCAACAACGAAAAATGAGTGATGCCAGGTCGAAAGACCGAGCATCACTCATTTTTTATCTTAACGC
>JAGBIE010000025.1 GCA_017935145.1 Oscillospiraceae bacterium
CACCCGCGGGCGTATGGTCTATCTTTCCTACTACGCGCTATTTTGCACGGAACAGACGAAAGACCTGCTGTTGCTGGAAGATTTAATCCAGCGAAATGCCATCACGGAGGAAAATGCCTTTTCGGGCATGGCATGGGTCAAATCCCCCCGCATAGGCGCTTAAGAACATAGAAAAGCACCACCCAAACGGGTGGTGCTTTTTTAATCGAAAAATCCGTCATCACGGAGGGAGACAAAGTCCTCTCCCGCCACAATAATGTGGTCTGCCAAGGTAACAGAGACGGGTTTGAGCGCCTGCTGAACTAAGCGGGTGGTGGCTTTATCCTCTTCCGAAGGCAGGGCCAATCCGCTGGGATGGTTATGGGCTAAAACCACAGACGATGCCCCTGTAGTGAGGGCTGTTTCCACCACTTTGCGCACGGAAACACCTACAGTGTTCACGCTACCCTTGTGGATTCTGCGACAGTCCAGCACCTTGCCTTTGGCATCCAAAGAAAGCAGATGCACCTCTTCTTCCCTTGCCGATGAAAAACGAGGGATGAGAAAATCGCCTGTTTCTTGGGTGCGGAGCAAAACCACATCACCCTCAAAACTATCCATGCGATATTTCCGCACCAAGGCGGGAATGAGTTTGAGAAGAAGGGTGGCATTTTCGCCCACACCCTTGACCTCTTCTAGGTCCTCTTTGCGGGCATCCATGACCCCGCGGAGGGAACCAAAGCGCTCTAGAAGCCCATGGGCAATGGGGTTGGTATCCCTGCGGGGCACTACGAAGAAGAGCATCAGTTCCAGTGCGTGCAGGTCGCTAAAGGAGTCCAGACCCTCGGTGACAAAACGCTCTTTCAGGCGTTTGCGGTGTCCGCTATGGGGATTGTTCATGCTTTCTCCCCCTTTTGTAGAACATTTTGAAGGTACTGACCTGTGTAACTCTCTTGGCAAGATGCCACATCCTCAGGTGTACCCACGCACAAGACCGTGCCACCGCCATCGCCCCCCTCAGGACCTAGGTCAATGAGGTGGTCTGCGGTTTTGATGATGTCCAAATTGTGCTCAATAATGAGCACGGTGTTTCCTGCATCCACCAAGGTTTGCAAAACGGAAATCAGTTGCTGAACATCCGCCGTGTGCAGACCTGTGGTGGGCTCGTCCAAAATATACATGGTGCGCCCTGTGGCTTTGCGACTGAGCTCCGTGGCCAGTTTCACCCGCTGGGCTTCACCGCCCGAAAGGGTGGTACTGCTCTGCCCCAAGCGGATGTAGCCCAAGCCCACCTCCACCAAACTCTTCACTTTATCGTAGAGTTTGGGGTGATGTTCAAAGAAACTGAGGGCTTCAAAGGCGGTCATATCCAAAATATCGGCAATGGTTTTGCCCTTGTAGGTGACCTCCAAGGTCTCCCGATTGTAGCGCTTGCCGTGGCAGACCTCGCAGGGCACATAGACATCGGGCAAGAAATGCATTTCAATCTTTACAAGACCATCGCCACAGCAGGCTTCGCATCGTCCGCCCTTGACATTGAAAGAGAAGCGACCAGGTCCGTAACCGCGGGTTTTTGCCTCCGCCGTGGAGGCAAAGAGAGCGCGGATTTCATCGAACAGACCTGTATAGGTGGCAGGATTACTGCGAGGCGTTCTGCCGATGGGACTTTGGTCAATACCTACCACTTTGTCCAAATGTTCTAAGCCTTCCATGGATTCAAACGCCCCCGCGCGGATGCGGGCGCGGTTCAGTTTGTCTGCCAAATGCTTGTAGATGATTTCGTTGACAAGACTACTCTTGCCACTGCCCGAAACGCCTGTGACCACGGTCATGGTGCCCAAGGGGATGGAGACATCAATGTCTTTCAGGTTATTTTCCTTTGCCCCATGGATGGTGAGGGATTTTCCGTTCCCTTGGCGCCGAGTTTTGGGGATGGGGACTTGCTTTTTCCCCGCAAGATACTGCCCTGTGATGGAATTTTCGCAGGCGCAGACCTCATCGGGCGTGCCAGAGGCAACAATCTCGCCCCCGTGTTCCCCCGCCCCAGGTCCTACATCCACCAAGTAGTCCGCGGCGCGCATGGTGTCCTCATCATGCTCCACCACAATGAGGGTGTTGCCCAAATCCCGCAAATCCTTGAGGGTGTGGAGGAGTTTATCGTTATCCCGCTGGTGCAGACCGATGGACGGCTCGTCCAAAATATACAGCACCCCCGTAAGACCCGAGCCAATTTGGGTGGCAAGACGGATGCGCTGACTTTCGCCACCCGATAGGGTAGCACTGCTCCGTGCCAAGGTCAGGTACGGCAGACCCACGGACTGCAAAAAGCGCAGGCGCGCCAAAATCTCCTTGCGGATGGGCGCGGCAATGACCGCCGCCGCTCCAGAAAGAGAGAGATTTTCCATAAATTCCAGTGCTTTGGAAACACTCAGCGAGCAGAACTCGTGAATGCGCAGACCTCCCACAGTGACCGCACGACTCATGGGATTGAGTCGCTCCCCATGGCAGTGGGAGCAAGGCACAGTGGACATGCATTCTTCCAGTTCTTTGCGCATGGCATCGGACTGGGTTTGGCTCATGCGCCGTTCCAGATTGGGTAGTACCCCCTCAAAGGGCTGTTCCAGTGTGCCCCGTCCGTTGCCCCGCTCGTAGTACATGGTGAGTTTTTCGTCCCCTGTGCCGTAGAGAATCACCTGCATGGCTTCTTTGGACAGAGAAGAGATGGGGTCGGTGAGAGAAAAATGATATTTCTTCGCCATGGCTTCAAAATACATGCGAGAAATAGAATCATCCCGCAGGCTGTTCCAGCCACTGGCTTGAATGCCCCCCTGCATAATGGAAAGAGAGGGGTCGGGAATAACCATATTCGGGTCAGCGGCAATGCGAGTGCCAAGACCCGTACAGGCGGAGCAAGCCCCAAAGGGGTTGTTGAAGGAGAACATACGGGGAGAAAGTTCTGGCATGGAAACCCCGCAATCCTCGCAGGCATAGTTTTGGCTAAAGGAGAGGATTTCCTCCGTATCTACCATAAGCACCTGCACCAGCCCCTGTGCCAAAGATAGGGCGGTCTCCACAGAATCCGTGAGACGGCGCGTTAAATCATCCCGCAGGACAAGGCGGTCAATGACCACCTGAATATCGTGCTTTTTGTTTTTATCCAAAAGGATTTCTTCCGTCAGTTCGTAGATATTTCCATCCACCCGCACACGGGCATAACCGCCACGGCGGGCATCCTCAAAGACCTTTTGATGTTCGCCTTTTTTGCCCCGAATCACAGGGGCAAGGACCAAAAAGCGAGTGCCTTGGGGCAGGGCGAGGATTTTATCCACAATCTGGTCCACCGTCTGACGATGAATCTCCTTGCCACAATGGGGGCAGTGAGGCACGCCCACCCGCGCCCACAAAAGACGCAGATAGTCATAAATCTCCGTGGTAGTGCCCACGGTGGAACGGGGGTTGCGGGAGGTGGTTTTTTGGTCGATGGAAATGGCGGGAGAAAGCCCATCGATGGAGTCCACATCGGGCTTGTCCATCTGTCCCAAAAACTGACGAGCGTAGGAGGAGAGGGATTCCACATAGCGGCGCTGACCTTCGGCATAGATGGTATCGAACGCCAAAGAGGTCTTGCCCGAGCCGGAAAGACCCGTAAAGACCACCAGTTTATCCCGAGGGATTTCCAAATTCACATTTTTTAAATTATTGGTGCGCGCACCTTGAATGGTGATGAAATTTGCCATAAAATCCATCCTCCCGAGAATTTGTGGCTTCTATTATACCACGATACAGAAAGAACCACAACAGCCAATATTTTATAAAACTTTCTTCCCCAAAGAAAAAGCGCACCCCACAGCGAGTGCGCTTTTTTATCGCTTGTTATTCTCCCCACAAAATGGGTGTTTCACCATGTTTTTGCAGAAAATCGTTGACCTTAGAAAAGGGTTTACTGCCGAAAAATCCCCGATACGAGGACAGGGGGCTGGGATGGGGCGATTCTAAAATCAGTCGAGGATATTCGCTGTTTGCCACAATCTCCCGCTTTTTTTGGGCGTGAGCGCCCCACAGGATAAATGCCATGGGCTGGGGCATGGAAGAAAGTCCGCGAAGGATCGTGTCCGTGACTTCCTGCCAGCCAAAGTGCTCGTGAGAGGTGGGTTTTCCCTCCTCCACCGTGAGCACGGTGTTCAGTAGAAGCACCCCTTGCGTTGCCCAATGGGTCAAATCGCAACCATGGGTCAGGTGGAGGTCATCTTCCAACTCTTTGAGGATATTGCGCAGAGAGGGCGGAAATTTTGCACCCACAGGCACGGAAAAGGCAAGTCCATGAGCCTGTCCTGCGCCGTGATAGGGGTCTTGCCCCAAAATCACCACGCGGACATCTTGGGGTTTTGTGAGGGAAAGGGCAGAGAAAATCTGCTCCTTGGGGGGATAGACCACTGCCGTTTCATAGGCGGAAAGCACCCGCGTTTCCAGTTCCTTGGGCAGGGTTTTGCCCAAAATATCTTGCCATGCCACGGGAATCATATTTCTTCCCCCTTTCTTCTTCTCATTATATCCCAAAGGGCAGGTTTTTGGCAAGAGAAAGGGGCTTTTTCTTGCCAAAATGGTTGACTTTGGCGGGGAAAACACTATAATAAAGACATTCTGAGTGAAAAATTCGGGAGGTATTGCCCTATGATGAAAAACACCGCAAAAACCATGGATAAAATCGTTGCCCTGTGTAAGGGTCGCGGTTTCATCTTCTCTGGTAGTGAAATTTACGGCGGTCTCGCCAACACTTGGGACTATGGTCCTTTGGGCGTGGAACTGAAAAACAATGTGAAAAAAGCATGGTGGAAGAAATTCGTTCAGGAAAACCCCTATAACGTGGGTCTGGATGCCGCCATTTTGATGAACCCCCAAACTTGGGTGGCTTCCGGCCACTTGGGCGGTTTCTCCGACCCCCTCATGGACTGCAAGGAGTGCAAAGAGCGCTTCCGCGCCGACAAGGTCATCGAAGATTGGTGCAGTGAAAACGATTTCACCCTGCCCAAGCCCATTGACGCTTTCTCTCAGGCAGAGATGAAGGAATTTGTGGAAGAACACAACATCGCCTGCCCCACCTGTGGCAAGCACAACTGGACGGATATCCGTCAGTTTAACCTGATGTTCAAGACCTTCCAAGGTGTCACCGAAGATGCTAAGAACACCGTCTATCTCCGTCCCGAAACGGCACAGGGCATCTTTGTGAACTTCAACAATGTCCAGCGCACCACCCGTAAGAAACTGCCCTTTGGCGTGTGCCAAATCGGCAAGTCCTTCCGTAACGAAATTACCCCCGGTAACTTCACCTTCCGTACCCGCGAGTTTGAGCAGATGGAACTGGAATTCTTCTGCAAGCCCGGCACGGATTTGGAATGGTTCCAGTACTGGCGCAGTTTCTGCCGTGACTGGCTGGTGGGTCTCAACATGAACGAGGAAAACCTGCGTCTGCGTGACCATGACCCCGAAGAACTTTGCTTCTACTCCAAGGCTACCACGGACTTTGAGTTCATGTTCCCCTTCGGTTGGGGCGAACTGTGGGGCGTGGCTGACCGTACCGACTATGACCTGACCCAGCACCAGACCACCTCTGGTCAGGATATGACCTATTTTGATCAAGAAACTGGCGAGCATTACATCCCCTATGTGGTGGAACCCTCTTTGGGTGCTGACCGTGTGGTCTTGGCCTTCCTCTGCGAAGCCTATGACGAAGAAGTGGTGGATGCAGAAAAGAACGATGTGCGTGTTGTGATGCATTTCCATCCCGCCCTTGCTCCCTTCAAGGCAGCCATCCTGCCCCTGAGCAAGAAAGAAGTCCTCACAGGTCCTGCCAAGGAACTGTTTGCCGAACTTTCTAAGGAATTCATGGTGGACTATGACGAAGCAGGCTCCATCGGCAAGCGCTACCGCCGTCAGGACGAGGTGGGCACTCCCTACTGCATCACTGTGGACTTTAACACCGTGGGTACGGAAACCGACGTTGCTGACCACTGCGTCACCATCCGCGACCGCGATACCATGGAACAGGTTCGTATCCCCATGGCAGAAGTCAAGGATTGGCTCCGCGCAAAAATCGCATACTAAAAAACAAACCGCCTCTTTTTGCTTGCATGAACGGCAAAAACATGCTATAGTCAAAGTAGCAAATGACCCCAAAAAAGAGATGGAGGAAAGAGATATGAAAAAAATTATTGCCCTTGTACTGGTCATTGTGACCGTGTTTGCCCTGACCGCTTGCACCATTGGTGAGTGCGACATCTGCGGTGAAACCGGCATCTGCAAGACGAAAAAAGTGTTTGGCGAAAAAGTGCAAATCTGCAATGACTGCGCCGAAGATTTGGAATCCGTGGGCGATGCCATCGGCAATCTGTTTGGCTAATCACTCTCCCAAAAGCACCGCTCAAAAGAGCGGTGCTTTTTTTATCACCCTCTGGGCGCTTTTGCATACTATGGAGTGAGCCGAATGTTCGGTAACCAGAATAAGGAGGTCTCTCTTATGTGCAACAACGCTCAATCCGGGATTTGTGCCTTTGGCAACAGCTGGTGGTGGATCATCGTTCTCATCATCGTTTTGGTGGTTTGGGGCGGCGGCAACAACTGCTGCGGCAACCATAACGACTGCGGCTGCGGCTGCTAAGCACAAGAAAAAGCATCGCCACTTGGGCGGTGCTTTTTTCTTTTCTCAAAAGTTTACAATCTGTTTTTGACAAGGCCATATATCATAGGGTAAAATAGAATCAAATTCTGAAAGGAGGTGCCGTAATGACACCTTGCACTCTCTATGGCCGTCTGCCGGAGCATTACGGCCTTTCTCATATTTTAGAACTGAGCCAAAAAGCCGCAGGAACACATCTGGAGCAGTTGGGTCTATCGGGCAAAGCAGAAGAAATGGGTCTTGCGTGGATGATTATTCGCATCCACGGGGAAATTCTCCGCCCCTTACAGGATGAACTGAAAATTTCCACATGGCCCATGGAATCGAAACGGGGTTTTCTCCCCCGCTACTGCGAAATGCACGATAGTGAGGGCAATCTCTGCCTGAAGATGACTACTCTGTGGGTCTTGGCCGATGCCACCACCCGCACTCTGCGGATGGACGAGCCTATTTTAGTCCCCAACATGGCGCGGGGCGATGAACTGCCTCCCGCCCGCAGTTTGCCGAAGAAAACCCTACCCCAGTTGGGCGCATTTACCGTCACCGATGACCAAATTGACGAAAACGGTCACATGAATAACTGCCAATATGCCACCTTGGCTCAGCCCTATTTCCCCGTGGATACCCTTCATCAGTTCACTGTGGACTATCGGGCAGAAATTTTGCCCCACGCCCATGGAGAACTGTGGGGCGCTTGGGAGGATGATGCGTTTTTCTTCTGTGGCACTTGCGAAGAAAAAGAGCATTTCCGCATGAAACTCACCTTCCACAAGGAGGTGCAGGCATGAAAAAATGGTGCATTTTGCTCCTGTGTCTCATCCTCTGCGGATGTAGCAAAGCCCCCTCTGCCTCCCAAAAAGGCACGGTGGCAACGGAACTCCTGCCCCAAAGGGCATACAGCCTCACCTACAAGGACTTAAACGCGGAAAACTTTGCCCATGCGCCCATGATTCAGCGGAACGATATGCTGTTTTTCGCTAAAAATTCCACCATTTTCTCCCTCTCTCTCCAGACGGGTGCTCTTGCGCCCCTGCAATCCCCCGCCCTTTTAACGGATGATGTTGCCACGGAGACAGTCACCATCCTCGCCCTTGCAGAGGGCGAATATGATACCTTTTGGGCGGTGGAGCAGGTCACGCCCATCCTAAGCGAGGATGGCGAACCTCTGGAACATCCCACCCCTTACCTGCGCCTGCGCTGTTATTCCGCCCAATGGAGGAGTCTTTCCGCCTTCCCTATCCCTCAAGTGGGGGACATGGTGCTGTTTTTCGCCCACAAGGGGGACACCTTGGTCTTTCTCACCCCCCAAGGGCTTACCTATCTGCGCACCGATGGGGAACTTCTGGCGCATCGGGAATTTTCTGACCCCGCCTATGCCCTCGTCTCCTATGAGGACAGTTTTGCCATCTTGACCGAAGGCGAGCGAGGTCGCGCCGCCCTGCAACCCTTGGACATGCGCAATTTTACCGATTTAGAGCGCATCACCCTCCCCTTCTCGCTGGATGCAATATCCTACAGTGGCGCAAAATATCGCCTGCCCGTGTTCACACGGGACAATCTTCTGTTCTTCCCCTGTGAGGGAAACCTCTTCTCCTGCGAAATTTCCACAGGCAAGGTGCAAAAACTTGCCGATTGGCTGGATTATGATATAAACCCTGTGTATCTCACCTATCAGACCCTCCTCAGCGATGGTTCTGTGGCGGGTTTCCAGTGGGAAAATGGCGCGCTTCGCTATCTGCGCCTGACCCCCACGGATGCCCCTCTCCCCACCCATGCCCTCACCTTGTCCATGCTTTCCACCGACCTGCCTGCCTATACCTTGGTTATGGACTACAATCGTGACCATCCCGATATGCGGGTGCGGGTGGTGAACTACGGAGAATATCTCGCCTTTGGGCTTGCGCCCCGTAGCCAGTTTAGCCATCATCTATCGGCTGGCACGGCGGGGGATATGGTCTTTTCTTCCAATCGGGACTTGCCTGTGACGGAATTGGCGGCAGGGAATCTGGAAAATCTCTATCCCTATTTGAATGCCGATGAAAGCCTCAAACAGGAGGGTTTGTTCCAAAGTGTCCTAAAAGTGCAGGAAGAGGATGGGAATCTCTACTCCATTGCACCCCGCTTTGTGCTGTCCACCGCCCTGTCTACCCGAAAAATGGCGGGCACAGGCACCCTCACTGTCTCCCGCGCCATGAATCTATACGCCCTCTATGGCACTTCCACCTCTGCACAGGAGCGTTTTTCCCGTCAGGAAACCATCCTGCGGGAGCATATCGCCCGCAATAGTCGCGCCTACGGCATCGCTGAGCATCAGGAATTTTCCTTCAACACACCTTTGTTCCAAGATGGGCTTCTCTATGCATCCCTCTTCCCCAAAACCATCGATTTTTCCTACGATGATGTCACCGCCGGTTGGCGTAGAGTGCGGGAAGGCAACCAGTTGCTCCTCACGGGGCAGTATTACGATTTTTCCGCCCTCAGCCGTGATCT
Organism: Oscillospiraceae bacterium; assembly: GCA_017935145.1. GTDB lineage: Bacteria > Bacillota > Clostridia > Oscillospirales > Oscillospiraceae > RGIG3566. The sequence goes on from JAGBIE010000025.1 coordinate 9,143, forward strand.
TTATGCCGTGGGGAGCGATGCCATCCTCTGCGGATTCCCCGATGTAGAGGGCGGGCATGTGCTGGAATTGTGGGAAACTTACGGTCTTTTGTCCAGTTGCCAAAACCCTGAACAGGCATGGAACTTCCTGCGCACGGTGCTGTTGGCAAAAAATCAGCAAGATGGTATGGGCTTTCCCTCCAACCTCTCCGCCTTTGCCCAAATGGGTCAGCGGGCCATGGAGGTGACGGGCGAACTGGTCCTTGTTGACGGGCAGATGGCGCTTCCCATCCCCGCGGCGCTCAGCGGTGAGCAATATAGCGCGGTGCTGGATGCCATCCACAAGGCCACTGCCCGCTATGAAAATGATGAGGAGGTCTTTGCCGCCCTGTGGCCCGAAGCCCAGCGCTATTTTAACGGCGAACAGGACCTCTCCACCACCGTTTCCCGTGCCCAAACCGCCGCAGAAAACTACCGAAACGTGAGTAACTACAGTTAGCATCCCCCCAAGGCTTATGCCTCATTGGGAGTCCTCTCCCCACGATAACAAAAAGCACCGACCAAAGTCGGTGCTTTTTTCATATCTGCGGCGACATATTCTCACCGGAACTGCAAAAACCACACATCTTTCGATGTGTGGTTCTCTGTGTTGGCACTACCTATCTTCCCGTGTAGAACAAAGGATTGTCGGTGGCGACAAGAGGGGTGCCAGTGGCACAAAACAAAAAGAACTTATAAACCATTACTTATAGCAGTTGATATACATATCCCCCAAAATCTTATATGAAGATTGTATCAACTCAGAGCATTTCCTGAGGCGCATCTCATAAAAATTTTCTCTGCTGGATTATAAAATTTTGTCGAAAGAAAGCAGGAGAAAACATGAGAAAATTTTGCGAAGGCATCCTTAAAAAGTTCTTTTACAATCACCTTGTGCACACCCGCAACGACCTGGCATGGACACAGGCGAAGATGGCGAAAACTCTTGCCATGGACGAACGCTCTTACATCGACCTCGACCATGGCAAAACTTCATGCAGCGGTCTGACCCTTGTCCTCTATCTTGCTTACTGTTGCGATGACCCCCTAAAATTCATCGATGACTTCAAAACCGTCTACGAAAAGGAGCTGAGCATAAGACAATGACACTCCCAGACGATGAACTCCTTGTGCTAATCTACGACCTACTCTACCGACTTGGTGCAAAAGCAACGCACACCGGCTTTTTCTATACCGCACGAGCCACTCTGCTCAGTCTTCGCAGTCCAGATCTGCTGATGCAGACCACAAAATCTCTCTATCCAGAAGTAGCCATGCACTATAACACCTCATGGCAATGCGTGGAACGCTGCATCCGCTATACTCTTTCCACGATTTGGGATGACCACCCATACTGCTTTCAGCGCGTTACCGACTACTATTCCACAACACGACCCACTCCCACGGAGTTCATCGCTCTTTTGGTGCAAACTATCTCCCTTTGCCAATAACAAACGGAAGCGTTTGGTGAACGCTTCCGTTTTATTCTCTTCCAATGAGCCACAAGATGGATACCTGCAGCACGTCGGCAAAAGCCGCCAACTCATAATCCGTCACCAATCGCAAGCCTGTTTCAATCTTGCTGATGGCTTCTCGTTCAATCACAACTCCCTGCATCTGCATTTTGGCAGCCAAAGCCGCTTGGCTCAACCGCCTGGTTGTCCTGATTTGATAGATCCTTTCGCCACAGATATTCTTTTTCCCGTCAAAATCATAAAATCTCACAGAAAATCCCCACCTTGACCTTGACTTTATCATGGTTTTAAGGATATTCTGTAATAAAGAATTACAATTTATAAATTTATTTTACAAAAAGTGAGGTATTCATCATGAAAAAACATTCAACTCTCAAAAAAATTCTCCTGCTTCTCGGCCTTCTTATCGTCCTCACGCTCGCTCTCGCTGGCTGCAAAGACAACGATACGCCTGCCGCAGATTCATCCCCAACGTCATCCTCGTCTTCCGTTTCTTCAAATAACGTCAGTACTTCCCAGGGCAAATACTGTGCCAGCAAAGAATCCGAAGTCTATCATTATTACACCTGCCAATACGTGGACAACATCAAGTCCTCAAACTTGATTCGGAATGATAGCGCAAACTACTTCGCCAACAGAGGATACCGCCCCTGCAAACGTTGTTTAGAGTAACAAACACACCTTCTTTACCTATAGAACGTTATATTGGTATTCCCTAGGTAGACAACACAGGGAAATCATGGTATATTAACCATAGAAAGAACAAAGGGGATGGCCCAGATAAAACTCATTGATATCTTTAAACTAATTGGAACCTTCTTGACTAAAAACAACCTGGTCGGATGGCTAACTATGCTTTCTGCCATTGCATCTGCATTTTTTGCATTGAAAGCCTATCTCTTGCAGAAGAAGCGTGCAAAAAAAGATTCTGCTTGCGATTTAGCAAAATGCTATAGCAACAGCGTTTTAAACAGATCTGTGTTTATCACTACCGTGTTTAAACATAGCAAAGTGCTTGATTTTGTCCGCGACACTTTTCCTGTTGACAAAATCTCTGCTTTTGACAAAGAAGAGTTAAACAGTTTTCTCTCTGAAAAGTCATTGTCAGAAGATGCGGTTAAGCAAAAGATTCAAGGAATAAATCCCGAACTCATCCTCAATGTAAGAATGTACGCTTCACGACAGCCTACTGAACGCTCGTCTCTTTTCCGTGATTTTACTCAGCAAGATGCCAAAACCAACGAAGTCAAGATTATAAATGAGCCATATTTAAGAGAGGATTTTATGCAGGAGATCATAGACCTGCTGAACGAGTTGGAATGGTTTTCTATGTGTTGCAACTACGGCATTGCAGACGAAAAACTCTTATATCAATCCTTGCATCAAACTTTTATTTCAAATGTTTGGATGTTATATTATTTCACTCAAACTTCCCACACCAATAAGGTGTGCTGAACCTTGAAAATTCAATATTTCAGCCGATAAAAAAGGCATAAATACGACTCTTTTGGTATAATGGAGTTGACTAGAAACCATTTCACAAAGGAGGATTTATGCCATGTC
>JAGBIE010000026.1 GCA_017935145.1 Oscillospiraceae bacterium
ACTGACCCTGCCCCTGCTACCACCTTTGCCCACTTGGATGCCACCACCGTTTTGGACCGTGGTATTGCATCCCTTGGTATTTATCCTGCCGTAGACCCTCTGGATTCCACCAGCCGTATCCTCGCTCCCGATGTGGTGGGCGAAGAACACTATCGGGTGGCGAAGGATGTGCAGAGAATTCTGCAACGCTACAAGGAATTGCAGGATATTATCGCCATCATGGGTATGGAAGAACTGAGCGAAGAAGATAAACTCACTGTCTCCCGCGCCCGTAAGGTGCAGAGATTCCTCTCCCAGCCTTTCTCCGTGGCAGAACAGTTCACGGGCATGGAGGGTAAATATGTGCCCATCTCTGAGACCATCCGCGGTTTCCGTGAGATTATTGAAGGCAAGCATGATGGAGTGCCCGAATCCGCTTTCCTCTTTGTAGGTGGCATTGACGAGGTACTGGAAAAGGCCAAGGGTGGGGCTGTATGAGTACGTTCCATCTGCAAATCGTAACCCCCGATGGACTTTTCTTTGACGGCATGGCAGAGAGCATCTTCCTGCGCACCATAGATGGTGAAATTGGCATTTTGGCGGGTCATACTCCCCTAGTTACTGCCCTTGGCATGGGGCAGGCGCAGGTGAAGGTGGACGGAAAAATCCGCAAAGGCGCTTGCATTGGTGGCATGCTCTCTGTGACAGAGAAGGAAGTCACTGTGGTTGCCACCACCTTTGAGTGGGCGGAAGATATTGATATTCCGCGGGCAGAGCGTTCCATGCTTCGCGCCCAAAAGGTGCTGGAAAACCGAAATTCTCATTCCCTTGATGAAATCCGTCTGGCGGAAGCCAGACTCAAACGGGCGCTGGTGCGTACCAGCGCAGGCAAGTGAATAAAAGGAGGTTTTTTCATGAAGAAGATTCTGGCATTTGCGTTGTCTTTGTTGCTCCTTGCGGGACTTTTGGCGGGATGCGGTTCAAAAGCAGTTATGGACAACACTGCCGGCTCTGCCGTTGCGCCCATGGAACCTGGGGATAATTTCGAAAAATTCCCTGCGACAGATATGGAAAACGGCGAAGTGGTAGACACGGTGGTAAAGGGCGAGAATGTTGCTCTATCCGGTGAAAAAATCATCTACTATGCCAATATTTCCTTGGAAACTTTGGAATTTGAAAAGACTGTCACTGCCTTGGAAGAAGCTGTGAAAAATGCAGGCGGGTTCATTCAGAATTCCTCTGTCAATGGCGATACATCCTATGACGAAAACGGGGTTGTGCAGGTATTAAACCGCAGAGCCCATTACTCTGTGCGTGTGCCTGCGGATGAGTTGGAGGAATTCCTCCATTTTTCGGGCACACTGGGTAATGTGATTTCCAGCAGTAAAGAGGCGGAAAATGTCACCAGCCGTTACACGGATTTGGAAGCCCGCATGGCATCGTTAAAGACGGAACAGACTCGCCTTTTGGAACTGATGGAAAAAGCAGAGGATATTCATGCCCTCATCGCCTTGGAAGAACGGCTTTCCTCTGTGCGCTACGAAATTGAGAGCATTCAGCGGAATCTAGACAATCTAGACAGCCTTTTGGCTTATTCTACTGTGACTCTCAGTATCCGTGAAGTGCGTACTTACAAAACTGCCGTCAAGGTGCAAAGATCCTTCTTCCAGCGCTTGGGAGACTCCTTTGGCGCAGGTTGGGAGCGCTTTGTGGAGGGCTTAGAGAATTTCACCATTGGTCTTGCAGGGGCTATCTTCCCCTTGATTCTTGGCGCAGTCGCCATTGTGGTTGTAGTGCTGATTTTGAAGAAACAGCGCAAGAAATTGGCAAAGCCCGCCCCTAAAAAAGAGGACGAAGCATGAAAAAAAGACTGCTCATTGGACTAGTTTTGGTGATATTGGTGCTTTGCGCTTGTGAAAAAGCACCCCAAAATTCCTCCACACCGGTAAGTCCCGATACCATTTCTCCCGACCCTTCTATGGTGGTTCCCATAGAATCCGTGCCCTTTCAGGCGCAGTACATTCGCACAGGCGGGTTTTATGAGGATACTTTCCCCAAGACCCAGTGGATTACATCGAAAGATGAACTGTGGCAGTACATTCGGGACAATAATGAGAAATATCAGTTAGAGTTATCCGGTCTGAGAACGGAGTTTATGACCGCCATTATGGACTATGATGAGGCGTTTTTCGCAGAAAAGAATCTCATCTTTGTGGTGGTGGAAGAAGGCAGTGGCTCAAACCGTCATGAGGTGACAGATATGCGTCTCATGCCCTCCTCCATGGGGAGAGTTTCCCATCTGCTACAGCCCAGCATCCGCCGTATTGTGCCTGAGGTGGGCACTTGCGATATGGCCCAGTGGCACATTCTCATTGAGGTGGATAAGCAATACGCACCCGATACAGTGCAGTTACTGTCCCCTAAATTTGAGTAAGAAAAAAGCACCATCCTTTTGGATGGTGCTTTTTATTCGCTAAATTGGCGGAATGCCGTAGGTAGGGCATAGATTTCTTCTAAACCTTGGGGGTCTGCCCATGTGAATTGTGGGGACTTTTGGGAGCATTCCAAATAGATCCCCCGCATATTCCACTGGACATGGGTGAAAATGTGGGTCTTTTCCACAATTTTTACGGGAGAAAGAGGTTTTAGTCCCCAAGATTCTGCCAAGGTGATGGCTTTTTCTGCTGTGAGAAAGCCTTCCATGTGGGGGTACTCCCACAAGCCTGCCAAAAGGCCCTTGTTAGGGCGCTTTTGCAGGGCGACTTCCTCCCCTACTCGGCAGATGAGGAGGGTCATGTCTTCCACACGGCGGGGTTTTTTCGCACTGGAGACAGGGTATTTTTCTTGCTGGCCTAACTTCCTTGCAAGACAGATTTCACGAAGAGGGCACGAGTCGCAGTGGGGCGCACCATTGGGCAGGCACACCGTTGCACCCAGTTCCATGAGGGCTTGGGTGAAAAGTCCGCACTTGCCAACAGGATAGACTTCTCTAAGATTCTCCGTCAGTTCCTTGCGCAAAGTAGGGTCGGTTTTGGGACGGGGGTCTGCTGATAGGCGGGTGAGGACACGGATGACATTTCCATCCACAGCGGGGGTGGGCTGGTTATAGCAGATGGAGCAGATTGCTCCTGCTGTATAATCTCCAATGCCAGGAAGGGCGCGGATTTCATCATAGGTGGTGGGGAATTTGCCGTTATGCTGTTCCATGATAGTTTTGGCGGCATTTTGCAAGTTCCGCACACGGGAGTAGTAGCCAAGCCCCTCCCAAAGTTTATGGCACTGCTCCTCCGATGCCTGCGCCAAGGCCTCTATGGTGGGAAGCGCCTGCAAAAAGCGGGCGTAGTAACCCTTGACTGCCTCCACACGGGTTTGTTGGAGCATGATTTCCGAGAGCCAGACACGGTAAGGCTCGGTATTTTCCCGCCAAGGGAGCGCTCGGCGGTTTTGCTCATACCACGGCAATAGTAGCGTGGGCAGTTCTTGGTACAGAGCCACGATATCTTCTCTCCTTTCTAGAAAACGCCGGCAGTTATTCTGCCGGCGTTACCTTTTCTTTGGCTTTGCGTTTGTGTCGGCGCGGGGTCTTTTTCATCTGCAACATGCGGTCATAGGACTTGGATGCCTCGCTATCCCCCGTGTAGACCAGTTTGGACACCCGCAAAGTGCCATCTTCTTCCGTTTGGATGCGCAAGCGCACCAAAAAGCCACCGCATTTAGGGCAGGACATACGCGCCATACAGCGATGACCTGGCTGTGCCAGCCATTTTTGCGCTTTCATCTGTCTTTGGCACTTGGGGCAGATGTTTTCCGTGGTGGAGATGGCTTCAATGGCCTCCGCCTTGGTGGTAAATTCCTTATAGACCTTCCGTTCCAAACAATCGGGCAAAGTTGCTCCATGGAAGCCGTTTTCGTGCTTTTCCAAGGATTTGCCGTAGTTTTCCACTCCGTCTTTGAGGTTTAATTGGCTACAAATGAGGGCGGTGTGATAGGCATCACCCAAAGCATCGTGAGCGGGACGGGAGGGCTCGATGTTCATCATTTCCATGGCGGTTTTCAGCGCCTTTTGGGCAGAGGAACCATCGGTCTGGGCGTTAAAAATCATCTGGGCGTTGTACCAGCGACTGCACCAATCTGTGGGCAGGTGGAACAGCACCAAATTTTCCTTGAGAATGCGGATATCATCAAACCCCCAAGTGAGGAAGATAAAATCCTCCCCGCACCAACGGCGAAATGCCGTGACGGCATCGGGAAACGGGACACCCTTTTCCTTGAGGATGGCATCTTTTAAACCCGTGAGGGAACTGATTTTTTTATTGAGTTTTTTATAATACTTGGGGCGGATGAGAATCTGAAATTCATCCTGCACCTGACGGTCTTCCGACACGCGCACAGCGCCAATTTGGATGATTTCACCGCGGATAGGGCTTTCCAGTTTCTTCTTGGCGGCGTAACTGCCCGGCCACGGCTGATTCCACTCCATATCGAGAATAATGTACTGCATGACATAACCTCACTATCTTAGTTATCATAGCACATTTCTCCCCCTATGTAAACGGGTGGATTTTTGGGAAGCATGGCGCATAAGAATACCGTAGAAAGGTGTGATGATAGTGCCGTTTTTATATCTCTCTCCCTCCACGCAGGAGTTTAATCTCTATTCCACCACGGGCAATGAGGAACTGTGGATGAACCGCATTGCCGATGCCATGGAGCCTTATCTGCGGGCGAGTGGTATCAATTTTACCCGCAATGACCCCAGTACCAATGCCGCTACGGCTATACGGGAATCCAACGCAGGAAACTACGATTTTCATCTTGCCCTCCACTCCAATGCCGCAGCGGGCGCTAACGCAGGAAATGTGCGGGGCGTGGATGTGTATTACTATCCCGCTAGCGCCGAGGGACTTCGCATGGCGAATATTTTGGTGGAGAAATTAAAGGAAATTTACCCGCTTCCCGACTTGGTGCGTGCACTACCCACCACCTCCATTGGGGAGGTACGGCGCACCAAAGCGCCATCGGTATTGGCAGAACTGGGTTATCACGACAATGTGTTAGACGCCCGCTGGGTGGAGGAGAATGTGGATAGTATTGCAAGGTATCTATCCATGGGAGTCAGCGAATACTTTTCTCTCCCCTTCCTGCAACCGGAACCAGTGCGGACGGCAACAGTAGTCCTAAGCGAGGGGTCGCTCAATTTGCGCACCGCGCCAAATGTACAATCGGGTATTTACCGCACCATTCCCAATGGGGTGCAGGTGGAGGTTTATGCCCCTTATGAAGATTGGTACTCCGTGGGCTATGATGGGGTGACGGGCTTTGTCCGTGGTGATTTTTTGAGATTTTGACCGAGGGTGCAATCTGCACCCTCTTTTTTTGCGGAAAAATTCTCCCAAAGTGGCGGAGTGATTGCATTAAACCAAGAAAACTGCTATAATAGATAAAATTTTAGAAGCACAAGGGGACTATTTTATGAAAAAGACCCTCTTTCTCCTGCTGATTGTGGCGCTGCTTCTGTGCGCTTGCGGTCAAAAGCAGGAAAAACAGGTGAATATTGCGGCATCTACCCGCCCCATGGCGCAGTTTGCAAGCCTTCTCACCGAGGGTACGGGTCTCACTGTTCAGCCCGTGGTGACAGAGGCGGTGTCTTGCCTCCATGACTATACGCTCAGCGTTGCCCAAATGAAAACTTTGGAGCAGGCGGAGGTGGTCATCCTCTCGGGTGGGGATACGGATGCCTTTTTGCAACATGCCACGAAAGGGAACAAATGGGTGGTGGATGCTTCCCGCGCTGTGAGTCTATGGGAAGATGACCCCCACTACTGGCTTGACCCCGTTTGTGTAAAACAGATGGTCACAGGATTGGCGCAGGAACTGTCCAACATTTATCCCCAGCACAAGGATGCTTTTGTAAAAAATCTTGTGGCGCTCAATGAAAAACTGGACGATTTGGTGGCAAAACGGGATAGCATCCTTGCAGGAATATCGATGCAAGGGCTTGTGACTTTCCATGACGGATTTCGCTATTTTGCCCGCTTTGCAGGCACAGAGGTTTTGGCCGCTTTGGAAGAAGAACATGGCAGTGAAGTTTCTGCCAAAGATTTGGAAAACATCATCCTTTTGGTGAAAAATCAGCAGATTCCCGTCATTTTTGTGGAAGAAAACGGCTCGGACAATGCCGCCAAAACCGTGGCAAAAGAGACGGGCGCAACCATTTTGACCCTAAGTATGTGCATGGGCACAGAGGATTATTTTTCTGCCATGGAGCAGAATCTCGAGACATTGAAGGAGGCTTTTTCATGAGTCATATCCACAGAGGATGCGACCACGCCTGCTGTCTTCAAGTGAAAGATCTCAGCGTAAAAATCGGCAGTGATGTGATTTTGGATCACATCAACCTCCACATGCACTGTGGGCAGATTGCCGCGCTCATTGGCCCCAACGGGGCGGGAAAATCCACTCTCATCCGCGCCATTTTAGGGCAAGTGGATTATGAGGGGGATATCCGTTTTTCCACCGAAGGGCGCTCCCAAGCTCTGAGAATCGGCTATGTGCCCCAGAGTCCCACCTTTGAAGTGGGCGACCCCATGAGCGTTTTGGATTTGTTCCGTTTGTGCAACTCCAAACTGCCTGCCATCCTCCCTCCCTCCCGCAAGGAACGGCAGAGGGTTGTGGAGTGCCTTCAAAGAGTGCACGGGGAACACTTGCTGGACAAGCGGGTGGGTTCTCTTTCCGGCGGGGAACTGCAACGGGTGCTGTTGGCCTTGGCCTTGGAACCTATGCCCCACATTCTCATTTTGGACGAGCCTCTTTCGGGCGTGGATGTGGACGGCATGCACATGCTCATGGACATGCTGGATGAACTGAGAAAGACTTTGGACATTTCCATCCTCATGACCACCCACGATTTTTCCATGTTGGAGCAGTATGTGGACACGGTGTTTTTGCTGAAAAAGAACATGCTCTTCTCCGGTGCGCCTAAGGCGGTTTTGCAGTCCAGTGACTTTGCGGACGCCTTCTTTACGGGAGGTGAAAAGAAATGAGTCTTTGGTACAGCCTTTGCGAACTTTTGCCTCTAGAGTTTCTCAGCATGGACTTTATGAAAAACGCCCTGTTGGCGGTGCTGGTTATCTCTCCCCTCTTTGGGCTTCTGTCTCCCATGGTGGTGACGGGCAAAATGAGTTTCTTTTCCGATGCTTTGGGGCATTCCGCTTTTACGGGCATTGCTATTGGCGTGCTGTGTGGGCTGAGTCTTCCCATTCTTTCGGCGGTTGTCTTGGCGGTGGCATTTGCGCTACTGTTTTCCTATGTGAAAACCCGCTCCCGCCATACATCAGACACTATCATTGGCGTATTTTCTTCCACCGCGGTGGCTTTGGGTATTTTCATCGCCACCTTGGGCGGAAGCAGTTTCACCAAGTTTAACACCTACCTCATTGGCGATATTCTCTCGGTGACGGGTGCGGAAATTGGACTTTTGGCGCTGGTCTTTTTGGTGGTTCTGGTGGTATGGGCACTGGCATCCAATCGGCTGATGCTCCCTGCGGTGCATCCCCAACTGGCCTCTTCCCGTGGTTTTTCCGTGGGTGGCGCGGAGACGATTTTCACGGTACTCATCGCCGTGGTGGTGACCCTATCCATGAGTTGGGTGGGGCTGATGGTCATTAACTCCCTTTTGGTTTTGCCTGCGGCGGCAGCGCGAAATGTTGCCAAAAACCTGCGTCAGTACACCCTCTTTTCTCTGCTTTTTGCCTTGGTGGGTGGACTTGCGGGTCTCATTACCGCCTACTATGTGGGCGCATCCGCTGGCGCTGCCATATCCCTCTATTTGGCGCTAGGCTTTGTCCTGACCTTCCTTTTGCGAAAAAAGCGGGGATAAACCCCTCTATGGCGTATGGACAAGGTAGTGAATTTGTGGTACTATCAAGTGAGATAAGGAGGTTATCCTCATGGAAGTTGGACAGAAATTTACCGTGGAATCCATGGTATCGCCCGAAACCACTGCCAAAGCCGCAGGAAGCGGTGGGCTACTGGTCTACGGCACACCTTATATGATTGCCCTCATGGAAAAAGCCGCCTGCCAATGCGTGCAGAAGGATTTGGAAGAGGGGCAAAGCACTGTAGGGACCATGCTGAACATTCAGCACACCTCCGCCACCCCCGTGGGCATGGAAGTGCGGGCAGAAGCCGTACTCACCGCCGTGGAGGGTCGCAAGCTTTCCTTCACTGTGACCGCCTATGACGAAAAGGGCGAGATTGGTCACGGAGAACATGAGCGTTTTATCATTCAAGAAGAAAAATTCCTTGCCAAAACTTATGACAAACTGTAATGGAGAGGATGGAAATTATGGAACATCTGAAACTCATTGAGGAACTTTGCAATGCCAATGGCGCGCCCGGTTTTGAGGACGATGTAGTTGCCTTGGGCAAAAAATATGCTGAAAATCTGGCAGAGGTTTCTGAGGATTGCCTGCGGAATCTCTATCTTGCCCGCAAGGGTAACACGGGCAAGAAGCCTGTTGTCATGCTGGATGCCCACAGTGATGAGGTTGGCTTTATTGTCAGTGGCATTAAGGATAACGGCACACTGAAATTTGCGCCTCTGGGTGGCTGGGTGCCCAACAACATTCCCGCCCACACGGTGCGTGTGCGCAACACCGAGGGCAAGTGGATTCGTGGCATTGTTGCCGCCAAGCCCAGCCATTTTGTCTCCGCTGCAGAGAAAAATGCTGCCCCCAACATTGCTGACATGGTCATTGATGTGGGCGCATGCTCCAAAAAGGAACTGGAAGAGGATTACAAAATCGCTTTTGCCGCTCCCATCGTGCCCGATGTGGACTTTATCTATGATGAGAAGAAAAACCTCATGAGCGCCAAGGCTTTTGATGACCGCATTGGTTGCGCCGCTGTCATTGGCACGCTGGATGCTTTGCAGAAAGAGAGCCTCAAGGTGGATGTGGTTGGCACATTCTCCTCTCAGGAAGAACTGAGCACTCGCGGCGTGAAGGTGGCTGTCAATCAGGTGAAGCCCGATATTGCCATTGTGCTCGAAGGCAGTCCTGCTGATGATACCTTTGTTTCCGCATCGGAACAGCAGTGCGCCATGGGCAAGGGTCCCATGCTCCGTCATATGGACGGTGGCATGCTGACCAATCCCCGTTTCCAGCGTTTTACCTTGGATTTGGCAAAGAAACACGGCATCCCCGTGCAGGAAGGTCTGCGCACCGTGGGTACCACCAATGCCAGCTTTATCTACACCTCGAACGAAGGCATTCCCGCCATCGTCATTGGCGTGCCTGTGCGTTACTCCCACAGCCATTACGGCTACTGCTCCCTGAAGGATTACGAAGCCGCTGTAAACTTGGCAACGGAAATCATCAAGGCGCTGGATGAAGAAACCATCGCAGGCTTCTAAGAAACAAATAAAAGCACCACCCTTTGGGGTGGTGCTTTTTTCTTCTTTTACAGTTCTCTTCTGCCTTCGAGGGCACGGAGGAGGGTGATTTCATCCGCATATTCCAGTTGGCTTCCTGCGGGGATGCCATAGGCAAGGCGGGTGACTTTGACCTCCATGGGTTTCAGCAAACGGGAGATATACATGGCGGTGGCCTCCCCTTCTGTATCGGGGTTGGTGGCCATAATCACTTCCCGCACGCCACCTTGTTGGATTCTGCCCAAAAGTTCCCGCACACGGATATCGTTGGGACCCATATGGTTCAAGGGCGAAATGACCCCGTGGAGCACATGGTACACGCCGTTATATTCCCGCGCCCGTTCCATAGCCAGAACATCCTTGGGCTCTGCCACCACGCAAATAACACCGCGGTCGCGCTGTTGGTCTGCGCAGAGGGGGCAGAGTTCTGCATCGGTAAGGTTTTGGCAGACAGGGCAGGTTTTTACGGTCTTTTTGGCATCGATAATGGCTTGGGCGAAAGCCATGGCATCCTCTTCAGAGCGACCGAGGATGAAAAACGCCAATCTTTGGGCGGTTTTAGCACCGATGCCAGGAAGTTTGGCAAATTGCTCTGTAAGCCGCTCCATGGCGTTAGGATAGTGTTTCATCAGAACAGCCCACCCAAGTTAAGTCCGCCGGTGAGACGACTGACAGAGGCAGCCTGATCATCCGATGCCTTACGCATGGCTTCGTTGACGGCGGCAAGAATCATATCCTGCAACATTTCCACATCTTCGGGGTCTACAGCATCGGGGAGAATGGAGATGCTCTTGAGTTCATGCTGACCAGAGACCACTGCGGTAACAGCGCCACCGCCAGAGGAGGCTTCATAGGTCTTAGATTCCATTTCTTCCTGCATGCGGAGCATTTCCTGCTGCATTTTTTGGGCTTGTTTCATCATTTGCATTTGGTTCATGCCACCCATGGGCATGCCACCGCGATATCCGCCTTTTGCCATAGTTCAAATTCTCCTTACTTGGTGATGGTGAAAATATCTTCATGATTTGCTCCAAATTGGAGCAGGTCTTTTAGGGGGTCATCCCCTTGGGGGCGCTTCTCCCCTGCCCCTGTGATTTTCACAGTAATGGGGCGATGAAGCAGTGCCGATGCCTTTTGGCTGAAGAGGTTTTGGTCTGCACCCTGCAGGGTAGCGACGGCAAAGGCAGGTCCTTCCAAGGAAAGAATGCCATTTTTGAGTGTGGGGGTAAACTGCGCCAAGAGACTCCAATAGGGTTCATGGAGGTCTGCTTTCAGACTCCCGCGGAATTCCGCCCAAAAATCTGCGGGCAGAGTATCATCGTTTGCGGGGGCGGGAGGCGTTTCCTTTTTAGGGGCGGGGGCGTCTGTGGGAAGTTCCGCCGTGGGGGCAGGCTGTTCCGCAGGGGCGGGCGCCACCTGTGCGGGAGTGGGAATGGGCGCGGTAACAAAAGCGCCTGTGGCTAACTGCTCTTCCAATTTACCCACACGGGCGGAAAGGGCGCGCACATCCTGCGAAAGGGCAGGATTGCACAGTTCCATAAGGCAGAGTTCTGCATCTAGTCGAGGGCTGACGCTCACAGCAAAGTTCGATGCGGTCTTTTGCAGAAGGGAGACCATATGGAGCAGTTGGGGGGCAGAAAAGAGTTTTACCAGTTTTTCCCGCTCTTCCTGACGGCAGACACTGGAAAGCATACCCTTGCCACTATTGGGCGCAGTGCGCATTAAAAGCAAGTCCCGTGCCAAGGTGCTCATTTCCGAGAGCATGGCGGAAAGGTCTTTGCCCGCTTCATAGAGAGCAGAAAATTCTGTGAGAACGCCGTGGGTATCCCCAGTGGCGATTTTTGTAAAGAGTTCCGCTACTTTCTTCTCCCCTGCCAAGCCCAGCACGCTGGCGACCGTATCTGCCGTGACGGTAGAGGTGGTGGCGGAAGCACATTGGTCCAGCAAACTCAGACCATCACGGAGGGCGCCATCTGCCAAGACGGCTAACTGCTCCGCTGCTTCGGGACTCAGGTCAATGCCTTCTTCATACGCCACCAAGTGTAGGCGTTTTTCAATATCCCCCGCTTGGAGACGGCGGAAAGAGAAGCGCTGGCAACGGGAAAGAATGGTGGCGGGAACTTTATGCAGTTCCGTGGTTGCCAAGATAAACAGCAAGTGTGCGGGAGGTTCTTCGATGATTTTGAGTAGCGCGTTAAATGCCGCTGTGGAGAGCATGTGCACTTCGTCCACAATGTAGACGCGTTTTTTCACTTCCCCAGGACTGTAGATGGCTTCATCCCGCAAGGCACGGACATGGTCCACGCCGTTGTTGGAGGCGGCGTCAATTTCCAGCACATCTACGCAACTGCCACTATCAATGCTGCGGCAGGAGGGACAGCAGTTACAAGGGTTGCCATCGTGAAGATTGGTGCAATTGACGGCTTTTGCCAAGATTTTGGCGCAGGTGGTTTTACCCGTGCCACGGGTGCCTGTGAAAAGATAGGCATGGCTCATCTTCTCCCCCTGCAACTGGGCTTTGAGGGTATCGGTAATATGACTTTGACCCACCACATCGTCAAACACTTGGGGGCGATATTTGCGGTACAATGCCTGGTACATCTGTGGCACCTCCTTGGGGGAATTATGTTCCTTTTTAGTATAACATAAAATATCGCTCAGGTAAACAAAAAAACATCTGCCAAAGGCAGATGTTTTTTCACCGGCTTGCAGAAAGACTGCACACCTGATTTCGAACATTTCCTCTTCCCGTTAACCTCTGCCGCTGGCTCAAAAACGGCAGGCTTGCGGCACACAAAAAGGACCGCTTAATGCTGCTCGGTTCCCCGCCTGACATGGTTCACGGTTTTTCATTGCGCAAGACCGTTCTCTCAACACTGCGCTCAAAGGGCAGGCAGAACAAAAAACGCCCTCGCTCAGGAGTTCATCCCTGCTATAGCGGATTGCAGGTTACAAGGCACCGCTATCTCCCCGACTAGTGCAGCCTTTCTGCAAGCCGGTTGGGGATAAAAATTAGTCGAGACAGCTCTCCACAAAGTCCACCAGTTCGCCAACGGTGGAAACTTTTTCGGTCATTTCCAGATCCACGCCCAGATCGGCTTCCAGATCCATAACCATTTCCACAGTATCCAGAGAGTCAATGCCCAGAGATTCAAAAGTGGTATCTTTGGTGATGGACTCTGCGGGGATTTCCAACTGTTCGGACAAATAAGCAACAATTTTTTCAAACATGTTTTTCTACCTCCGTAAATGTTTTGCAGAAATGTGCAAACACACATAAATTATGATACGGCATTTTCGCACATTGTCAAGGATTATTTTGCAGAGGGTTTAGCTGAGAAAATCTCTCAACTTTTTACTGCGGGAGGGATGACGCAGTTTCCGCAGGGCTTTGCTTTCAATTTGGCGGATGCGCTCACGGGTGACATCGAAGGCAAGACCCACCTCTTCCAAGGTGTGGCTGCGACCATCTGCCAGACCGAAACGCAGGCGAAGCACCTGCTGTTCCCGTTCAGAGAGGGTTGCCAGCACCTCTTCCAGTTGCTCGTGGAGCATGGTGTAAGAGGTAGCCTCGGCAGGGCGGGTGGATTCATCATCCTGAATGAAATCGCCCAGACGGCTGTCTTCCTCCTCGCCCAAAGGTGCTTCCAAAGACACGGGTTCTTGGGCGCTTTTGAGGACTTCTTCCACTTTCTGCACGGGCATGTGGATCAATTCCGCAATTTCTTCTGCCGTGGGGTCACGACCCAAATCCTGCGTGAGTTTATGGGATGCCCGCGCCACTTTTTGGATGGTTTCCACCATGTGCACGGGGATGCGAATAATGCGACCTTGGTCGGCAATGGCACGGGTGATGGCTTGGCGAATCCACCAAGTGGCATAGGTGGAGAATTTGAAGCCCCGTTCATAATCGAACTTTTCCACGGCTTTCAAAAGACCCATATTGCCCTCTTGGATGAGATCCAACAGGAGCATGCCGTGACCCACATAGCGCTTGGCGATGGACACCACCAACCGCAGATTGGATTCTACCATCTGACGGCGGGCATCGGCATCGCCCTGCCGTACCTGTTTGGCAAGGGCAACTTCATCCTCTTGACTGAGCAAGGGGTATTTGCCGATTTCTTTCAGGTACATGCGCACAGGGTCGTCCACCTGCAAGGGGAAATCGCCCGTTTCGGCAGATTCGGTTTCTTCTTCGATGGCGGCGAGTTCTTTTTCCGTGGGATTATCCAACTGCGCACCACCAATGAGTTCCAGCACATCGGATACATCGATTTCAATTTCGTTTTCTTCTAAAATGTCATAAAACTGTTCGGTAATTTCCTCGGTGGCATCCACAGCGTCCAAGGTTTCCACCAGCAGTTTGGAGGAAATCTTCTTTTCAGCCAAAGATTTTACCAAGAGGGTGCTGAGTTTTTCCTGTTGCTCCTGAGATAAATCCATGAGAGCAATTTTTTCCGTTCCGTTGGGCATACTGCTTATCCTCCGTATCCCTTTGCGTTTTTCTTTCGCTCCTGCAACGCACGCAGTTGAGCCTCCCCACTGGGAAGGCGCTTCTGATATTCGGCATGGATGACCATTATGTAGTCTTGCAGGGCTTGTTCCGAGACGGATTCGCGATTTTTTTGCAACACTGAGGACAGATGGGCGATTTCATCCTTGGTAAATTCTTCTCCCAAGGAGGAAAACGACACCTCTCTCCCCTCTTCCTGCTGGGTGCGGAATGCCAGATATGCACGCCCTAAGAGGGAGGAGGAAAACTGTTCTTGCGTCAAATGCACCTGAGTGAACAGGCTGGGCTCTTGATAGAGCATACGCAACAGTCCCTCTTCTGCCATGGCAGAGCGGACATTATCGTAACGAATCCCGCGGTAGGCAGGTTGGCGACTTTGGGTGGCGGACAAATCCTGTGTTTCCTGCTTTTTACGGCGGATTTCCTCCTGCCGGCGGTAGGCTTTGTCCACTTCAATTTTGATGGTTTCGGGATTGACACCAGCGGCCTCCGCGGCACGGTGGCCGTAAATCTCCCGCTCCACAGCATTGCGCAAAGTGGCAATAAACTTGGCGGCTTCCTTGAGGAAGGCGACCCGCTGGTCATCTTTGGTTAAATCGTATTTCTTTTGAATGCTCCGCAGATGATATTCTGCTTGATTTTCGGACTTATTGAGCAAACTGCGGAAGGCATCGGGGCCATAGGTTTTGAGGAATTCATCGGGGTCTTTGGCGCCCTGCATCTGCAAAACTTTCACTGTGAGGCCTGCCTTTTCTAGCATAGGAATGGCACGGCGGGTAGCGCTTTGCCCCGCTTCATCCCCGTCATAGGTGAGGATGACTTTTTCCGTATATTTGGCAAGGAGTTGGGCGTGTTCTTCGGTGAAGGCAGTGCCCAAAGATGCCACAGCGCAGTCAAAACCATACTGATGAAGGGCGATGGCGTCCATATAGCCCTCGGTGAGGATGATGAATTTCTCTTTGCTCTTTTTGGCCTCATTGAGGGCAAAGAGATTTCTGCGCTTATTGAAAATCACTGTTTCGGGAGAGTTGAGATATTTGGGCTTGGAATCGTCCAACACACGACCGCCAAAGCCGATGACATTGCCCCGCACATCGATGATGGGGAACATAAGGCGGTTGCGGAAATAATCATAGACAGAGTTTTTGGTGGGGTGCTTGACCGCAAGACCCACCTCAATCATCTCTTCCCAAGAGAAGCCCTTGGCGCTCATGGCATCCTTCAGGGCTGACCATGCGTTGGGGGCGTAGCCAAGACCAAATTTCTTGACAGTATCAATAGAAAGACCGCGCTTATTAAGATAGTCCCGCGCCACCTGCGCTTCGGGAGTAGTCAGTTGCGAACGGAAGAAGCGGGCGGCTTCCAGACAGAGGTTTTTCAGCCGTTCTTGGCTTTTATAGCGATTGCGGTAGGATTCATCCTCAGGCACTTCCATATTGGCGCGTTTTGCCAAAAAGCGCACGGCATCGGGATAGTCCAAATTCTCAATCTCCATGATAAAATTCACTACGCCACCGCCTTTATGACAGCCAAAGCAGTAGTAAATGCCCTTTTCGGGGGCTACGGAAAAAGAGCCTGTTTTTTCGCTATGGAAGGGGCAAAGGCCAAAGAGATTGCTACTTTTCCGCGTAAGGGAAACATACTGCCCCACCACATCCTCAATGGGATTGCGGGCAGACAGTTCATCTAAAAACGATGCGGGAAATGCCATAGTTCTCTCTCCTTTACCATAAAATCAGTTCTGTATGCTTAGTTCAGTTGCCATGCGGTGGGAATGAAAATCTGGGAAAATACATGCACGGCATATTTATCCGTCATGCCAGCAATATAGTCGCAGATGATGCGTTCAATGCCGTCAAAATCCAGTTGGGGCAGGAAATCCGCGGGAAGTTTCTCCGGATGCTTTACGTAGTATTCGTAAAGTTTCTTCAAAATATCCCTTGCTTTGGATTCTTCGCCCTTGGCAACGGGATTACGGTAGACTCGCTCAAACATAAAGTTCCGCAGTTCATCCATGGCTTTGGCAATGGAGGTATCCATGCCCACCTGTCCTGCGCCAGCGGAAAAAGAAATCATGTTTTCCACAAGGGTATTGATGCGCACTGAGTGGTTATCGCCCAACAAAACGGCAACAGAATGGGGAATATCCGTCTCTTTGAGAATGCCTGCGCGCATGGCATCGTCAATATCGTGATTTAAGTAGGCAATGCGGTCTGCATAGCGGATGATTTGACCTTCCCAAGTTTCGGGAATTTTATCGCCAGTGTGTCCCACAATGCCCATGCGGACTTCGTGTGTGAGGTTCAGCCCCGCGCCATCTTTTTCCAGTTTGTCCACCACGCGCAAAGACTGCTCATTGTGGAGGAAGGGCTTACCCGTAATCTCAGACAGGGCAACCTCACCTGCGTGGCCGAAGGGGGTGTGACCCAAATCGTGCCCCATGGCGATGGCTTCCGTCAAATCTTCGTTGAGTTGCAAGGCACGGGCGATGGTGCGACCGATGCGGGCAACCTCCAAGGTGTGGGTCATGCGGGTGCGGTAGTGGTCTCCCTCAGGGCGGAGGAACACTTGGGTTTTGTGCATTAAACGGCGGAAGGATTTGCTGTGGAGAATGCGGTCCGTATCCCGCTGAAAGCAGGTGCGTACATCGCTTTCTTCTTCGGGCATGGTACGGCCTTGGCTATCCATGGCCTTGGCGGCCTGCGGAGATAGGCGCAGGACTTCTTCCTGCTCCATACGTTCACGAATGGTCATTCTTCCTCCATCCTTTCTATGGGTTCTTTCACGGGAAATGCGCGGTATTCTTCATCTAAGGCAAGAGCCGATGCTCTGCCGTTGGAGGCATCCACAATCCGCATAAGGAGATGCTCGGTTTCTGCTTTGGGGATGATGGCGTGTATGGTCACCTCTGCGCCGTATTCTACATCCTGCACCATGCCACCGCAGGCGAGGACCTCGCCCCGAAGGGTTTCAAAGAGATTGTATGCACAGGGAATGGTCACATTTTGCCACACCCGCTTCATGGAGATGCCAGCGGCATCCACCGCCACTTTGGCGGTTTTGGTATAGGCGCGGACAAGTCCGCCAGCGCCCAAGAGAATGCCACCAAAATATCGGGTGGCAACGCAGAGAACATTATAAAGTCCCTCTCGCCTCAGCACCTCCAAAACGGGCATACCTGCTGTGCCTTGGGGCTCAGAATCATCGGAAAAGCGGGTAGGGCCATCCTTAATGATATAGGCATAGACATTATGGGTGGCGTTCCAGTAGGTTTCCCGCATTTTTTTCAGTTGGGCGAGGGCTTCTTCCTCCGTTTCCACGGGGAAAATATGGCCGATAAAACGGCTTTTTCGCTCCACAAATTCGGCGTGAGCCTCCTTTGTAGGGATGAGATATTCCTCCATCAGGCACGCTCCTCCGTTACATAGGCACGCAGACGGCCGTAGGTTTCTTCATCGCAGATGGCTTCCATGCGGATGCCCGCATCTTCATATTCGCAGGAGAGGACCTGCGCGGTTTCGTGGAAATGCTGTACCTGCCCGCCCATGGAATAAGGCAGGAGAAATACGGCGTGTTTTAGTCCACGATTGACGGTTTTTTCAATGAGACTTAGGAGATTTTCAATGCCACGATTTTGCTTGGCGGAGATGTAGACCACATTCTCCCCACGGGGCAAAAACTCCGGCTCAATGAGGTCACATTTATTATAGCACGAAATGACGGGAACTGCATCCCCCGCTAACTGAGAAATGAGTTTTTCCACCACGCGGATATGGGCATCCCGCTCGGGGTCAGAGGCATCGATGACATGCAGGAGCACATCGGCAAAGCGGAGTTCCTCCAAGGTAGCTTGGAACGCTTCCACCAAATGGTGCGGAAGTTTGGAGATAAAGCCGACAGTATCGCTGAGCAGTACCGTGAGCGTATCGGACACATTCAGTTGGCGGGTGGTAGTATCCAAGGTGTCAAAGAGGCGGTTATTGGCGGGAATGCCAGCGCCGGTGAGCAGGTTTAAAAGGGTGGATTTGCCTGCGTTGGTGTAGCCCACAATGGCCACCACGGGGATGGAATTTTTGATTCTTCTGTCCCGCTGGGTAGCACGGATACGGCGCACATCGGCAAGTTCTTCCTCCAAGCGGGTAATGCGCTTGCGGATGAGACGGCGGTCCGTTTCCAGCTGGGTTTCACCGGGGCCACGGGTGCCCATAGCACCCTCTTGGCGCTCTAGGTGCGTCCACATGCCAGTGAGGCGAGGAAGCAGGTACTTATACTGCGCCAGTTCCACCTGCAAACGACCCTCGCGGGTCTTGGCCCGCTGGGCGAAAATATCCAAAATCAGGGCGCTTCTGTCCAGCACGGGAACATTGAGGAGTTTTTCCAGCGCTCTATTTTGGGAGGGGGATAAATCGTTATCGAAAATGGCCATATTGGCCTCGGTGGTTTCCAGCAACTGACGCACCTCTTCCACCTTGCCCTCACCGATGAAACTGTGAGGGTCGGGGGTGTGGCGATTTTGCAGGACCTTGGCGGTGCATTCCCCGCCTGCGGTTTCCAACAGCGCCGCCAGTTCCTCCAAAGAGGCCTCAGTGGCGTTTTCTTCTGCTGTGAACACATCGGAAGAAAGGCCCACCAGCACCGCTTTTTCTATGATTCTTTTTTCCGGTTCTGCCATGGGATTTCCTCCTTCGTGCAGTAAAGATGAAAAAAGTCCGCACCGATACACGGTGCGGACTTGTGGGCTTACTTCAGGCCGTACTTCTTGTTGAAGCGGTCAACTCGTCCACCAGTATCAACCAGCTTCTGCTTGCCGGTATAGAAGGGGTGACACTTGGAGCAGATTTCCACCTTAATATCCTTCTTAGTAGAAGCGGTTTCAATCACTGCGCCGCATGCACAACGAATCGTGGTCTGTTCGTAGTTGGGATGGATGCCTTCCTTCATGCTGTTCACCTCTTTCTTGTTCTGTCAAAAGAGCCAGTGGCCCTTTACTTCTTAATCATGCCAAAGTATGTTACCACATGAAATGAAATTTTGCAAGTGTTTTTTTCAATTTTCTCAAATATAGTATCTGGCAGACTGTTCTTTGGCGGGTTTTAGCCCCGTTTCATCCACTGCAAAGAGGGAAAAAAGGTCACTATAGCGCCGCCAAAGGGTAAACAGTTCCTCCCTTTGGGGTTTTTCGCCAGCATTGAGAAGATGAATCTCTCCCCTATCTTTTCCCCCGCGGAGGAGGGCTTTTCCTTTTTCTGAAAATGCCAAAATACGCACTTCATCCGTAGGGCGGGACAAATCCGCCTGCCCGATGCCCAAGTAGGCACAGAGAAGCAATCGTTTCAGGCGGGTGCGAGGGTAGCGTTTGGAGAGAGAGGCGTCTATAATCTCCTCCACAGTGGCTTTTTCACGGACATTTTTCATGACCTTGCGCCACAAGCCCTCTGAGCCGTGGGCGACAGTTGTCCACTCATTTTCTTCCATAACCCGCAAGCGGGCGAGCATGGCCTTCTGCCCCGCTTCATAACAGTATTGGGGCGCGGAGGCAAACAGCTTTCTTGCATTGGTGGGGACATAGGAAAGCCAAGTGTCGTTTTGCATATTTTCCCGCAGAGCCGTTGCTGAGGGATGGTGGGGGTGAAGGGTTTTTTCGTGGTAGTCCCCTTCCCGTAAAATTGCCATGGGCTTAATGGAAGTACCCTGCTTTTTCAGTTGCAGGCAGTATTCCAGCGCCAAAATATCGTTGGGCGTACGACAGAAATTTTCAATGCCTGTGAGGGTTTCCAAAGTCTTTTGACGGGCGACGGCATAGGAAAGTCCTTGGGATAGTTTTTCCTTAAGGAGCGGAGAAAATTCCGCAGAAAGCACCGCATCGGCACCCAAAAGCAGTTGGGAGAGATTTCCCGATTCTGAGCCAAAGGCCAAATAATCCACATTGCCAAATTTGTGAAGAATTTCCACCGCGCCTGCGGCAAAACCCTCCGCCGAAGAGAGAACTTTTTCCGTGGGCAGTTCCAAAACCAAGTCCGCACCGGCAAGGATTGCTCCCTTGGCGCGGGTGTATTTATCCAGCACCGCAGGCTCGCCCCGCTGGACAAAGTTACCGCTCATGACGCAGAGGATGGCGGTATCCTCTCCCAATTGGGCGCGGATGGTCTTCATCTGGTGTTCGTGACCCAGATGCAGTGGGTTATATTCACAAATAATTCCCACGGTTTTCATGGTTTTTCTCCTATTTTTTGGCAAAGTATACTTGTTTTATGTGGAATAATATAGTAAAATATCCCTTGTGTGATTACTATACCACTAAAACCAATACGAAACAAGAGATTTTAGGAGTGAAAGACATGAATATTCTGGTTATCAACGCCGGCAGTTCCTCTCTGAAATATCAGCTGATGGATCCCGATACCGGTGCAGTATCCGCCAAGGGTATTTGCGAACGCATTGGCATTGACGGCAAGTTCACCTACAAGGCAGGCGGCAAGACCATTATTGATGCACAGGAAATCCCCATGCCCACCCATAGCGAAGCCATTGAGGCTGTTTTGGGCGCTTTGGTCAGCCCCGAACACGGTGTGGTTGCATCCATGGACGAAATTGACGCTGTGGGTCACCGCGTGCTCCATGGTGGCATGGAATTCACCGAATCCTGCTTGGTAGACGAAGCCTGTAAGGCCGCTATCCGCAAGTGCATCCCTCTGGGTCCCTTGCACAATCCTGCCAACCTCACTGGCATTGAAGCCTGCGAAAAGGCCATGCCCGGCAAGCCCCAAGTGGCTGTGTTTGACACTGCTTTCCACATGACCATGCCTGCCGAGGCTTATACTTACGCCATCCCCTACGAATACTACGAAAAAGACGAAGTCCGCCGCTACGGCTTCCACGGCACTTCCCACCGCTACATTTCCGGTCGCGCACTGGATATGCTGGGCAAGACCGAAAATCCCGAAGGCGTGCGTGTGATTAACTGCCACTTGGGCAACGGTTCTTCCCTGTGCGCCATGGTTGGCGGTAAGTGCGTGGACACCACCATGGGCCTTGGCCCCTTGGCTGGTATCCCCATGGGCACCCGTTGCGGTGATATTGACGGCACCATCATCGAATTCCTCATGGACAAATACGGCTATGACATCAAGCAGATGATGAACATCCTCAACAAGAAGTCCGGCGTGCTGGGCATTTCCGGTGTAAGTTCTGACTTCCGCGATTTGGAAGCCGCTGCCGAAAACGGCAACACTCGCGCCAAACTGGCTCTGGATAAGTTCTTCTACGAAGTGCGCAAGTCCATCGGCGCTTATGCTGCCGCCATGGGCGGTGTGGATGCCATTGTGTTCACCGGTGGTATCGGTGAAAACGGCATCGCAAACCGCAAGCGCATCATGAAGGGTCTGGAATACCTGGGCTGCCAGATTGATGACGAAAAGAACAATGTTCGTGGCAAGGAAACCATCATCTCCACCGATGATTCTTCTGTGAAGATCATGGTCATCCCCACCAACGAAGAACTGATGATCGCCAAGGACACCGCCGCTTTGGCAAAATAAGAAAGACGCAAAAATCCCGTCAAGCAAATGCTTGACGGGATTTCTTTTTGTCTTACAGACCCAGCCACTGAATCAGGAACAGCCACACAAGGCCGTAGTAGATGACAACGGCAACAAGGTCGTTGATGGTGGTAATCAGCGGGCCGGATGCCACAGCGGGGTCGATATTGAGTTTCTTAAAGAGAATAGGAATAATCGTTCCCATTAAACTAGAAATGAGCATGGCAGCCAACAGCGCCACACCAGTGCAGAGGGCAACGGAGAATGCCATGGGCACGGCAATGCCTTTTGCGAGGGTCAGATAGCCACCCACCAAGAGGAAGGATAGCACACTGATGATAAAGCCGTTGCACAGACCCACTCGTGCTTCCTTGCCGATGAGGAAGAGTTTTTGTTTGCCTGTGATTTGCTCATCCATCAGCACACGAATGGCGATAGCAAGGGACTGAGTGCCCACATTACCTGCCATGGCGAGGATGAGGGATTGGAAGCAGACCACCACGGGGATTTCCGCGGCGATACCTTCAAACAGACCCACTACGGAGGAGACCACAAGACCCAGCACCAGCAAAATGGCCAGCCAAGGCAGGCGCTTGCCGATACTCTTGGTAAGAGGCTCGTCCAAATCTTCTTCTGCGGTCAAACCAGCCAGTTTTGCATAGTCTTCTACCAGCGCTTCATCGACCAATTCGGTCAAGTCCTGGGCGGTCACAACGCCAATGAGGCGGTTATCTTCATCCAAGACGGGAATGGAGTCCTCAGAGTAGTCCTTCATGCGCTCGATACAATCGTCCAGCTTTTCAGAGGCATAGACATAGGGATAAGATGTCATGGTGATGGTTTCCAAGTCATCTCCCTCGCGGGCGCGAATCAGGTCTGTGAGTTCAATGGCGCCAAGGAGGGTTTCGTCCTCATCCACCACATAGAGGGTAGAAAGGTTGTCATGCTCCTCCGCCTGCTTGACCAGTTCCCGCATGGCTTGCCGCACGGTGCAGCCCTCGGGAATGGTGATGAAGTTGGTGGTAATGCGAGAACCGACTTCGTCCTCATCGAAGGAAAAGACCAAGTCCAGTTCTTCACGGCTTTCCGCCTCCATGAGGCTGACCAGTTTCTTCTGCTCATCCCCGTCCAATTCTCTGAGGTATTCCGCAGCGGTAACGGTTTCCAAAAGGGACAGCAAATCTGCCCGCTTACGGATGGAAAGTTCGCCGATATAATCGGTAATTTCATCAAAGTATTCGAAAATCAGTGCCAGAGTGTCCATATCCAAAACGGAGTAGAGACGCACACGCTCTTCCCTGCTCAGTTCTTCCATGGCGGCGGCAATATCGTTTTCGTGATAGTCGGTGAGTTTTTCTGCTTTGCGTTTAGGGGTAAGGCGGCTGCGGACAATTTCCAAAATTTCCGCCTTATAGTCCGGATGTTGCAGTTCTAAGTTCAGTTCTTCCGGAAAGTTTTTCTGATCCATTGGGAACGCCTCCTAACATTTGAGGTTTTTCCGCAACGGGGTCTGTGGTTTGGGTATAAAAAATGCCATTGCTTTTCAAAACACTTTGAAAAGACAATGGCGATGCCGAAAAGGGCAGATTTATACCAAAGCGGAACAGGGACGACCCGTTGCTTTTTTCATACATAATCGCACATTGTCTGTATTGACGCTACAACTACCGCCGTCCATAAATTCCACCTCTGCTTTCATTTTGAGATATTTCTCAAATATTATACTCCCGTTATTTTGCATTGTCAAACAACAAAAAAAGAACTGCCTAGGTAGGCAGTTCTTTTTTTGCTTAATCGATATCCCGCAGGACAGTTTCGGGGGCGACATCCAAGCGCTCCGGGTGCTGGATGAGGCGGTTGAAGGTTTTGAGCACGGTGGCATAGTAGAAACCGTCCACAGTGCGCTCGTCAAGAGTGAAACCGCAGTCCATATAGCGCTTGGTGATCAATTCCCCTTCCATGTTCATTTCCACTTTTTTGTACTTTTTGCCAAAGGCGCAGAAGGCAGGAATGTTACCGAAATCGTACAGATGGTGCACAATGGCGGGAATGCCCAAAGAGCCCATGGAGGTGAAGTACACACTGCCGTGGAAGGGACTGACTTCCAAAAGGAAGCCGGGAAGCAGACCAAAATAGTCCATGGTTTTGAGAATCCAAACCACAAGTTTCAGCACCACACCGGGGATGAAACTGAGGAGTTTTGCCACCTGATCCAAATCGTTATTGAGGGGGGTGTTTTTCACTTCCTCCACAGCGGCATCGAACTTGTTGTAGATATCATAGATGGAATCGCCGGGATCAAAGTGGAGTTTAATGCAGGTATCGGGGGCTTCCACCGTCATGTCCTTTTTGATGGTCATGGAGAACTGAATATCCCGATCGCGAGAGTAAATCTTCTGTCCCGACAAGAAGCGGTTCATAGCAGGATACATGGCCACGCAACGGACATAGGCCGCAATGAGCACATGGGTCAGGCCAAAGCCCGTAAGGCCTTCCTTGCGCTTCTGCTGAACATATTTTTCCGCATTGGTGATGTCAATGGGGGTGACAATTTGGTTGGCTGCGCCAGTGCGGTTGGGCATGATGTAGGGAGACACCATGGAAATAGGGGGCAAGGTGCGGACACGGCGACCATCGGCACGGTCACCCCAAGTGGGATGATATGCGCCATCCAAATGGGGCTGCATGGCAAGCACCGTGAGGAACACCGCCACAGTCATGGTAATATCTGCCCAGCGATTCCATCCCCAATGGGCAAAATCGAGGCCATGGCTATGGTAGCCCAAATAGCCTTCTGTGCCGATGATGGAAAGAAGCACCAAAAGGAGCAGAAGATTGTGGCGCAATTTGCCACAGAGAATGACATTGTAGATGACGGCTACCACAATCATCAGTACCCACAAAAGCGCACCAAAGAAACGGTGTTCCACAGCGGCGCTGGATGTGACAGCAAAATAGACACACATGAGTGCAAAGGGAATGGCAGAGCGATATAGATGGTTTTTACCACCCAAGACGACCGTGAGTCCATACAGCAGGCAGGCTGCCAAAGGCAGAATCAGGTTGAGCCACAAAGTCACGTTTTCTGCGCCTTTCTCTCCGCAGAAATAAGCAATGCGGCCAGCCACGGAACAAGCCAGCAAGAGGACTACGAGCCATGTCAGCACGCTTTTGCGACTGACAAAATAAGTAACTCTTTTTTCCATGAAATAAGTATAACATATTTTGACAAAGTGCGCAAGAATTTTGCTGTTGGGCAAAGAAAAACCCCAAGCCTGTTGGCTTGGGGTTTTTATGGAGCGGGTGACGAGGCTCGAACTCGCTACCTCCACCTTGGCAAGGTGGCGCTCTACCGGATGAGCTACACCCGCACATCAAGTGCATGGCTTATTATAGCAAGTTTTCCCCATTTGTCAAGCACTGTTTTTACGAATTTTCATGATTTCTGTCACGGAAGCCTGTGCCGAAAATTTGGTGCGCCTCCTGCAAAATGACAAAGGCTTCCCCATCTGTTTCCCTGACCATGGCTTTTAACTGGGCAATTTGGTTGCGCCGCATGGCGGTCATGAGCACCGGGCGATGTTCCCCCGTATAAGACCCTGTAGCGGAGAAAATGGTGACGCCACGGCGCAGTTCCCGCTCGATTTTCTTGGCAATGGCCGTATGCTTTTGGCTCACAATCATGGCAACGGCGGTGCGGTCTCCCCCATAGAGGAGGCGGTCCACCATCTGGGAGGAGCAGTACATGGAGGCGGCGCTGTAGAGAGCTTTGTTCAGGTCTCGATACACAAGTCCTGTGAGGGCTACCACCAAGATATCCACGCAGAAAATCAGTTTTCCTAAGGACAGTTCGGGGAATTTTCCTTTGAGCAGGCGGGCGATAATATCCACGCCACCTGTAGATGCGCCCACCCAAAAGACCAATCCCAGACCGATACCACCCACAGCGCCACCCATAAGCGCGCCCAAAAGTGGCTCTGTTTGAGGGGCGGGAAGATTGGAAAAGACCTCCAAAAAGATAGAGGATGTGAGCATACCCCACAGAGAACGGAGGAAAAAACTCCGCCCTAAATGGCGATAGCCCAAGAAAAATACGGGCACATTGAGTAGGGCGGTGTAAAAACCCACACCACCAAAGCCCAAAATGGTGGTCAGGAGCAAGCCAATGCCCGAAAGACCACCCACATTAATTTGATTGGGACTTAAAAACCAGTGAAAGCCCAAAGCAAATACGGCACTGCCCACAAGAACAGTGCCGTATATTTTGAGGGTTTGTACGCCATGGTTCAAGAAGTCTGCACCCTTTCCGGCAAAAGCCGTTGAGACTTACAGGTCCATGGTGATTTGGGTTTCACCCACATCCTCACCGCGCAAAATTGCGCCTGCGGCGGGGATTTTCCGCACCCGATAGCGGGAAGGATCGGAGATGCCGGAATCCTCGAAGAAGACGGCTTTCTCCACAATATCCTTCTTTTTGAGGCTCAGCACAGCCACGCCTTGGGTGGAACGGGTGGTTTTCACTGCCAACTGGGCGGTGGAGAAGACGAGGGCGCGACCATCTGCCGTGGTGAGGGCTACCTGACGGTCGCCCTTGGGCAGATGCAGTACAGCAACCAGAGGACTCTTATCGCTATATGCGCCCGTTAAGCGGCGGCGGTTGGACTTGGTGGCATAGGCAGAGACTTCCACCTTTGCCGCTTTGCCGTTTTGGAACAGAAACACGAAGTTGCCCCCATAGTTCCCCGGCAGGCAAACGCCCATGACCGTCTCCCCTTCTTCCATTTGGAGTTTGGTGGGGAGATAATCGCCCAAGAGAGAGGCTTTTCCATCTTCAAACTCACCGCAGGTGGTTTTATAGACCTGCTGTTTGTTGGTGAAGACCAGCAGTTCCGCGCGGTTGGTGGTTTCGCAGGTGAAGGAGAGGCAGTCCCCTTCCTTAAACTTCTGCTCACCGGACATACGCAGAGACTGGGGTGTGATCTTCTTGAAATAGCCTTCCCGAGAAACGAAAATTGATACGGGATAATCGGGAATTTCTTCTTTTTCTTCTTCCACTGCCGTTTGACTATCGAAGACCAGTGTGGTTTTTCGCTCCTGACCGTACTTTTTAGCGCAGGAGGTCAGTTCTTCGATGATGATATTCTTCACACGGCGGTCTTTTTGGAGGATATCCTGCAAATCGGCAATATCCTCTTCCAGTTTGGCAGTTTCTTCCAAACGGTGGAGAATGTGTTCTTTGTTAATATTGCGCAGTTTGATTTCTGCCACAAAGTCCGCCTGCACTTGGTCAATGCCAAAGCCAATCATCAGGTTGGGTACCACTTCGGCTTCTGCCTCGGTCTCGCGGATAATGCGGATGGCTTTATCAATGTCCAAAAGGATTCTGCTCAGACCCTTGAGCAGATGGAGTTTTTCCTGCTTTTTCTGCAGGTCATGATACACACGGCGGCGGACACAATCGGTGCGCCATGCCGTCCACTCTAAGAGCAGGTCACGCACGCCCAAAACCTGAGGCGAGCCAGCAATGAGCACATTGAAGTTACAGCCGAAAGAGTCCATGGCAGGGGTGAGTTTAAAGAGTTTCTGCATGAATTTTTCCGGCTCGACACCGCGCTTGAGGTCAATGGCGATTTTAAGACCATTTAGGTCACTTTCATCGCGGATATCGTTAATTTCACGGATTTTGCCTGCTTTCGTCAGTTCCGCCACTTTATCCACAATGGCTTCCGTGGTGGTGGTGTAGGGCAGTTCGTAAATTTCAATGATGTTGCCCTCCTTCACATAGCGCCACTTACTGCGCACACGGAAAGAGCCACGGCCTGTCTCATAAATGGCGGCCATTTCGGCAGCATCGTAGAGAATTTCGCCACCTGTGGAAAAATCGGGGGCGGGCATCACATCCAAAAGATTGGCATCGGGGTCGCGAATGAGCGCGATGGTAGCATCGCACACTTCTTTCAGGTTAAAACCGCAGATATTCGACGCCATGCCAACAGCGATGCCCATATTAGCCGCCACCAGGATATTGGGGAAAGTGGTGGGCAGCAGCGTGGGCTCTTTCATGGTGGCGTCATAGTTATCCACAAAGTCCACGGCATCGCAGTCGATATCCTTAAAAATCTCCTGACAGATGGGCGCGAGTTTTGCCTCGGTATAACGGGAGGCGGCGTAGGCGGCATCGCGGGAGTAGACCTTGCCAAAGTTACCCTTGGAGTCCACAAAGGGATGCAAAAGCGCCTCGTTACCCTTAGAAAGGCGCACCATGGTTTCGTAGATGGCGGCATCGCCATGGGGATTTAAGCGCATGGTTTGACCCACGATGTTGGCGCTCTTGGTTTTGGCGCCGTTTAAAAGCCCCATTTTATACATGGTGTAAAGGAGTTTGCGGTGGGAGGGCTTAAAGCCGTCAATTTCAGGAATGGAGCGGGAGACGATGACGCTCATGGCATAGGGCATGTAGTTCATTTCCAAAGTATCGCAAATGGCCTGTTCCATGACCTGAGCGCTGAGGCCAACCACATTGGTGGGGATGGCTTTTTTTACGCTCTCTTGCTCCGTTTTTTTCTTTCTTGCCACAAAATCAGTCCTCACTTACGAAATATCGGCCATATCCAGATATTTATAGCCATTTTCTGCGATATGGTCTTTTCTGCCCTGCAGATTATCGCCCAAGAGCAGGTCAAAGACCTCTGCGGTGCGGATGGCATCTTCGGGCATGACCTTGATGAGACGGCGGGTTTCGGGATTCATGGTGGTGAGCCACATCATCTCAGGGTCGTTTTCACCAAGGCCTTTGGAGCGGTTGAGAGTGTACTTCTTCCCTTCCAAGTCCTTAACAATGTTCGCCTTTTCTGCATCGGAATAGGCGTAGTAGGTGGTGTCCTTGGTGGTAATCTCATAGAGAGGAGATTCGGCAATATACACATAGCCCTTTTCGATGAGGGTGGGTGTCAGCCGATAGAGCATGGTGAGAATGAGGGTGCGAATCTGGAAGCCGTCCACATCAGCATCGGTACAGATGACAATTTTATTCCAGCGGAGATTGTCCAAGTCGAAGGTGGACAAATCCTTGCTCTTTTTACCGCCCACTTCCACGCCACAGCCGATGACGCGGAGCAGGTCGGTGATAATCTCGCTCTTAAAAATGCGGTCATAGTCCGCCTTGAGGCAGTTGAGAATCTTACCGCGGACAGGCATGATGCCTTGGAATTCCGCATCGCGGGAGTTTTTGACAGAGCCCGCGGCGGAGTCACCTTCCACCACGTACAGTTCGCGGCGGGTGACATCCTTGGTACGGCAATCGATGAATTTTTGCACGCGGTTAGCCAAGTCCACCTTGACAGAGAGGGTCTTTTTCAAATCCAAGCGGGTTTTTTCCGCTTTTTCACGGCTACGCTTATTGAGCAGAACTTGGTCGGCAATACGGTCGGCTTCCGCCTTGTTTTCCATGAAATAGACCTGCAAGCGACTGCGGAAGAATTCCGTCATGGCATCCTGCACAAACTTGTTGGTGATGGCTTTTTTGGTCTGGTTTTCGTAGGATGTCACCGTGGAGAAGCAGTTGGTGACCAAAACAAGGCAGTCCTGCACATCCTGGAAGGTGATTTTGCTCTCATTCTTGGTGTATTTGCCTGCGGATTTCAGGTATGCATCAATGGCGTAGACAAAGGCGTTTTTGGTGGCTTTTTCGGGGGCGCCACCATGCTCCAGCCAAGAGGAGTTATGGTAGTACTCAATTTGGTTGACCTGATTAGAGAAGCACACGGCGGCGCTGATTTTTACCTTGTATTCGGGCTTGTCTTCCCGATCGCGACCCTTGCGTTCGGCCTCCCAAAATTGGGGCATGGTGAGGGATTTTTCCTCCGTCAGTTCCGTGACATAGTCCAAAATACCGTGCTCGTAGCAGAACTCTGTGGTTTCGAACTTGCCACCCACCTCGTTACGGAAACGGAAAGTGACGCCAGCGTTGACCACGGCCTGGCGTTTGAGAACATCGATATAATACTCCACAGGGATGTGGATATCTGTAAACACATCCAAGTCGGGCTTCCAGTGGATGGTGGTGCCTGTCTTTTTGCGGTCTGTGGGCTCTTTGACCATGTCCCCCACGATTTCGCCTTTTTCAAAGTGGAGGGAGTATTTATAGCCATCACGGCGGATGGTGGCATTAAAAAAGTCTGAGGAATACTGGGTGGCGCAAGCGCCCAAGCCGTTGAGACCCAAGGAAAACTCATAGTCACCGCCGGCGTTGTTATCATACTTGCCACCGGCATAGAGTTCGCAATAGACCAGTTCCCAGTTGTAGCGACCTTCTTTTTCGTTCCAGTCCACGGGACAGCCACGACCAAAGTCTTCCACTTCAATGGAATCATCGGCATAGCGGGTTACGATGATTAAATTGCCGTGGCCGTCTCTTGCCTCGTCAATGGAGTTGGAGAGGATTTCAAACACTGCGTGCTGGCAACCCTCCAACCCGTCTGAGCCAAAGATGACCGCGGGGCGTTTGCGGACTCTGTCCGCTCCCTTCAGGGAGGAAATACTTTCATTACCATAAGATTGTTTCTCTTTCATGTTCCCTCACAATATTTCGTGTTCTGATTGGGGCACTCACCCATTATATGGTAAAATTATACTAATTTCTTCCTGCAAAGTCAAGTTTTGCAAAATGCGGAAATATTTTGTAATTTCCCACAAAAACGGACATTTATTTTGGGAGAAATCACAAAGATTTTGCCGTTGCATTTCTGACCATTCGGGGTTATGATATTTTTGTCTTTTTATTGGCCTATCATACTTTTTCGGGGTGAGGGAAATGTTCAAAATCGGCTTTGACAATGAAAAATATACCGAACTGCAAAGCGCCCGCATTTTGGAGCGAGTGGAACAGTTTGGCGGTAAACTCTATTTGGAATTCGGTGGCAAACTTTTCGATGACTATCATGCTGCCCGCGTTCTGCCCGGTTTTCAGCCGGACAGTAAGATGCGCATGCTCCTGCAACTGAAAGAGCAGGCAGAGATTATCATTTGCATCAGCGCGGACGATATCGAAAAGAATAAGCGCCGTGGCGATTTGGACATTACCTATGATGCCGATGTCATGCGTCTCATTGACGCATTCCGTGGCTACGGATTGTTTGTGGGTAGCGTGGTGCTGACCCGCTACAACTCTCAGCACATCGCTGACCAGTTTGAAAAGCGTCTGCGGGCGCTGGACATTCCCGTGTATCACCACTACTCCATCCCCGATTATCCCTCTAACCTCCCCCTCATTTTCTCCGAAAACGGTTTTGGCAAAAACGAATACATTAAGACCCAAAGGCCCATTGCTGTGGTGACCGCACCCGGTCCCGGCAGTGGCAAGATGGCCACCTGTCTCAGCCAGTTGTATCACGAAAACAAACTGGGCATTAAGGCGGGCTATGCCAAGTACGAAACCTTCCCCGTGTGGAATCTGCCTCTGAAACATCCTGTAAACCTGGCTTATGAGGCCGCCACAGCGGACCTTTCCGATGTGAACATGATTGACCCCTTCCATTTGGAGGCCTACGGCGCTACATCGGTAAACTACAATCGGGATATTGAAATTTTCCCCGTGCTGGAAGCCATGTTCAAGAGCATTTACGGCACTTGCCCCTACAAGAGCCCCACAGACATGGGCGTAAACATGGCGGGCTACGCCATTGTGGATGATGCGGTGTGCTGTGAAGCCTCCAAACAGGAGATTATCCGCCGTCACTTTGCCGCCCAGTATAACGCCAAGCGCGGTCTGTCCCGTCCTGGGGAACTGCAAAAACTGGACATGCTCATGCAGAGTTTGCAACTTGACATTTCCATGCGCAAGTGCGTGCCTGCCGCTTTGGCGGTGGCAGAACGCACAGGCGAGCCTGCCGTTGCCATGGAACTGCCCGATGGCACAGTGATTACGGGCAAGACCACCACCCTTATGGGCGCATCCTGCGCGGCACTTCTCAATGCTCTCAAATATCTTGCGGGCATTGACGATGAGATTAAACTCATTGCCCCTGAAGTGCTGATGCCCATTATGGATTTAAAACTCCATCACTTGGGTAACCACAATCCTCGTCTCCACACAGATGAAATTCTCATTGCCCTTGCCATGAGTGCTGTCACCGACCCCATCGCCGCCAAGGCCATGGCAGAACTATCCAACCTCAAGGGTAGTGAGGTGCATTCCTCGGTGGTTTTGGCATCGGTGGATGATGGTGTGTTGAAGAAACTGGGTGCCAATGTCACATGGGAGCCCGTCCTGCAAGCAAAGAAACTCTATCACAAATAAGAAAAACCGCACCCACTTGGGTGCGGTTTTCTTATTTACAGCACATAGCCTGCCACGGAGATAAACTGGAAGATGCTTCCTAAGAGAACGAACACATGGAACACCGAGTGCATATAGCGCGTGCGTTTGCCCAAGCCGTAGAGGACAGCGCCCACAGTATAGGCAATGCCTCCCGCCAAAAGCCACCACAAGCCCGCAAGGGGGATGCTTGCCATGGCAGGTTTTGCCGCAAGGACAATGCACCAACCCATAGCGATGTAGCAAATCATGGAAAGAACAGCGTATTTTTTCAGGTCGATAGCGGTAAACACCGCTGCCATGACGGCACAGCCCCAAACTAGAGCGAAAATTACCCACGCCCAAACAGGAAACATGGGACGGATGGCGCAGAAGAGGATGGGCGTATAAGTGCCACCGATGAGAAAATAGATGGTGCAGTGGTCAATAATCTGCATGACTTTTTTGCCACTCACTGCCGTGAGTCCGTGATAGACACTGGACACGGTGTAGAGGAGAATCATACTCCCGCCGTAGATGCTACTGCTCACAATGCCCCAAGGGTCTTTCTTTACGATGGAAATCCAAAGGCAGGTCAGCAGTACCACAATGCCCAATGCGCCACCTACAATATGAGTGACCATGTTGGCAATTTCCTCACCACGGGTATAGTCGGGCAAGAGTCTATCTCGCAGTTTTGTTCGTTTCATGTTAGCGCCTCCTTGCATTTTCTGCCAACAAACTACCACGAGAATCGAGAAAAACCTACCTACGATTCTATCCCATAAAAGTAGAGTCGCCCCAAGGCATTCTCCAAAAAGGAGAGTGCCTTGGGGCGATGGCTTAAACATCCATATCGGGTAGAGGTCTGCGAGTGGGTTCTTCCACGCCCCATTGGGGCAAGGGCAGGCGTTGCATGGCACCGAAAATCTTGCTTTTCAGATCAGGATAGCGCTCAGAGAGCTCCGCCACCAAGTTCTTGACCTCCTGCCGTTTGGAATTTTTATCCATGGGGCAGGTATTCTCCACCACGGGAAGATGAAGTTTTTGCGCCAAATTTTCAATACTCTTCTCCCCTAAATACAGCAGGGGGCGGATTTGTGTGACCTCGGTTCTGTCCAAATAGGTCTTGGGTTCAAAGCAACTGATGCGCCCCTCATAGAAAAGGGAGAGCAGGAAGGTCTCCACAGCATCATCATAGTGATGGCCTAGGGCGATTTTAGAAATGCCCGCCTCTTTGATAGCATTGGACAGGGCGCCACGGCGCATTTTGGAACAGAGGGCGCAGGGGTTTTTCTCCTTGCGGTGCTGGAAGATGACAGGGGCGATTTCCGTCTTAATTTGGTGATAGGGCACGCCCAGTTTTTCGCAAAATTCTGCCACGGGGGTAAAATCCATGCCCTCTAGCCCCAAATCGATGGTAAAGGCTTCCAAGGTAAATTGGGTGGGGTGATATTCCCGTAAAGCCGCCAAAAGCACCAAGAGCGCCAAGGAGTCCTTGCCCCCCGATACGCCCACGGCTATCTTCTCCCCAGGGGAAATCATATTGTAATCGTCCACACAGCGGCGAACCAGACCCACCAATCGTTGCATGGGGCACATCCTTTCAAAATGTAAAATAGAAAGTGAGCATTCGAGAGTAAAAACGAGAAAAACGGAGCATTTAAGAGTTTGTTCCAAGGAAAATGAAAATTTTGAAAAATAGTGTTGACAGCACTTTTTCTTTATGGTATAAAATTCTAGCGCTGATTGGGTTTATTGTAACCCGCGGCCGTGATTTTGTCAAAAACTATTCATATATTTTAAATGGAGGAAGTTCTCATGTCCACTACCATGGCAAAGAAAGAGACCGTCCAGAGAAAATGGTACGTTCTCGATGCAGCCGGCAAGCCCCTGGGCCGTACCGCTGCTACCGCCGCTAAGTTGCTCCGCGGCAAACATAAGGTCGACTTCACCCCCGCCGTTGACTGCGGTGACTATGTCATCATCATCAACTGCGAAAAGGCCGTCCTCACCGGCGACAAGCTGGAACAGAAGAAGTATTATCATCACACCGGTTGGATTGGCAACCTGAAAGAAGTCAAGTATCGCACTCTTATGGAGCAGCGTCCCGACTTCGCCATGGAACTGGCTGTGAAGAACATGCTGCCCAAGAACACTCTGGGCCGCACTTCCCTCACCCGTCTGAAGCTGTACAAGGGTGCCGAGCACAAGAACGCTGCTCAGAAGCCCGAAGCTTGGACCTTGGACTAATTCGGAGGTAAATGATTATGTACGAGAGCAAAAGACAGTATCAGTACGGCACTGGCCGTCGTAAGTCCTCCGTGGCTCGTGTCCGCGTCTACGAAGGCGGCACCGGCTCCATTATCATCAATGGCCGCGATATCGAAGAATATTTCGGTCTGGAAACCTTGAAGATGGTCGTGCGTCAGCCCCTGGCTGCCACCGAAACTCTGGGCAAGGTTGACGTTGTCTGCACCGTTGCAGGCGGTGGCGTGACCGGTCAGGCCGGCGCTATCCGTCACGGCATCTCCCGCGCTCTTCTGAGCGTGAACCCCGATTTCCGCGCCATTCTCAAGGCCGCTGGTTTCCTGACCCGTGACCCCAGAATGAAGGAACGTAAGAAGTACGGCTTGAAGGCCGCTCGTCGCGCTCCCCAGTTCTCCAAGCGCTGATTCCGCTTACAAGAACACAAAGGCAGTCACCATATGGTGGCTGCCTTTTTCTCTTTCTTTTCGCGCGGATTTGTGATAGAATATACCTACAAAAAACGGAATAGAAGGTGTCATGATGAAAAAGATGAGCATTGGTCGTCTTTTGAGTTTCATTGGAATCCTATTTCTATCCATTGGACTCATTTGCAACGGCTTTGAACTGGTTTCTGTTGCAGTCTTCCGCGGGATTGTGCTGGTTGGCATTATTCTGCAAGCCATTGCGCTGGTTTTCATTTTAAAAAACAGTGAATTTTAGTACATATGCAACCCCCCCAAGCGGAATGCTTCGGGGGTTTTACATTTTTAGTCTAGATATTCCTCGTAAGGACTAAATGCCTTAACTGCGCTTTCATACTGTTGAAAAACATTTGTCTCAACACGCATTACCGAGCGATACTTTTCGACCAATTCGTCAAAATTTGGTGTTTCAATTTTGATAAATGCATTCGCCAACGATTGAATCAAACCGAATTTTTTCTGTTCGCTCTTGTTAGGAAAAGACAATGTTATAAATCCATCAGCGCACTCAATCAATTCAGCAGTACCAAGAGTTTTGTGTATGATGGGCGTGCCGCTTTGTATCAGATTAGCAAAAATTGCTTTTGCCTCATCTAATAATGCGACATTCTGCTCTGCCGTGC
Organism: Oscillospiraceae bacterium; assembly: GCA_017935145.1. Classification (GTDB taxonomy): domain Bacteria; phylum Bacillota; class Clostridia; order Oscillospirales; family Oscillospiraceae; genus RGIG3566. Next base: position 35,116 of record JAGBIE010000026.1, read on the forward strand.
ATACTGCTTCATATAATTCCTTTGCCTTTAATTTACGTTCAAGGTACAAGCGTTTTGCGGATGCGCTCGAGTCTTTAATGGGAATACCATCATACAACCCGTAGCGCTTGGCACAAAAAATAATATCAACCAAAAGGATATGAAGATTTTCATCCTTGTGCATCAACTCTTTGCTTTCAAAGCGTGTTTTATGTGTTTCTGTGAGGGTCAGGTATTTCTTCATCTGCTCGACAATCTCATCACAAAATCTATGAAATATCTCTAATTTAAAGTCATTATATGTTCCCCAATCATCATAAAACTCCACACAATCAGCCAGGTATTTTGCCTCTGTCGCTTTGTAGTAGTAATAGGTGTTAGGGTCATAGAACCAAAGAAGAGCCATTGCCGAACGTTGCGTATTGATATAAAGATGGCTGGTCGGGAAATACTTTTGAAGGAGCTCATCTGTATCGTTAAGAAATCTCTTAATTTTCTCTTGTCGAGCGCTCAGATTTCCACCATCATCGGCATATAGGTTTGCAAACATGGCGCGAACTCTCTCAGGTTCTTTCCTAGCATATTCAACAAGCGCATAGAAAGGTTGTTGTTGATTGCTGTCAATAAGATTGGCAGATGCATTCCACGCACGATAGAGCATTTTCGCAAACTCATCCTCAGGAACATTTAAATCAAAAGCTTCCTGAAATTTCTGAACAGCAACCCACTTATAACTCTCATTAGGTTCTGGTTTTTGATTTAACCACTCAAACTTTTCTATGTAGTGTTCAAATACCTTATATAGATTCTTGACATTCATTAAGGTTTACCTCCTTGGCACATAGGGCATTTTCTCTGCCAAATATCTGTTCCATTAGATTTGTAGTGGTGTCCACAATTCAAACACTCCATAACATAAAACCACTGATTGTTGTCTGTCCCCATTTCTTGAGTACATCCATTATTTCTTTGATTGTTTCTATTTACATATCCGGCAATTGTTGTCTTCATAATATGATTCTCCTCTCGTTCCTACAACTTTCATCCTCAGTACTAAATATACCACATAAATTCATTTCCGGAAAGCAAAACCTCTCTTCGTCTTTTAGGCGGAGGGAGGTTTTTGTATGGAATTTTGCATTTTTGGGAAATACTACTGCAAAAGGTGGTGGCGTATGGGAACGATTTCACTGACAACCAAGATTTATTTTGGCAAAGGCGCGGTGGCGCGATTGCGCGATTTGGGTGCAAAACGGATTTTTTTGGTGACGGATGCCTTTTTCTTCCAAAACGGCATAGCGAAAGAGATTTTGCATGCCGTAGGTGGCGAGGGAAAAATCTTCCATGGGGTACTCCCCGACCCTTCTGTATCCTTGGTAGCGGAGGGGAGCAAAATGGCGCAGGAGTTTGCCCCCGATATGCTCCTTGCCCTAGGCGGTGGTAGCAGTATGGACTGCGCCAAGGGGATTCTACTTTCTCTACCACAGAGACCTGTTTTTGTTGCCGTGCCTACCACATCGGGCACGGGAAGTGAGGTTACGGCTTTTTCCATCCTCACTCACGAGGGGGTCAAACACCCGCTCATCGACCCCACGCTCCGTCCTGACTATGCCATTTTGGATGACGACCTACTCCAAAATCTGCCTCCGAAACTCATTGCCGAGGCGGGCATGGATGCCCTGACTCACTGCATGGAGGCGGTGGTATCCAAAGAGGGAGATTTATACTCTCAAGCCCTCGCTGTTACGGCGGCGGAGACCCTTATGGAGCTTCTCCCCCGCTCCTTTGACGGAGACAAAAGCGTGCGGGGAAACATCCATTTGGCGGCCACATTGGCGGGGATTTCCTTTGACCATGCGGGTTTGGGGGTACTCCACGCGGTGATTCACGCTTTGGGTGGGGCATTTCACATTCCTCACGGGCGCTTGGGTGGGGTGCTTCTGCCCCATGTGATGGTGCTGAATGAAAAAGTTTCCCTCCATCAATATGCCCGTGTTGCCCGCGCCTGTGGCATGGAGGGTGCGTGGGAGAAAACGGCTGTGCGGAATCTGCGTGGGGCGATTTGCCGATTGAGAAAGCATCTGGGACTGCCATCGACTCTACGGGAGGCGGGCATTGAGTCCAAGGAGTTGGAAGAACGGATGGAAGAAATTGTATCGGCTGCGGAACAGGATGCCTGTCTTTTAGGAAACCCCCGTTCCGTATCCCGTGAGGAGATGCGGAAACTGTTGCGGGAGGCCATGGGATGACGGACGAAACGCTCCTTTCCGTGGGCATTGATTTGGGGACAAGTACCACCCAGTTGGTGTTTTCGCGACTGCATGTAAAGAATCGGGCGGCGGCATTTACCATTCCACAGATGGAAATTGCAGAAAAGGAGATTCTTTACAAAAGTGACATCCATTTTACGCCCCTACTGGATGACAGCACCATCCACGGCAGTGGCGTGCGGGAGATTGTGGCGGAGGAATATCGCAAGGCGGGGATTTCCCTTGCCGATGTAGACACAGGGGCGGTGATTATCACGGGAGAGACCGCCCGCAAGGAGAACGCGGAGGCAGTTTTGGCGGAACTTTCCTCCTTTGCGGGGGATTTTGTGGTTGCCACGGCAGGGCCGCACTTGGAGAGCATTCTGGCGGGAAAAGGGTCGGGAGCGGAAGAATATTCCCGCGAGCACCGCTGTACCCTACTGCATTTTGACATCGGCGGTGGCACCACCAACATGGTGTTATACCAAAATGGTGAAATCTACTCCACAGGCTGTCTTAACATCGGTGGCCGGCTGGTAAAAGTGAATGACGGGGTGATTGTCTACATTTCCCCTGTGCTGGATGGGCTCACAGATTTGCAGGTGGGGCAAAAGGTCACAGAAGCGGAACTTTTGCCCCTGTGTAAAACTTTGGTGAACGCTTTAGAGGATATGGTCATTGGCGCGGGAGAGACCATTCCCCTATCCCTCCGCACCACAGCGCTTATGAAATTGCCGGAAAAAATCGATGTTTTGTCCTTTTCCGGTGGGGTGGCGGATTTCATCTACACAGACAGCCAAGAAGATGCGTTTCGGTACGGGGATATTGGTGTGCTTTTGGGGAGAACCATTGCCAAAAGTCGGCTCTATTCCGCCAAAACCATCCGCCCCACGGAGACCATCCGTGCCACGGTGGTAGGGGCGGGTAGCCATTCCACGCAACTTTCCGGCTCGACCATTTCCTATGATGGTGTGGAATTTCCCCTGAAAAACCTGCCTGTTTTGGCGCTCAGCGAGGAAGAACAAAGTCATTTGAGCGATGCCATCCGTAAAAAACGGGCTTGGTTTTCATCCCCACCTGCCATTTTCTTTCCCGGGTGGAAAAATCCATCCTTTGAGCAGATTTCCCATGTAGCGGAGGAGATTTTAGCATCGGCAGGAGACATGTCTCCCTTGGTGATTGCTGTGGGCGCGGACATGGGAAAAGCCTTGGGGCAAGCCCTTGTGGCACGGGGGCAAAAAGGACTTGTGTGCGTGGATTCTTTATCTATGGGGAGTGGCGCATATTTGGACATTGGTCCGCCTGTGGCAGGCGGTGCGGTGCTTCCCGTTGTGATTAAAACCCTTATCTTTGAAAAATGAGGTGCTTTCATTGTTGTTAAAAACTGCCCTTCACGGCAAGGTGTATGCCTTTGGGGATGTGAAGGATGTTTTGGCCAAGGCCAACGAAGAAAAATCAGGTGATATTTTAGCAGGCGTTGCCGCAGAAAGTGCGGAAGAACGCATCGCCGCCAAGGTGGTATTGGGGCATTTGACCCTCCACGATTTGCGGGAGAATCCCGTAGTCCCCTATGAGGAAGATGAGGTCACCCGCATCATCCAAGACGATGTGAACGAGTCCATTTATCGTGAGGTGCAGAGTTGGCCAGTTCTCCGTCTGCGGGAGTGGATTTTATCGGAGAACACCACAGGCGAAGAGATTCGCCGAATGAGTCGAGGGCTTACCGCGGAGATGGTGGCGGCGGTGGCAAAACTCATGAGCAATACAGACCTAATTTACGCCGCCAAGAAAATCCGTGTGACAGCCCACTGCAACACCACCATCGGCTTGCCAAACACTCTCTCCTGCCGTCTGCAACCCAACCACACCACCGATGACCCCGATGGCATTTTGGCATCCTTAGCCGAGGGCCTCAGTTACGGCGCAGGGGATGCGGTGTTGGGGCTCAACCCCGTCATTGACAGTGTGGAGAGTGTTTCGCGGGTGCTCAGGCGCTTTGACGAGATGAAACAGCGCTGGCGCATCCCCACCCAGACCTGCGTGCTGGCTCATGTGACCACCCAAATGAAGGCCATCCGTCAAGGGATGCCTGCGGACCTGATTTTCCAGTCCATCGCAGGCAGTCAAAAGGCCAATGAGGCCTTTGGTATTGACGGCAATCTGATGGCAGAGGCACGGGACTTGGCACTGAAAGAGGGCACGGCCACGGGCCCCAATGTCATGTATTTTGAAACGGGACAGGGCTCAGAGCTATCCTCTGAGGGACACCACGGAGCGGATCAGGTGACCATGGAGGCACGCTGTTACGGCTTTGCCAAGCGCTATGAGCCGTTCTTGGTGAACACGGTGGTGGGCTTCATCGGGCCGGAGTATCTCTACGATGCCCGTCAGGTAATTCGAGCTGGCTTGGAGGACCACTTTATGGGGAAACTTTCGGGCATTCCCATGGGCTGTGATGCCTGCTACACCAATCACATGAAGGCAGACCAGAACGATATTGAAAATCTCATGGTACTGCTCACGGCGGCGGGATGTAACTACTTTATGGGCATCCCCCACGGAGACGATATCATGCTCAACTATGAAACCACGGGCTTCCACGATACTGCCGCCATGCGGGAGATTTTCTCTCTCACCGCCATTCCCGAATTTCAAAAATGGCTGGAAGATATGGGCTTTGTGGAAAATGGTCGCCTGACCAAAAAAGCAGGCGATGGCTCTTGGCTACTGGAGGAGGTGCGACATGGATAAAACGGAACTGCGCTCCTTAGTGGAGGAATTATTGCGGGATTTACAGCCCTCTGCGAAACCATCTGCGCCCAATAAGGAAGTGCGGGAAAATTTCCACGATGGCATTTTGCCGGACATTACGGCGGAGGATTTGCGAGAGCAATATCTGGTGGCAGACCCCCACAATAAAGATGCCTTTATGGCGCTCAAGCGCAAGACTCCTGCCCGTGTGGGCGTGGGTCGGGCGGGGGCGCGATACCGCACCACCACCATGCTCCGTTTCCGCGCCGACCACGCCGCGGCGCAGGACAGCGTATTTTCCTTGGTGGGGGAGAATTTCTACAAGGACAACCATTTCCCCTTTGTCAAGACCATGTGCAAGGACAAGGATGAATATCTCACCCGCCCCGATTTGGGAAGGCGTTTCTCTCCTGAAAGCCAAAGCATCATCCGTAACCTCTACCCTACCCCGCCCAAGATTCTCTTGGTCATTGGGGATGGGCTATCCTCCGCAGCGGTGGAAGCCAATGCCGTGGACTGCATGAAAGCCATCCGCCAAGGGCTTGGGAGCATACCGCTGGGAGAAACCCTCTTTGTGCAGTTTTGCCGTGTGGGTGCCAGTGACCATTTGGGTGAAATTACAGGGGCGGAAATCGTTTGCATGCTGGTAGGTGAACGACCGGGGCTGGTGACGGCAGAATCCATGTCCTGCTATATCACTTATAAGCCCTATCCCGGTATTCCCGAATCCAAACGCACGGTTATCTCCAACATCCATCGGCAAGGTACACCTGCGGTGGAAGCGGGAGCGCACATTGCAACGCTTCTTCTCACCATGCTGGAGAAAAAAGCATCGGGCATCGATTTGGGGAGGATGCAGGAATGAAGGGCGATAAAATCCCCGTGAATGTTCTCTGCACCCAAGTGCTGGCAAACCTCTCCCCTTCTTTGCAGAAAGAATTGAAACTTCCCCAAGGACACAGTGCAGTGGCGTTTTTATCCACCGATTGTGACGATGCCACCTATCTTGCCTTGGATGAGGCCACCAAGGCCGCTCAAGTGGAGGTGGTCTACGGCAGGAGTTTATATGCGGGAGCGAAAAATGCATCCACCGCCTTGGCGGGGGAAGTCATTGGGGTGCTTTCGGGTCCTAATCCCGCACAGGTGGAAAGCGGACTCCGTGCGGCAACACGCTTTTTAGAGCAGGATGGGGCATTCCGTTCCGCCAATGACACGGACGATGTGGTGTATCTGGCTCACTGCGTTTCCCGCACGGGAACTTACCTTTCCCGCATGGCAAATGTAGCCGAGGGGGTCGCCCTTGCTTACTTGATTGCCCCGCCTGTGGAGGCCATGATGGGTTTAGACGCGGCACTGAAAGCGGCGGATGTGGAACTGGCACTGTTTTTTCCGCCACCCAGTGAGACCAACTTTGCAGGAGGTCTGCTCAGTGGAAGTCAAAGCGCCTGCATGGCCGCCTGCGAAGCCTTCTCTCGAGCGGTAGAGCGGGTGGCCGCAAATCCCAAGGTGTAGAAAGGAGCAGAATATGGAACTGGGTCGAGATTTAAAATCCCGTCAGGAAGTGCGGGAATTGGTGGAAAAATCCAGTAAAGCCCAAGAAATTCTCCGCAAAAAATCCCAAGCAGAAATTGACCGCATCATAAAAGCCATTGCCGATTGTGGCGTTGCCCACGCGGAAGAACTGGCTCGTCTCGCCCAAGAGGAAACCGGTTTTGGTAATGTAAAGGACAAGATTCAAAAGAACCTCTTTGCCTCTAAAACGGTGTACGAGGCCATCCGTGACCAAAAAACCATTGGGATTTTGCACAAGGATACAGAACGAAAAGTCTGGGACGTGGGTGTGCCCGTGGGCGTGGTGGCGGGGATTGCTCCCTCCACAAACCCCACATCCACGGTATTGTATAAGTCCCTTATCGCACTGAAAGGGGGAAACACCATTGTGTTTTCTCCCCATCCTGGGGCGGCAAAATGCACCTTAAAAACCGTGGAGTACCTCATGGAGGCGGCGGAACAGGCGGGCTGTCCTGCGGGGGCGGTGAGTTGTATCACCATTCCCACCATGGATGCCATTGAGGAACTGATGAAACATCCGCAGGTGAAACTGATTCTCGCCACAGGGGGCGAAGCCATGGTGCGGGCGGCGTATTCATCGGGCAAGCCCGCCATTGGTGTGGGTGCAGGCAACGGGCCTGCGTATTTGCACCCCAGTTGTCATCTAAAAGATGCAATCGAGAAAATTTTCCGCAGTAAAACCTTTGATAACGGCACCATTTGCGCCTCGGAGCAGAGCATTATCTACCACAAAAACATGGAAAAGGAAGTCTTTTCCGCCATAGAAGCCCAAGGTGGCTGTGTATTGGAGGGGGAAGAGGCGGAAAAACTATCCCGATGGATTTTGCGCTGTAACGGCACCATGAACCCGAAAATTGTGGGCAAAACTGCCTCAGAAATTGCCAAAATGGCTTCTTTGGGCGAAAAAGCCCAAAAGGCCAAGGTGCTTTTGGCGCGGGAGGACATGGTGGGCGATGAACATCCTTTCTCGCGGGAAAAACTCTGCCCCATTTTGGCGCTCTATGCGGTGGAGAATGAGGAAGAAGCCCTGCGCCTTAGTTGCGAGATTTTGTACCATGAGGGCAGTGGACACACCTTCGCCATCCATGCAGAGGATGGTAGCGTGGTGGAAAAATTTGCCCTTCAAGTGCCTGTCAGCCGATTTTTGGTGAACACCCCCTCCGCTTTGGGGGGCATTGGGGCATCCACAGGGCTGTTCCCTGCGCTGACCTTGGGCTGTGGCGCTGTGGGTGGCAGTTCCTCTTCCAACAACATTGGGCCTTTGGATCTCATTAACATCCGCCGTGTGGCGTGGGATACGGAGAAGCAAGTTCCCAAAGAACATGTCGCATCGGTAGATGAAGAACTCATTGAGAAAATCACGGAAAAAATTTTGGAAAAATTCAGATAGGAGTGTAAGAAAATATGGCAAACACAAATGCATTGGGCATGATTGAAACCCGCGGACTGGTGGGCGCAATTGAGGCGGCGGATGCCATGGTAAAATCCGCCAATGTGCAACTGGTTGGCAAGGAACAGGTTGGTGGCGGTTTGGTGACCGTGATGGTACGGGGCGATGTGGGCGCGGTAAAATCCGCCACCGATGCAGGCGCTGCCGCAGCGGAAAAAGTGGGAGAACTGGTTTCCGTCCATGTGATTCCCCGTCCCCACGCAGAGGTGGATAATATTCTGCCCAAGGGCATTGCCGATGCCCACAAGACCGAATAATCTATGGCATTTTTCACAGAGGAAGCCGTCAAGGCGAATTTGCGTGTCCGTGACGGAAAACGGGTATTTTATATGGCAGAGGGAGACCGCATGACTCCCTCTGCCCGCTCGTGGCTACGCTTGGAGGGAGTGGAAATCCTCCCCGCGGAACAGGCAAAACCATCGGAATACAAGACTCTTTGGGGAGCGGTTTTGCAGGAAAAGCCAGAATATATGACCCATCTGCAGGAAAATATTTTGGTGGAAAAGGACCATCCCCGTATCCGTTTCCGTGGCATGGTAGACAGTTTGGAAGCGGAGATTCTTTGGGGCATTCATACTGCCAAAAGTGAGGCGGAAACGGAGACAGAAAGCGCATTGCGAGAAGTGCTTTCTGTGGTGCGGACACTGATTCCTTGCGATGTCATGGGAAAAGAAGCCTCACCCATCCGTCTAGGTGGGCTCAGCGAAGAAGAACTTCGAAAGCACAGCCATTTTCCGCAAAAATACTACGCTCAGCCCCACTTTATGCCCACTGGGGATGAGGGGGCAACGCTTCTTGCCCTCAACAAAATCCGCACGGTGGTACGGCAGACGGAAACCATGGCGTTTCGCGCTTTTTATGGGGAGCATACCGCAGGACGGGAGGACATTCTCAAGACATTGAACCGACTTTCCTCCTACATTTGGATTCTCATGATTCGATTAAAGGCAAAGGAGGCGGGGCATGGAAGAGAGGGCTGAAAAGATTGTAGAATTTTTGGAGCAACGGCTTCTTGTGGAGATGGAGGCATCGGGACGGCATGTGCATCTCTCCAAAGAGGATGCCCTCACTTTATTCGGTCACAATTTGACGGAAAAAGGCCCCCTTTCTCAACCGGGGCAATTTGTGGCACAGGAACGGGTGGTGCTCAAGGGGGCAAAGGGAACTTTGGAACGGGTGGCAGTGTTAGGCCCTTGTCGCAAGGAAAGTCAGGTGGAAATCTCCCTGACCGATGGTGTCACCTTGGGCATTGACGCGCCCATCCGTCTATCGGGAAACACCAAAGGCGCACCCCAGTGCAAGGTGTTGGGGGAAAAAGGCAGTATTTCCGCGCCTACTATTGTGGCGCAAAATCACTTGCATCTGACCCCCGAAAATGCCAAACTCTACGGGGTCAAAGATGGACAACACATCTCCATCCGCACCCTTACCCGCCGTCCTGTTCGTTTTGACCATGTGGTGGTGCGAGTCCATGAATCCTTTGCGCCACGGGTGCATTTGGACTATGACGAAGCCAATGCCTGCGGATTTAAGAAGGGGGATTTGGGGATGATGATCCGTGAATGAAGAACTCATCTCCCGTGTGGCAGATGCGGTATGGGAGAAATTAAGCCACACCTCTCCCTCTCTCCCCCGCGCCCTTTGCGTGGGCACTGTACCGAAAGATGCGCCCTTTCTTCCTGTTGAGGAAGCACCTTTTGATTTTGTGGTGATTTGTTCTCTATCCCCTCAGGAACTGTTGCAGATGCCCTGCGATGCTGTGTGTCGAGCTCTTCTCATGGGCAAGCCTGTGTATCTCATGGAGGAGGGCTTAGAATATCGGAAGTATCCTACCACCACGGCGCGGGCTTTGCGGGGACTTCTCATGGGCAAGGAACGGCAGTTGTGGGAACTGGGCGTGAAGAAATGGGGCGGTGGAGGGAAAAAACTCATCACCGCCAAGGATGTGTTGTCCCTTTCCCGTGAGAATCTGCCCAAGGATGCCATCCTCACCCCCTTGGCACGGGATTTATGGGAGGGAAAAGGATGAAAACAGGCACGGTGAAAGGCTCTGTTTGGTCCACCAAAAAGGTGGATGGACTCATGGGGCTGACTCTCCTTTCTGTGGAAACGGACACGGGAAAAATTGTGGCGGTAGACCTAGTGGGCGCGGGGAAGGATGACCGTGTGCTTTTGACCTTTGGGTCGGCGGCGCGGGTAGAAAATCCCCTTTTGCCTGTGGATGCCGCCATTGTGGGAATACTAGATACATTGGAGGCAGAAACATGACTGTCAGCGATGGCATTATTTATCTCATGGTCATTTTTATGGCTTTGGGGGCATTGGACCGAATTTTTGGCAACCGATTGGGCTTGGGTCAAGAATTTGAAAACGGCATTTTAGCCTTGGGCTCTTTGGGTATGGCCATGCTGGGTGTCATTTGTCTTGCGCCTGTCCTTGCCACGATACTCAAGCCTGTGGTGGCGCCCATCTACGGCTTTTTAGGGGCTGACCCTGCCATGTTTGCAGGCACAATTTTGGCCTGCGATATGGGTGGGGCAAACCTTGCCATGGAACTGAGTCAAAATCCCGATGCCGCCCTTTTTGGCGGGGTGATTGTGGGGTCTATGTTGGGGCCTACCATTGTGTTCACTGTTCCCGTGGCGCTGGGGATTTTATCCCAGAAAGACCGCAGTTATTTTGCCAAAGGGGCGCTGTGTGGCATCATCACCATCCCCTTGGGGGCATTTGTGGGCGGTCTGGTGGCAGGATTCCCCGTGGGTATGGTAGCGAGAAACCTTGTGCCCATCATTCTCATTGCCCTGCTCATCGCCTTGGGTCTGTGGAAAGCGGAACGGGCAATGATTCGGGGTTTTACCCTCTTTGGCAAAGGGGTTACAGCGGTGATTACCATTGGCCTTGCCGCTGCCATTGTGGAGACCCTCACAGGGCTTACGGTGATTCCGGGACTCAATCCCCTGTCCGATGGCTACGAGACCATCGGCGCTATTGCCATTGTGCTGGCGGGGGCATTCCCCTTGGTGTACTGCATTACACGGGCTTTCCGCAAGCCTCTTATGAAATTGGGAAAAGTGTTGGGCATTAACGATACCGCTGCCGCGGGTCTCATTGCCACCCTTGCCAATTCCATTCCCATGTTTGGCATGGTGAAAGATATGGATGGTCGGGGCAAGGTACTGAACATGGCTTTTGCCGTTTCTGCCGCCTTTGTCTTTGGCGACCACTTGGGCTTTACGGCAGGTTTTGCCCCCGAAATGCTGGGGGCTATGATTGCAGGTAAATTGGTGGCAGGGGTGGCGGCAGTGGCTGTGGCACTACTGTTAACCCGCACCAAAACCAAATAAAAAAATCCGTCTTTTCTTGGGAAAAGGCGGGTTTTTTCTAATTTCGTCAAATTGTATATGTAGAATCCAATTTCTTTATCGAACTTTTGTAGAAATTCTCGTTGACTTAGTCTTTGCACCATGGTATTCTTATAGCACGAGGTGATACCATGGAAATTGCAAAGAAAATTTATCTGCTCCGTACGGAGAAGAATTTGACCCAAAAGGAACTGGCGGATATCGCCGGTGTTTCGGACAAGTCCATCTCCACATGGGAAAGCGGGATGCGTTCGCCCAAAATCGGTCCATTGCAGAATATCTGCGCCCAGTTTGGGCTGGATTTGGAGCGCTTTATTGATAGAAACGATGATTACTTTGGTGGCAGTTTAAGTGGGGGGCGGGAATATCATGCGCCCTCTGGGGATGCATTTCCCGATTTCTTTGGCTGTCAGGTGTTTAACGAAGATGCCATGGAGCAATATCTCCCTGCCGAGACCCTTTCTGCATGGAAAGAGTGCCTCCACGGGGACAAGCAGTTAACGCGTGAGGTGGCCGACCAAATTGCCGATGGCATGAAGGCTTGGGCGCTGGACTTGGGCGCAACCCACTACACCCACTGGTTCCAGCCCATGACGGGCATTACGGCAGAGAAGCACGATAGTTTCCTCTCCCCTGCCCCCGGTGGTCGCGCCATGACGGAATTTTCCGGCAAGAACCTCATCCGCGGTGAATCTGATGCCTCTTCTTTCCCCTCCGGTGGTCTGCGTGCCACCTTTGAAGCCCGTGGCTACACCGCATGGGACCCCACCTCTTTTGCTTTTATTAAGGGTGGCACACTGTGCATTCCCACCATCTTCTGTTCCTATTCCGGCGATGCCTTGGATATGAAAACACCTCTTCTGCGTTCCATGGCTTGCGTCAGCCGTGAGGCGGTGCGCATTTTGCGTCTGTTTGGGGATACAGAGACCCAAAAGGTCATTCCGCAGGCAGGTCCTGAACAGGAATATTTCCTCATGGACAAGTATCTTTTGGAACAGCGGGAGGACTTAAAACTCTGCGGGCGCAGTCTCTTTGGGGCAAAGCCCCCCAAGGGGCAGGAACTGGATGACCACTACTACGGCGCCATCCGTCCCCGTGTTGCCGCCTTTATGCAGGATTTGGACGAAGAACTGTGGCGCTTGGGTATCTACTCCAAGACCAAGCACAACGAGGTTGCCCCCTCTCAGCACGAGATGGCACCTGTCTACACCGATGTAAACACCGCTTGCGACCACAATCAGTTGACCATGGAAATCATGAAGCGAGTGGCCGACCGTCACGATTTGGTGTGTCTGCTGCACGAAAAACCCTTTGCAGGCGTCAATGGTTCGGGCAAGCACAACAACTGGTCCCTTGCCACCGATGGCGGAGAAAATCTCCTTGCCCCCGGCAAGACCCCCAGTAAAAATGCCCGTTTCCTGCTGTTCTTGGCGGCATTTGTCAAGGGTGTGGATGATTATCAGGAACTGCTCCGTTCCACCGTTGCCACTGCAGGTAATGACCACCGTTTGGGCGCGCAGGAAGCGCCTCCCGCCATTGTTTCCATCTTCCTTGGGGAAGAGTTGGAGGCCATTTTGGACTCCATCGTGGGCGGCACGGACTATGTGGAACGGAAGAATCAGACCCTGCGTATCGGCGTGGATGTTCTGCCCCCCATCCCTCAGGACACCACCGACAGAAACCGCACCTCGCCCTTGGCTTTTACAGGCAACAAGTTTGAACTGCGTATGCTGGGCTCCAGCCAGTCCATCGCTGACCCCAATGTGGTGCTCAACACCATGATGGCGGAGGAACTTTCCCAGTTTGCCGAAGTTCTGGAAAAGGCAGAGGATTTTGAAACTGCGCTCAACGAACTTCTGCGGGATACTTTCTCCAAACATCGGCGGATTTTATTCAGCGGCAACAGTTACGATGATGCTTGGACAGCCGAGGCGGAAAAGCGCGGTCTTGCCAATCTGCGCACCACGCCTGAGGCATTGCCCGCCTTTGTGCTGGAGAAAAATATCGATCTGCTCACCCGTCACGGGGTGTTCACCCACAGCGAGATGATGGCGCGCCATCAGATTCACATGCAGAACTACTGCAAGGTCATTCGCATTGAGGCCAAAGTGCTCATCGATATGGTACAGCACCACATTTTGGCGGCGGCATCCCGCTATTGTGCGGAACTCTGCACTGCCATCGGGGCGAAAAAGGCCGCTGTCGCGGGCATCTCCTGCCGTGTGGAGGAAAGTTTGGCTACCTCCATTAGTTTCCTTACGGAACAACTTTTGGATCGCACTGCGGAACTGAAAACAGCCGTTTCCACCATTGATAAGCGCCTTCCTCGGGAAGAAAAAATGCGTTACTACCATGACGAGGTGTTCACCCGCATGGCACTGGTGCGGGAGACCATTGACCATTTGGAGACCTTGGTCACCAGCGAACATTGGCCCTTCCCCACTTATTACGATTTGCTCTTCTCCGTGTAAAAAGCATGAAAAAAGCACCACCCAAGCGGGTGGTGCTTTTTTGCTACATTATTTTCTTAGATTCACGGTGCGGGTAGATACTTCCGTGTGGCCACAACGGCGACATTTTGCCGTTTCTTTGTAGGTTTTGCAGGTGGCGCTGGTGGTGACATTTCCGCTTTGGTAGGACTTATCATAGGCGTTCCATGCGTTGAGGTTTTCGCGAATCTCCACATCTTCTTCTCCAAGGGCTTCCCGGGAGATGATTTTCATGCAAAAACCTTTCTTGCAGGCGGGACAGCGGGTGGAAATGTATTTCCACAGAAGGGATACCACCACTGCCACGGCGACCAGTATGCCCACCACTTCAATCATGCCTTTGAGCACCGCAAGAATGGCGCCCATGCCCAAAAGCACCAGCAAAATCATGGTCAGGTAGCGGAAAACGGACAAGTGGTTACTGTTTTTCATATCTGTCATTTCCTCCTTTGCCAAAAGTCTTTCCAATTACAACTGGGTGAAGCCCAAATCTGCGATGGTGTAGGGCATGTCATTTTCCACCATGGTAATGTCCAACCATCTTACGGTGTAAATAAGACAATTGCGGTACATTTCCACAAGGAGCATTTGTTCATACAAAGTGCCCCCTTCTGTATAGTCATAATCCAACGGAGAAGTTTCTGAAAATGCGCCTGCATCCAAACCGCCAAAGGTTTCGTTGGATATACCAGAGGTATTTTCATAGTTGGCATAATAGTAATAGTCATTGGGAAGCCCGTCAAAGTCGATGGAAACGTACATTTCGCTACCATTTTCGAACACGACCAGCAAATCCACAAACACGCACTTACTCTCGTAATCGTAACCTAAACCGAAGGAGTAAATATCGCCATCATCGAAGAGTTCTTCATCGTAACGAATATAGTCGGAATCGGTATAGTTGGCATTTTGCGTAACCCAGTTTTTCAGATATTGGCGAGGCGCTAAAAGGCTACTATCGTGGTACTCTGAAATAGGAACTGCCTTGCCAAAGGTCAAGTTCTCCAGTTCCTTGATAAACACGGCAAAGTTGAGATTTTGGGAGTCCGCAATGCCCCAAGTGTTGACACCCACCACCTCGCCATAGGCATTCACCAAAGGACCGCCCGAGTTGCCATTGGTGATAGAGGCATCGTGCTGAATATGGCTGACACCATCCACTTGGCGGTCAAAGTAGGTGATAATACCTTGCGAAAATGTGTTGGTCATGCCACGAGATGAGCCGATAGCATAGACTGTGCTACCCACATCCATGGGTTCATAACACAATTTGGCATGGGGCAGATTGCTCCCATCAATACTCAGCACTGCCAAGTCGATACGGGAATCTGTGGCAAGCACGTTCTCAATTTCATAGGTTTGGCTGTTGATGGTAATTTGGGCAGAATATGCGCCATCAATCACATGGTAGTTGGTAATCACTTTCCCATCGGCAGTGTAAACAAAACCAGTGCCAACGCCCAAAGTATTGCCTTTTCGATCAAAAACAATGATTTCACCCACATATTGAAGCGCCTGCTTGTTAATTTCCGTGGCAGGATAGGGCTCCATATCATATTCTTGGGTGATAAAGGCATCACACTGGGCGCAAGTGATTTTCTTCGTGCCCTTTTGTGAGCAGGTGGCGGGAGTCAATATGGATTCTACGGTATATGTATGATTTGCCTTGGCAGTAGGTGTGCCAGCGGTAAAAATCTTACCGCACATGGGGCAGTAGGTGCCACCTGTGCTACCCTCTTTGCTACATGTGGCGGGAACATCGGGCATAGGGGCGGTGGTGTGCTCCACCATATCCAACGAGCGAGTTTGCTCTTCCCCACATTTATCACAAAAACGAATTTCCATGCCACGATGCTCACAAGTGGGTGTTACATCCACTTGCCATTCGCCCCAAGTGTGTTTGTGTCCGCAGGCAGAGAGGCACAGCGCAATGGCAAAAATCAGCAAAAGCGCAATACAATTCTTCTTCATGGAGTCGCCCCCTTACATATGATTAGTTATATTATACGGCTTTTCGTGGCATTTTTCAACAAATATCGAAGGCTCTCCCCTCTCCTCGTTTTGAAACTCCCCTTTATATGGGATTGTAGACATTTTTCGTCTAAATGTCAATAGACTTTTTCTGTCTATACTAAGATAAGTTGGGGTGAGGAAATTGACATTGACATTTGGCGAAAAGATTCGAAATTTGCGAGAAGATGCGGATTTGACGCAAAAACAGTTGGGCGATGCCGTGCAGATGTCTCAGCGCAAAGTCTCTTACATCGAGTGCGGGCGACACGAGCCCGACATGGCGGATATTGTGGCGCTTTGCAAGTTTTTTGCCGTTTCGGCTGACTATCTTTTGGGTTTAAGCAACAAGAAAAAATAACGAAAAAAGCACCACCCGTGAGGGTGGTGCTTTTTTGCGTTTTACTTGTTTTGCATTAGGGAGCGATGCCCAGACCGCCAGTCACTTCAAAAGCGGTGCCGCCGTAGGTATTGCCGGTGAAAGTGCCATCGGTAACAGTACCGCTGACTTTAATCACCTGACCGGCATTGGCAGTGGCTTCATCAGGGATAAGGTTTACACGGGAAATGACGTTGTTGGTAATGGTCAGCACAGTGCCATCTTTGGTGGAAAGACGAATGGCGCGGCTGCCAGTGTTGGTGATGGTGTTGCCACTGATTTCCACACTGCCGATGGTCTTGGTCAGCTGCACAGCATTCCAGGAAGCATTCTTGATGGTATTGCCGGAAATCTTCACATTCTTGGCACTGCCTTGCACCAAAACAGCGGTCAGACCATCGGGAGTGGTGGTGAAGGTGCAGTTTTCCACAGTGAGACCATCGATGGTGCAATCGCCATTGAGATGGATATATGCGCCATCCACGAAGTCACAATCCACGATGGAAAGGTCGTTGGTCACTTGACCCTTGCCGCTGGCATCCACGCCCTTGCCGTTGAAGGTGATGTTCTTCAATGTGAGGCCTGCGGGAGCGCCGTAGTTGGTAGTCTTGAATAGAGCAACTCTTCCCACATAGACATCCTCGTCACCCTCAATGGTCAAATTGGCCTTGGTGGAGTTGGGGAAGTGAATGAGTTCATAGGTATTGCCGGCTAGAAGTTTGATGGTATCGCCCTCGGCAGCGGCAGCAATAGCGGCCTGTGCGGAAGCGTAGTACACATTACCAATCTTAGCCTTGGCGACATAAGCATAGATGTCTGCGCTATCCTCTACCCATGCCACAGAGGCGCCATCGATGGTATTGTTGATGGCGGCAAGGGGAGCACTGTTGGTCACAGCGCCACTGATCTTGATGATTTCGCCATTGTTCTCTGCAGCTTCCGTGGGATTGGTGTTGACATTGTGGATGATATTGTCCGTAATATTCAGTTGTGCGCCTGCTTTGGCAACCAAGCGCAGGGCACGGCTACCGGTGCCATCGATCACGTTATCGGTGACGGAAAATTCACCAACAATCTTGGTAAACTGGATGGCGTTATGCTCGCAATCGCCAATGTAGTTGGCCTTGATTTCCACATTGGAGGCATTATTCTGCACCAAAATGGCGGTCTTTTCCTTGGCATTCACGGAACTATCGGTATTGCGGAAAGTGCAACTTTCCACCGTGAGTCCGTCAGTAACACCGTCACTAATGTGGATAACTGCGCCGTTTGTAAATTCGCAACCCAAAACAGCAAGGTCCTTCACGCTGTTGCCAGTGCCGGAAGAGGTGATGCCCTCGCCGTTGAACACGATGTTCTGTAAGGTCAAACCCTCGGGTGCGCCGTAGTTGGTGGTTTCCACCAGACGGACAGTACCAACGGTAACACCCTCACCGCCCACAATGGTCAAATTAGCCTTGGTGGCTTTGGTGAAGGCAATGGTTTCAACATGGCCGGCAAGGAGTTGGATGGTATCGTTCTCGGCAGCGGCGGCCAAAGCAGCGGAAACGGAATTGTAGTACTCAGTGCCGATGGCGGCCACAAACTGGTAACCGCAGGTATAGCACTTGCCATTGGCATCGACCAAGCAGGCCTCGGTCACATTGTCACAGCAACGGGTGTGAGTGCCATCGCCATTGACAGTATAGGTATGGAAATGAACCGTGGGAGTCACAGGAGCTTCTTCCGTCTTTTCATCAAAACGGCACAGCACCACAGCCAGCTGAGCGCGGTCAGCCGCAGCCTTGGGCTGCAAAGTAGTACCAATGCCCTCAATGACGCCATCGCCACAAGCCCACTGCATAGCAGGGATGGCCCATTCGCTGACAGTAAAGGCATCATCATAGGAAAGGATATTGGTATCTTCGCCCACAGAAACATCGTAGCCGATGTTTTTAGCATAGCGGAACAGAATGGTGACCAGCTGTTCGCGGGTCAAAAGGTCATCAGGACCAAACTTACCATTGCCGTAACCCTCTGCAATCTTTGCAGAAGAAGCCCAAGCAATGGCTTCGGTGTAATAAGCACCTGCCGTGACATCGTCAAAGTCCATGCCGATAGCCACGGGCTTATCAGCCAGACGCCACAGGGCGGTAACCAGCATGCCACGGGTGGTGGTGCCATCGGGGTCAAACAGATCGCCACCGATGCCATCCAAAAGGCCATTTTCTTGGCAATACAGGACTTCATCTTCGTACCATGCGCCAGGTGCTACATCAGTGTAGCCTGCAGCCAGTGCGCCCACAGCCAAGAGGGAGAGCACCATGCAGAAAACCAGCATTGTTGTGAAAATTCTCTTCATTTTTGTATCCTCCTTTTCCAGAAACCACTACGGGTATGACTCTATGTTTACATAGTAGCACAAAATCCTTGATTTTTCACGCTTTTTTAAAAATTTTTAAAATTTTTTTCATCTTGTGGCTACGCATTTAACATATAGCCATGTGTGTACAAAAATTCGTACATCATAAAAAAACCGCCCGTTTGGGCGGTCTTTCTTTTTGGTGGAGCTGAGGGGAGTCGCTTTTCTGCGGAAAAGCCACGGCGGTTGCAAGTGTCCACTGGACACTTGCTAAGTGCCGCCTTTCGACTCCCCTTTGGAAGCGAAACCACATAAAAAAGCCACCCTAACGGGTGGCCTTTTTATGTGGTGGAGCTGAGGGGAGTCGAACCCCTGTCCGAAAACAACTTGACAGGACTTTCTTCGGGCGAAGTCAACTATTTACATTCCCTTGCCGCAGCGTGAATTGACGCACTCTGCGGTTTGGTAGCTTCATGATGCATGGTGCGGGCAAAGCTTACCGCACGCACGTTCGCCACTTCGATCACACCCGAGCCCGGTTCGTGGCCCTCCCGGGGCGGATGGGCGCCTAATTAGGCAGCCAGAGCAACAGTATTGTTGTCAGTTAATTTAAAAAAATTGCCCGGTTTAAGGAGGTTAGACACCTCCGCCCGCTTATCCTGCCTCACTGCCCCCGTCGAAACCGGTACAGCCCCATATAGAGGGGGGATGCGAAACATCCCCCGAGGTTTTTAGAATCTGCCGTAGGGGTCGGGATATTTGGTGGGTTCTTCAAAGGTTTCACCCTTTAAATCCACAGTGACGGATTTCATCTTGGGTTGGTCTGCCTTGGCGATAGAGCCGTTGCCGTCTGTGGGACGAGCGGTAGCGGCGATGTAATCCACAATGTCCATGCCATCGATGACCTTGCCGAAGGCGGCATACTGGCCATCCAGGAAATCGCCATCTTCATGCATGATGAAGAACTGGCTACCTGCGGAGTTGGGTGCTTGGGAACGAGCCATGGACAGAACACCACGGCTATGGCTGAGCTTATTCTTCACACCATTGAGCATGAATTCGCCCTTGATGCAGTAGCCGGGACCGCCCATGCCAGTGCCTTGGGGGCAACCGCCCTGAATCATGAAGCCAGAGATGATGCGGTGGAAGGTCAGGCCGTCATAGAAGCCCTTTTGGATGAGGGAGATGAAGTTTTTCACGGATTCGGGGGCTACTTCGGGGTACAGTTCGCAGACGATTTTGCCACCGTTTTCCATCTCAATGGTAACAATAGGTTTTTCCATTATCTTTGATTCCTTTCTTTCATAGCGCGGTCCATTTGCCGTTTTGCATCCTTTTTGGCGGCATCTTCGCGCTTATCGTAGAGTTTTTTGCCCTTGCACAGACCCACTTCCACCTTGACCCGCGCGTTTTTGAAGTACACGGAGATGGGAATGAGAGCATAGCCATCTTGCTTGACCTTGCCGAAGAGGGTCACAATCTCCCTCTTATGCATGAGCAGTCTGCGGGGACGCAAGGGGTCTTTGTTGAAGATATTGCCCTGTTCGTAGGGGGAAATATGCATCTGTTTGATCCAGAGTTCCCCATCTTTAATCTGACACCATGCCTCTTTCAGGTGCATCGTGCCCTTGCGGATGGATTTGACCTCTGTGCCGGTGAGTTCGATGCCGGCCTCAAACTTATCTTCCACAAAGTACTCATGGTACACTTTTTGATTTTTGCACACGATTTTTATGCCTTGTTGGGCCAACACACTCACCTCCCCCAACAGGTTTCCAAAGCATTATACCACAGAAAATGTGTAACATGCAAGCAAAGCGGGAAAAAAGCTTAGGAGGGCTTTGGGCTTGTCGGGTTTCATTGACACAGGGGGCATTTTACATTATAATGTAAAATGACAAAATTTAGGCAAGGAGGCGGAAGCTGTGAAGAATATTCTTTCTCAAAAGCGGATGGAACAATCACTGCCACTGGCAGTGGTGTTGCTGTGCGCTTTGCAACCGCTGATTGATGTTTTTGCCTATGTATTGGACCAAAATGGAGTGGGCAATCTCCCCTCTTTACTGCTCCGCTCTCTTCTTTTGGCGGGTATGGTAATTTTGGGGATGGCAGTCTCCCAAAACAAAAAGCCTTGGTACTGGCTGTTGGGCTCTCTTGCCCTCTTTACCATCCTACACGGGGCGGTATGTTTCTATTACGGCTACGATGACCCCATTCACGATTTGGTGAATTTGGCGCGGATGTATCAGCTTCCCTTAGCGGGATTCATGTTTGCCAGTCTGTGCCGTAAAGAGGAAAAGTGTCTTTCTGCCCTGTTTGTGGGCGCCAGTGTCAGTTTGGGACTCATTGCCCTCATTGGGCTTTTGGCGACTATCACGGGAACAGACCCCCACACCTATGCCAACAAGAGCGTGGGTCTTTTGGGCTGGTTTGTGACCCCCAGCGCCCAAAGCGCCATTTTGAGCATGCTAGTGCCTCTGTTTGTGGGTTTTGTGATGAAAAAGACCCATTTGCACCCGCTGTATGTTGCCCTTGCATCCCTTTTGGGCTTTGGGCTTTTGTTCCTCTTTGCCACTCGCCTTGCCTATGCATCCTTTATGGGCACGGCTTGGGCCTTTGGGTTTTTCTGTCTGTTATTCCGTGAGGAGAAGAAAAAAAGTCGTATTTTAACCATGGTGTTTTCTGCGTTTGTGCTGGCGGGAATTCTTTTGGCCTCCGTCTCTCCCATGGAGAAAAACCAGTCTATGGTGCAGGTGAATTTGGAGAAAAAGCAGGCGCATATTGATGCCTTGGTGGAAGAAGATTTGGAAAACGCCAAGAATCAAGTTCTTGCAGATATGGATTTGCGTCTGGCTTCTTTGGAAAGTGCCTATGAATTCTATCTGCCTGGGGTGACGGGTCGCTTTGGTCTCATGGAAACGGCGGAATATTACAATTATTCCACCGATGCTTCCGTCATTGCCGATGCCCGCCTGCAGAAGAAGGCATACTGCACAATGCTACTGCGGGAGCAGCCTCTTTGCGCCCTGTTTGGCTTAGAATTGGGCGACATGACCTTTGATGGCAACACCTACGATGCGGAAAATGATTTCCACGGCATCTTCTTCCTCTGTGGCATGGTGGGTCTTATTGGTCTTTTGGGCAGTATTTTGTGGCTCATAGGGCGTGCCCTTTTGGCGCTAAAGCGGGATTTTGCCCGCGTACTCACCCCGCAACTGGTTTCCCTTGCCATCTGCGCTGTGTGCGGTCTTGCCCACGCTTACTTTACGGCGGGATTACTTCGCCGTCCCAACGCCAGCATTTATTTCTCTTTGTGTCTGGCGGCCATTTGGTATCTCACCACCCGCCGGAAGGAGGAAAAATCATGATTCACACACTGCAAAACCGCCTTTCCGGTAAATTGCCCAGAATTGTATTTTATCTGTTCCTCATTCAGCCACTGATGGATGTAGTATCCTTTTGGATTCAGGAATGGGGCGTATCCAACATGCCTACCCTGCTCCTCCGTTTTGCTGTGCTGGCTGTCATGGGTTTCATGGGCTTTATGGTCTCCCGCAGAAAAAAGGTGTATTTCATCGCGGCAGGGGTATTTCTCCTCTTAGGCGGGGCGCATATTTTTGCCTGCGTGCAGGCGGGGTATCAGGATATTTTCTTGGACATGAGTAACTATCTGCGCGTACTGCAGTTGCCCATTACCGTCATTTGCCTGATTACTTTTTTGCGGGAAGATGATGCCTGCTACAGCGCTGTGAAACTGGGCATGACCGCAAATGTGCTCATCATTTTGCTGGTGCAGGTGCTGGCGGTGGTTACGGGCACTGACCCCCACACATACCCCGATGGTTCGGGCTATGTGGGTTGGTTCTTCTTTGCCAACACCCAAAGCGCCATTTTGACCATCGCTGCCCCTGTGGCTGTTGTCTGGCTGTATCAAAAACGGGGGCTACAGAACGCGTTCTTTTGGATTGCCTTTGTGGGCAGTTGCGTTTCCCTGTTTTTCATTGGCACCCGTTTGGCTTATATGGGGATTTTGGCCATCTGCTTTGGTTTGGGCGTGAGCCTTATGATTGTAAACCGCAAACTGTGGCGCAAGGCGCTGGTATTCCTTTTGGTAGGGGTGCTGTTTGTGGGGGCTTTCCCCTTGTCGCCTATGGCCATCCATCGCAATACCCATAGCGATGAAATGGCGCAAAAACAGGGTTGGGTGGAAGAACAACTGCAAACGGGTAAGGATAACACCGATTTGGATGAAGGTCCTCCCGCCTTCCCCACAGACGATTTGGTCTTTACGGAAGAAGAATTGGCGCGTATCGAAGAACTTGCGCCTGTATATGAGCATTATCTCAGCGATTTTGTTTCTATTTTTGGTATGGAACGCACCATCCAAATGTTTGATTTCACCACAGATATCGTGAAAATGACCCACGAGCGCACCAAAAAACTGATGTTTGCGGAGTTCCTGATGGAACATTCCCCCGCTTCTGCCCAGTGGTTTGGCGTGGAGTTGGGGCGTTTCACCAGCAAGGGTCGCACCTTTGATGTGGAGAACGATTTCCACGGCATTTACTATCTCTACGGCATGGTGGGCTTAGGGGCAATGCTCCTGTTCATTGGGTATTTCCTCTTCCTCATTGCAAAAGCGCTCATCACGAACTTTAAGCGTTTCTTTACTTTGGAAACTGCCGCGTGGGGCATTGGCCTTGTGCTGTGCTTGGGGCACTGTGTGTTTACGGCGGGTGTTCTGCGCAGACCCAACGGGTCTTTCTACATGGCCGCCATTTTGGCCGTGGTGTATTATCTGATTAAATGCAAAGATTACTCCGAAACCGAGGTGTAAGTATGCTCTTTTCCCTTGTGATTCCCGTGTACAATGTGGCAAACTATCTGCAAAAATGCGTGGACTCTGTGCTTAATAACGACCTTGCCGATTGCGAGATTCTGCTCATTGACGATGGCTCTACCGATGGAATCTGTCCCCAAATGTGTGATGCATTTGCGGAGCAATATCCCACACTCGTGCAGGTGATTCATCAGGAAAACAAGGGTTTGGGTGGCGCAAGAAACACAGGTCTTGATGCCGCCAAGGGCGATTACATCCTCTTTATCGACAGTGATGACTGCCTGACGGAGGACTGCATTGCTTCTCTCAAAGCCATTGTGGCAGAACATCAGCCGGACATTGTGAGTTTTTCCTTTGCCAAGACTTATGAAAACGGCAATTTTGAGAATTTTGCCGCCAACACGGTGGAATCTGCCGTGCCGTTCACCTTGGCGCAAAACCCGCAAATGCTC
This sequence comes from Oscillospiraceae bacterium, assembly GCA_017935145.1. GTDB lineage: Bacteria > Bacillota > Clostridia > Oscillospirales > Oscillospiraceae > RGIG3566. The sequence continues at coordinate 58,990 of JAGBIE010000026.1, forward strand.
CTCTCTTTGCCCTCCACCTGGTGCAGATTGTGGAGAAAGGAATTATTCCTGCGCACGGGGATTCGATTCCCCGACCGAGTGTGGTATGAAGATATCCGCACCACCACCAAGCTGTTTGCTAAGGCCAAAAGCATTTGTTCCGTCAATGCCTGCTATTATCTGTATCTCCAACGGCAGGGGTCTATTATGAACTCCGCCTCTTTGGAGCGAAATAGTGAGATTATTGACGCTTTTGAGGACATTGTCACTTGGTTTCAAAATGAGGGGCTTTATGATACCTATGCCCCGCAACTGACCCATTTGGCGGTAGAGCATCTCCTTTTAGTCGCATCGGTGCGAGTGGCGCGTCAAGACCACAAGCACCCGCTCCTAAAAGAATTTGCCACCTTTGTGCGGAACAATTTCCCCCAATATCGGGATGTATTTCCCCAGTTTTCCAAAAAGCACCGTCTGCTTCTCTTCCTCATAGAGGGCGGGCATTACCACATGGTAAAAACCCTCTTTGCCATAGTAGGTAACCACTAAGAAAAGAGGCAACAGTTTGAAGAAATTTACGCTCAACAATCGGCACGGAACACTGCTGAAAAATACCGTGATGCTGTCCATTTTGCAGTGGAGCACCCAACTTTTGGCACTACTGACTGTGCCCTATCAGACCCGTATCTTAGGGCCTGAGGCCTACGGCATTTTGGGTGTAACCACCGCCATGATGGTATATTTTCAGTTGGTGATTGATTTTGGTTTTCTTCTTTCCGGCACGGAAGAGGTGGCCAATCACCGCACGGATGTGCCTTATTTATCCCGCCTGTTGACGGCAGTTACCCTCAACAAGTTACTGCTAGCGGTCATTAGCGCAGTGGTGTTGTATCTATTGTGCCAATTCGTGCCCCAGTGGCAGGATAAATTGGGGCTGTTTTTCCTGTTTTTCCTTGCCACATTCCTAAACTCTCTCACTCCCGATTATCTCTACCGCGGACTAGAGAAGATGACCGCCATTACCGTGCGCACGGTTTCCATCCGCGTGTTTTTCAGCGTGATGATTTTTGTGCTCCTGCGCAAACCGGAGGATATTTATGTGATTCCCCTGCTGAACATCATCGGCAACGGGGTTGCCTCGGCGGCATCCTACTGGGATTTAAAAAAGCGTTTCCACATTTCTCTCATCCGTGTGACATGGAGAGATGTGTTTGCCCGCATGAAAAGTAGCGCCGCATTTTTCCTCTCCCGCATCGCCACCACGGCTTATACTGCGGTGAATACCATCCTTTTGGATACCCTCACAGCAGGTGGCGCCATCACGGGCTACTACACATCAGCAGATAAGCTTGTCATTGCGGGGCAGAATGTCCTCACTCCCATTTCGGACAGTTTATATCCCTACATGACCCGCCACAGAGATTTTAAGATGGTGAAGAAGATTCTGCTTCTTGCCATGCCCCCCATCACCCTGTTTTGCACCGCCTGCTTTATTTGGGCTGAGCCTGTTTGCAGTTTGCTGCTCGGTGAAGAATTTGCCCCTGCGGGACAAGTTCTGCGCGCCATGCTTCCTGCGGCGGTACTGACCCTGCCCAACTATATTTTGAGTTTCCCCACCTTAGGTCCCATGGGGCTGAGCGGTTGGGCAAACTACTCCGTTATGATTGGCTCTTGTGCGCATTTAATCAATCTTGTCATCCTGTATTTCACAGGAAATATGAACATGATTTCCTTAGCGGGGATGGTATCTGTCACAGAAGCGATTATTTTAATCATTCGCCTTGTGGTGATTGTGAAACATCGGGATAAGATGCGTCCGTTACCTCAGGAAGAAAATAGCGAAAACTAAGGAGGAAATTCTATGTCTAACCGCAAAAAAGAACTGCTCCGTAGCATTAAATTTACCCTCTTTTCCATCAGCGCGGGCATTGTTCAAATTCTCAGCTACACCCTGCTGTTTGAACTGCTCCATTTGGAAGAATGGCTCTGCAACCTTATCTCCTTGGCACTGAGTGTGCTGTGGAATTTTACCCTCAACCGCAAGTACACCTTCCAGTCTGCCAACAATGTGCCCATTGCCATGTTGCAGACAGCGGCATTCTATGTGGTCTTTGCCCCTCTGTCCTCTTGGTGGACCAACGCCCTGACCAATATTGGCTGGAACGCCTATTTGGTGGAGTTTGGCACTATGTGTGTAAACTTCGTAACGGAATTCCTCTTCCAGCGCTTTGTGGTCTTCCGCAAATCCTTGGACACCGCCCCTGTGGGCAAGAAAAAAGAATAAAAAAGAACCCCGATTTTTTTCGGGGTTCTTTTTTACATTTTGGTGGGCAGTGCTGTGACCATGTCTTTTAGGTGGGCATCGTGGCTAAACTCTTGGAGGGTGAATGTGCCGTTTTCATAGTCCACATAGGTGACGGAGGCATTGGTTGGCCACGGCTGGTCTTTGATTTCATCGGGGCTCAGCCCAAGAACCTTAGACACAAAGGAGCGAAACAGCATGGCGTGTGCTACGATGCAAATGCGCTTACCTTTGTTTTCTTCCGCCAAGCGGGTGAGGCAATCGTAGGCGCGTGCCTGCACATCCAGCACGCTCTCCCCGCCTGTGCAGCGACAGCGACCGATGTTTTCGTTCCACATGCTACGGTCAGCAGGATAGAGTTCCATAATCTCCTGAAAGGTTTTATTCTCCCACGCTCCGCCCCAAATTTCCAAAAGACCGTCATCGGTTTTTAAGGGGAGGTTGTGGTGGCGATTCACCGCCTTGGCGGTATCCACCGCCCGCTGAAGGGGGCTTGCATAGATGGCGTCAAAATGCTCATGCTTTAAATATTCCCCCGTGGCTTCTGCCTGCTGTAAGCCTAGAGGAGTCAAGGCAATATCCGTCCGTCCGCAGAAAATGTGCAGGCTGTTGCCAAGACTTTCTCCGTGACGGATTAAAATCAGTTCCGTTTTCATAGTTTTTCCTTCTTTTTTTGCATTTTGGCACATTATATCACACGCCCGCCCCATGAAGCAAGATAAAACATGGGAAGATGGTGAAATCTTCCTTGCAATATGCGTAGAAATATGGTAAATTAATCGGTATGGGTGGGGTTTTGGCCCCGCCTGCGGTAAACCATAGAAAGAAGGGTTATCCATGAGTAAAGTTTTTCTCCCCCAAGGGTACAAAACGCCGCTTTCCGTCTACGAGATGCAGCGCGCCATCGAGTTCATTAAGAGCAATTTCCAGACGAATCTGTGCAATGCTCTCAATTTGCGCCGTGTGTCTGCGCCTTTGTTTGTTGACGAAAATTCCGGTCTCAACGATAATCTCAACGGTCATGAGCGCCCTGTGAGTTTTGACATTCCCGATGTGGGCGTCAATGCCCAGGTGGTGCACTCTCTTGCCAAGTGGAAGCGTCTGGCGCTGAAACGCTACGATTTTAATGTGGGCAAGGGTCTTGTGACCGATATGAATGCCATCCGCCGTGATGAAGAGGTGGATAATATCCACTCCATCTATGTGGACCAGTGGGACTGGGAAAAGGTCATTGACCGCAAGGACCGAAATGTGGAATACCTCAAAGACGCTGTCCGTGCCATTGTGGGCGCGGTTGTGGAAACCAACGATGCTTTGGGTGTTGCCTTCCCCTCTCTGCACACTCATATGGAGCGCGAGGTATTTTTCATCACCACCCAAGAACTGGAAGATATGTATCCCGATTTGACCCCCAAGGAACGGGAAAATGCCATCTGCAAGGCCCATGGCACCGTGTTTTTGATGCAAATTGGCAAGACTCTCCGTTCGGGCAAGAAGCATGACGGTCGCGCGCCCGACTATGACGATTGGGATCTCAACGGCGATATCCTGTTGTGGAACGAGGTTTTGGGACAGTCCTTTGAAATCTCCTCCATGGGCATCCGTGTGGATGAAGAGTCCATGACCCGTCAGCTGAAATTGGCTGGTTGTGAAGACCGTGCTTCCCTCCCCTTCCACAAAATGCTCTTAAATGGCGAACTGCCCCTGACCATGGGTGGCGGTTTGGGTCAAAGCCGTATTTGCATGTTTATGATTGGCGCCTGCCACATTGGTGAAGTGCAGGTTTCCATTTGGGATAAAGACACCCAGGACGCTTGCCAAAAGGCGGGCATCCAACTGCTGTAAATCATAGAAACGAGGAAAGTACAATGGAACTTATGACAGTTCGAGAACTGTATAAACAGGCCGATGCCCTTGCGGGCAAGACCATTGAGTTGGGCGGTTGGGTGAAGAACCTGCGCTCTTCCAAGGCTTTTGGCTTTATTATGCTGTCTGACGGCACTTATTTCCAGCCTGTGCAGGTGGTGTATCATGACACCATGGCAAACTTTACAGAAATTTCCAAGTGCAATATTGGCGCTGCCCTCATTGTGAGGGGCACGGTAGTTCCCACTCCCGATGCCAAACAGCCCTTTGAAATTCAGGCAGAAGAGGTAACTGTGGAAGGCGCTTCCACCCCCGATTATCCTGTGCAACCCAAGCGCCACACCATGGAATATCTGCGCACCATTTCCCATCTGCGCCCCCGCACCAACACCTTCCAGGCGGTGTTCCGTGTGCGCAGTCTCATTGCCTACGCCATCCACAAGTTCTTCCAAGAGCGGGACTTTGTCTATGTCCACACCCCCATTATCACAGGCTCTGACTGCGAAGGAGCTGGCGAAATGTTCCAAGTGACCACGCTGGACATGAACAACCTGCCCATGACGGAAGATGGCAAGGTGGATTATTCCAAGGACTTCTTTGGCAAGCCCACCAACCTGACCGTTTCCGGTCAGCTCAATGGCGAGACCTACGCCATGGCATTCCGCAACATCTACACCTTTGGCCCTACCTTCCGTGCAGAAAACTCCAACACCACTCGCCATGCTGCCGAGTTCTGGATGATTGAGCCGGAAATTGCTTTTGCGGATTTGGCCGATGACATGCAGTTGGCGGAAGATATGATTAAATACATCATCGCCTATGTGCTGGAACACGCCCCCGAAGAGATGAATTTCTTCAACCAGTTTATGGACAAGGGTCTTTTGGAGCGTTTGGAGCATGTGATGAACTCCGATTTCGGCCGTGTGACCTACACGGAAGCCATTGAAATCTTGGAAAAGAACAATGATAAGTTCGACTATCCCGTCCATTGGGGCAGTGACTTGCAGACAGAGCATGAGCGCTATTTGACGGAAGTCATCTTCAAAAAGCCCGTGTTTGTCACGGACTATCCCAAGGATATTAAAGCTTTCTACATGAAACTCAATCCCGATGGCAAGACCGTGGCCGCCATGGACTGCTTAGTGCCCGGTATTGGCGAAATCATCGGCGGCAGCCAGCGTGAGGATAACTACGATGTGCTTCTTGCCCGCATGAACGAAATGGGTCTGAAAGCTGAGGACTACCAGTTCTATTTGGATTTGCGCAAGTACGGCTCTGCCCGTCATGCAGGCTTCGGCTTGGGCTTCGAACGTTGCGTCATGTACCTCACCGGTATGGGCAACATCCGCGATGTGCTTCCCTTCCCCCGCACCGTGGGCAACTGCGAACTGTAAAAAGAGAAAAGAAAACCGCACCCTTGTGGGTGCGGTTTTTTGCTTCTGTTTTTTACATCTGTTCCTGAGAGTAGCGAGCCAAGAAGTGGCGGGTACGCTCGGCTTTGGGGTTTTCGATGACCTCGTGGGCAGGTCCTTCTTCCACCACAACACCCTCGTCCATAAAGACCACTTTGTCTGCCACATCACGGGCAAAGGCCATTTCGTGGGTGACGATAATCATGGTGGTATCCTTTTCCGCCAAAGAGCGGATAACCTTCAGCACTTCGCCCGTGAGCTCAGGGTCAAGAGCGGAGGTGGGCTCGTCAAAGCAGAGAATTTCGGGATGGAGCGCCAAGGCGCGGGCGATGGCCACACGCTTACACTGACCACCGGAAAGTTGATGGGGATAGAGATCCATCTTCTCGCTGAGACCCACTTGGGTGAGCAGGTCTTCTGCTTCCGCGGTGATTTCTGCCAAAATTTCCTTTTTCTTTTCCTTATAATCTTCCCGCTCTTTTGCCAAAAGCTGGCTGGCCAGCATGACATTTTCCTTGGCGGTATATTGGGGGAACAGGTTAAAGTTTTGGAACACCAGACCGAAATGCAGGCGCTTTCTGCGAATTTCATTCTCCTTTTGGGTGGAGGGGTCGTCCGCATCAAAAATCAGTTTGCCGTCCACCAAAATCTGTCCCTTGTTGGGTTTTTCCAAGAAGTTGAGGCAACGGAGCAAGGTGGTCTTGCCACTGCCGGAAGAGCCGATGATGGCAAGAGCATCGCCTTTTTCCAAGGTGAAGTTAATATCCTTCAGCACCTCAGTAGTGCCGAATTTTTTACTGATGTTTTTTACTTCAAGCATAGACATTTCTCCACCCCCTTAACGGAAATAGCTGAGTTTCTTCTCAATACGACCAAAGAGGATGGTGAGAAGACCATTAAACAGCAAATAGTACAGACCCGTGAACAGCAGAGGCCAGTACAGACCTGCGTAGCCATGCGAGCCTTTCATAAAGGCATAGCCAGCGTAAATCAGTTCCTGCCAGCCAATCATTCTGGCGATGGCAGTATCCTTCACAAGGGTGATGATTTCGTTGGACATGGGGGGCACAATGCGCTTGACCATCTGCATGAGGGTGACTTTGAAGAAAATTTGGGTCTTGGTCATGCCAAGAACCTGACCTGCTTCCTGCTGACCCACGGGCACACCTTGGATGCCACCACGATAAATCTCAGAAAAATAGCAGGCATAGTTGATGATAAACGCCACAGCGGCCGCCCAAAAACGGCCATTTTCCACAGCCCAAGGGTTTTGGGGCAGGATATAGCCAGGGACATAGAAAATGATAATCAGCTGTAACATCAGCGGTGTGCCACGGATAATCCACACGATGCCGTGGGTCAGCCAACGCAGGGGCGAAAATTTGCTCATGGACCCGAAGGAAATAATAAGGCCCAGAGGCAATGCGCCCAAGAGGGTCACCGCAAAAAGTTTTAAGGTTTCAAAAAAGCCTTCGTTTAAGGCTTGCAGAACTGTTGCAAACATATAAATCCTCTACACAGGTCAAGCAGAGGGCCTCAAAAAGACCCTCTGCTTGATTATTTGTTTTTCTTGGGGGGAAAATTACTGCTCGATGATGGAAGCCTGCACGCCGTAGGTTTCAGCAATCTTCATCATGGTGCCGTTGTCATATGCTTCCTTGAAGAACTTGTTCAGTTCGTTAACCATGTCGGAACCCTTGCGGAAGCCAACGCCGTACTTTTCATCGTTGAGGCCAACGGTGTAGGTCAGATCAGCATAGCCAGTGCCTTCGCCAACCATGGCAGCAGCCATGAGGGAGTCGATGACAGCAGCTTCAGCAGTGCCGGCCTTGACTTCGGTCAGAGCGGTAGCCTGATCGAGAACGGGGGTAACATTCTTAGCGCCCAGAGCGATAACCTGTTCCTGACCGGCAGAGCCGTCTTCCACAGCGAATTTCAGGTCCTTGACGCTTTCCTTGGTCTGATACTGGTCAGCAACGTCTTTCTTGACGATAACGATCTGCTGGTTGTTGCAGTAGGGGTTGGAGCAATCCATAGCGGCTTTCACCTTATCGGTGATGGTCATGCCGTTCCAAACAACGTCAATGGTCTTGCCTTCCAGTTCGAATGCCTTGTTGTCCCAGTCGATGATCTGGAACTGAACCTTCACGCCAAGCTTTTCTGCGAAAGCCTTAGCCATGTCAGCATCGAAGCCAATCCAGTTGCCGTCAGCATCCTGATAGTCCATGGGAGCGAAGTCGGTAATACCAACAACCAAGGTGCCCTTGTTCTTCACGTACTCCAAATCACTGGTGGTGTCGTTCTTCTTGCCGGAGGAGCAAGCAACCAGAGAGAGAACGGTGATGATGGCCAGAGCCAAAGCAATAATCTTTTTCATTTTAGTTTCCTTCTTTCATTTTTTGAAAATTAATGGCGGGGTTTGTTTCCGTCTTTCTGTTTAGCATTTTACCATGGTAAAGTGATAATGTAAAGAAGTAATAGCATATAAAAAGTGGCTGATTTCTCAGCCACTTTTTGGATAGATTGCACAATAGATGCCCATTTTGGGGCATTTTACAGTTCTTCCGCCACTGCCAAGAGGAGAATACCCACGATAACCACGGTAATAAAAGCGTAGGTTTTCCAAGAGAGTTTCTCCTTGAGGAAAATGCGACTTAGAAGCAGGGACACCACGCACACAGAAGAGATGATGGGCGCGGCGATAACGCCGTTACCGCTGAGGGCATAGACATAAGTGAACTGGCCTGCGGTTTCAAACACGGCGGCAAGGAGTTTATCCCCATGGGTAACGGGGAAGGAAAGTTTGCCGTCTTCCCTCTTCACAAAGAGAGGACCAAACTTGACCTTTTTCACCTTCATAAAGATGTACAGACACAGGGCGAAGAAGGCGAAGGTCAATTCGTAGCTGGTGTTTGCCACATCTTCAAAGGTGGCTTCTGTGACACCGATGAGGGGGGTGGTGGCAAAATCGTCCAGATAGAAGATGTCCACAAAAGAGCCGAAGGCATCCAAAAGGGCGTAGACAAAGGGCATGCAGAATGCCACAATGGCCAGTTTCTTACCCAAGGTCTTTTTGCGCAGGGTATCGCCCTTGTTTTCCAAGAAGCCAACGCCCAAAACACCCACCACAATGACCAAAATGGCGACAATTGCCAAGGGAGAGAGGGTGTCGCCCAACAGAAGCACGCACAGCAGACTGCAGATAGCGCCAGAGGTGTTCTCAATGGGGTCAGAGATGGACTCTTCCAAGAAGCGCATGCCAAAATAGGAAAACGCCATGGAGATGATGTACAGCAGGGACACGGGCAGATAGACCAAGAGGTTTATGGGGTTGTAGCCAATATCCTTGGTGAGCAGGGTGAAGATGGCGTGAGCGCCCATGACGATACCCACCCAGATGCAAATCTTCAAATGGGAATACTTTTCATTGGGACGAGCGCCTTTTTTATAAAACAGTTCTGCAGCGCCCCACAAAAGAGCTGTTGCAACGGCATAGAATAGCCACATATTCAGTTTTCTCCTTTATTTCTGTATTCTTTATAATCCTTTCAAACATACAGAAACGGGAGGGGGTCTTCTTCTAAAAAATCTATTTGGCATAGGCAATTACAAAGACACAAGGTTTGCATCCACCATTTTTTGCAGGGACATTAAAATGCCCAGTTTGGCGTGTTGCCAAGTGAGACCGCCTTGGAAATACACAGCATAAGGCGGACGGATAGGACCATCGGCAGAAAGTTCAATGGAACTACCCTGCACAAATGCGCCTGCCGCCATGACAACCTCGCTATCATAGCCAGGCATAGCCCAAGGCACGGGGGTCACATAACTATCCACAGGGGCGGCTGCCTGAATGCCCTCGCAGAAGGCAAGCATGCCTTCCCTACTGCCCAATTCCACTGCCTGAATGATATCGGCGCGGGGTTCTTGTCCGTTGGGAATGACGGCAAAGCCCATTTTTTCATAGAGATTGGCGGCGAAAATAGCGCCTTTCAGCGCACCTGCCACCACCGTGGGGGCAAGGAAGAAGCCCTGATACATGCTGGGAAGCAGACCTAAGTTTGCACCCACTTCCTGTCCCAATCCAGGGGCGGAGAGGCGATAGGCGCAACGGGAAATCACATCCTTGCGGCCACAGATATAACCACCGATGGGAGCAAGACCGCCACCGGGGTTTTTGATGAGGCTACCCACAATCATATCCGCGCCTACATCCGAGGGCTCGATGGTGTCCACAAATTCACCATAGC
>JAGBIE010000027.1 GCA_017935145.1 Oscillospiraceae bacterium
CACGACGGTTTATTATTGCCACCCGTACAGCGCATACGAAAGAGGGACAAACGAGAATATAAACAAAATGATACGGCGGTTCTTGCCGAAAGGAACAGACTTCCGGAAAGTAACCGCCGCATATATTAAGCGCGTCGAAACGTGGATCAATAACTATCCCCGCGAGATTTTAGGCTTTGAAAGCGCCGAAATGCGCTTTGAAAAATGCCTTGCCGCCGCTTGAAATTTGTTCATAAAATTTTTTCAATTTTTTCTGCTTTTACTCTTGACTTTTTCCGGGGTATTTTGGCAAAATCCCCCACAGAATTTTCGCCATAGGTTGTAATTTTTCCGCAGGTATGCTACAATAACTCCATCATTTCAACAGATTGTGAGGGGTACTCATGCAGGACATGACCCGTTTCCGCACCGCCTTGGCTGGTTTTAACCGTAGCGATGTTGCTCGCTATATTGAACAGTCCTCCAAACAGCACAGAGAAGAACTCTCTCGTCTCAAGGACGAACTTTCCGTTGCCCAAGCGGAAAAACTGTCCATGCAGGAAAAAGTGAAGGAACTTTCCGCCCAGTTAGAAGCCATGGAAGCAGGCGCACCCGCCCCCGTGGCTACCCCTGCGGAAATTCCCGCCGACCCCGCAGCCATGGAACTGGCTGCCTACCGCCGTGCAGAACAGGCGGAGCGGGCTGCCAAACAGCGCATCCACCGCCAAATGGAGCGTCTTTCCGATTTGATGAAAGATGTCACCAACGAACAGGCTGGTAGCAGTCAAGAGATGCAAGCCCTCATCCAGTCCATGGTGGAGAGTGTGGAAAAACTCCAAACCCTCTTCGCCCGCGTGGGAAATGCCTTCTCCAAGACGGAAAGCGCCATGGAAGAACTGAAGAACGAAATTGCCGATTAAAGCATAAAAACATCCACCCCGATTTCGTAGGAAATCGGGGTGGATTTGCGTTATGGGGAATTATTTTTCGCAGTAGCGCTGTAAAATCACTGCCAGTTGGGCACGGCTGGCGCTTCCCTTGGGGTCAAGGAGGTTACCAGGCTTGCCGGTGATGATATCGTTCATATCCATCCAGCACACAGCCTCATACGCCCAATCCGATGCCTCGGCGCGGTCAGCATAACTGGGTAAAAATGCCCACATGCCCTTAAATCCGCCACCTTTGTACTGTTCATAGCGGTAGAGGATGGTAGCAAGTTGCTCACGGGTCAGGCTATCGGTAGTGCCGAATTTGCCATCGCCGTAGCCCTCTACAATCTTCTCGCTGGTTGCCCAACGGATGGCTTCTGTGTACCATTCATCCTCTGCCACATCGCTAAAGTTCATGGCATAATTTACAACAGGCTCGCCCTCCAAGCGCCACAGGATGGTCACCAGCATAGCGCGGGAGGTGGTCTCTTCGGGGGCAAACTTGTTGCCGCCCACGCCATCCATCATACCCTTGCGCAGAACATAGTCCACTGCATCGTGATACCATGCGTTCACGTCCAAATCGGAATATGCTTCGCTGGGGCGTGCTTCCGTCTTGAAGGTCACTTTGATCATTGCGCTTTCAAAGGGCTGTTGGAAACTGTAAGTTCCATCGCTGTTTTCGGTCACTGCAATCTGGCTACCCAATTGGTCTGTCACCGTAACAGTGTCCACCACCATGCCCTCCTTGGGCTTGGGTGTGATGGTCACGGTCTGCCCTTGGGAGGGGTATTTGTTGTCGATGGCCACATCGCCACCCTCGGTTTCGCTCACTGTGGGCGTGTAGGTGGGAATGTAATAATGGGTCAGTTTGCCATGGACAAAGGAAATTTCGTAATTGGGGTTCGGGTTGGTCACTGCCACGATGATATCGCACTCGCCGGAAACGCTATCGACCGTGACATCCATGCCATTTTGCTGATATTTCATGGTGATGGTGCCAATATTGTCCTCACCAAGAAGACCGTGGATGGTGTAGTGTTTGCCCAATTCTGATTCTGCAATCTCCGGCGGTTTCGTGCCGATGAGATAACTCTGATTCTTGGCGGTGATGGTAACAGACGCTTTCTCGATGGTAAAACTGACCGATTGAGAGCCAAGGTAGTGCTCAGTGTCCTTGTGGCTTATAGTCAGGGTATAAGTGCCTGCCTTGGTGGGGGCTGTGGCGCTGTTCCAAGAGGAAGCGTCATTGGCAGTACCCGTGTAGGTGTAGACCAAATCCTTGGCCTTTGCCACCGCGCCACCGGGTTGGGCGATGGTCAGCGCAGTGCTGTCATAGCCCACAACATCGCCATAGGTGTAGCCACTGGCGTCCATGGTAATGCCAGCGATGGTCAAGGGAATGGCCTTAATGCTGGCGGTGGCAGTATCGGGAACGGTAACATTGTAGTTTTCCGCCTTGCCGTTGGAGCAGAAAATCTCCATGAACGCCTTTCTCAAAATCACCGTTTTGCCTTCGCCAATCTCCATATCTTGGAAGAAGGCAGAAATGCCCATAATGGACAAGGTCTCTCCAGCGATGCCAGTTTCTGCCGTGATGCTAAACTCTGCCTCATCACTGTAGTCCCAATATTTATCCTGTGCAGTGACCACGGCGGTGACGGCTTTGGGTTTCATGCTGGTTTCCTTCTCTAAAGTCCCTGTAAAGTTGCCATTGGCAACAAAGATGGCTTTGTCGGTAACGTTTCTGACAGGATCCCAACTGCCTGTGACGGAAAGTCCATCTACCGTAACTTCGGCTACGGGAACTTGGCTGCTGCCGTCATAGGTCAAGGAGTCAAAAACGCCCACAACGGCATTTTGGATGGTTTTAGCAGCCACAGCAAAGTCTTTGCTGACAGTGCTCGTGCCGTCTGTGTAGGTCACAGTGTAGGTGCCTGCATCTTTTACAGTTGCAGGAGAGATGGAATCAAAACTCCAACTGGATGCAAAAGCAAAGGTTGCACCGCAGATGGTTTCTGGATTCGTGGAAATGCTCATGGCATTTTGAGCAGCCGCTATCTGATCTTCACCATTGTAAACAAGGGTTGTGGGAACAGTAATCTGCTCTGCCGTGACGGTCAAAATCTGGTTGGTGCCCGTGCCAGTCACTGTACCACTGCCAGAGAGTTTATCTTTGGTCAAAAGAGTCAGAGTGCCGTTATTCACCATGGTGCCATCGTTTTTGGCAGTGCCGTTTACAGTTAAGGTTACGCCTGCGGGGATGGTCAAGGTAGCACCTGCAGGAACAGTAAAAGACGCACCTTCTGCAACGGTGTAGTCCTCGGGCAGGGTGAAACTGCCGTAGACCGTGCCGTTTATGATGCAGTTTGTGGCGTTCAGCGTACCGCTGCCGTCGGATCCATAATAGCCACGGCCGATACCGCTTTCATATCCTATGGCATTGACAATGCCACCAGCAATGGTGACGTCACCACCGTTACCGCCAGTGCGGCCTCGGGTACCTCCGCCACCGATACCGGAACCATAGTAAAAATCCCGTGCACGACCACCGGTGGCGTTGACAATGCCGCCGTAAATCTTCACCGTACCGCCGGCCCCGGAATACGTAATGCGTTGGTAGGTTCCTCCGCCGCCGCCGATGCCTGCACCGGCAGCCATAGTAGTGGATTCTTTGTACCCACCAACCGCCGTCACCGTGCCACTGTAAATGGTAACTGTGCCGCCTTTGCCTGCCTGATAGAGAGTACCGCCGCCAACACCGGCGCCGCCAATGCCTGCCGCAGGTGCGTCGAATCTGCTTTTGGCAGTTACCACACCGCCGTGGATCACCACAGTGCCGCAATGCTTACCCGGGTAACCGCCGCCGATACCGGCATCAAAGTTCCCCGTTGCAAGGGCGGAGAGTGCGCCGCTGCCCTGACTCTGCCCATAGATGGTCAGGGTTGTGCCTTTTTCCACAGTGATGCCTTTGGTGCTGAGTGTGCAGCCGTCTGTGAGGATCAGGTTGACGCTACCGCTGACAACGACTCGCTCGTCAATGGTCACATTGCCTTTGGCAACATACCAGCCACCATCGGACCATTGGATGGTTTCCGATGTAATCTCTGTGTATTCTGTGACGGATTTCGTCTCAGAGGAGAGGGTGGATGTTGCTTCGTCCCATGTGTATTCCACATAGGGAACTGCCTCCGCCGCAAAAGCGGGAATGGCCAGCAGACCCAAACACAGGGTCAGCGCCATGAGAATGGTCAATACTTTTTTCATAGGGTTTCCTCCTTCTAGGGAACAGGGGTTTTGAGGGATGCACCCTCGGTGTGTGATTATTATATCATACCAACTTGGTAGGAGAAAAGAGTTTTTTGCCAAATTCTCACTGTGAGATATGACAAAATTCCCGCAACAAATGTGTGCAAAGTGCAAAAAGGGGCGAGGATGACATCCTCGCCCCTGTGGGGATGTTATTCTGCGTTTTCCTCGGTTTCTTCTGAGGGGGTTTCTTCTGCGGGGGTTTCCGCTACGGGAGTTTCGGTGGTCTCGGGCAGGCGGTTTTTGTCCGCGTTGACAAAGGCCATGAGTTCATCGCCCGTGATGGTTTCCTTCTGCAGAAGGAAGAGGGCAATTTCGTCCAGCAGTTCGCGGTTTTCCGTGAGGACAGCCTTGGCTTTCTGATAGCAGGCATCCAAAATCGCCTTAATTTCCGCATCTGCATCGGCGGCGGTTTCATCGGCGCAGTTCATCATAGCGCTACCATCCAAATAGGCATTCGACACGGTGGCCAAGGCCATAAGACCGAATTTATCGCTCATGCCCCACTGGGTGACCATCTTCCGTGCCAAATCTGTGGCCCGCTCAATATCGTTGGATGCGCCCGTGGTCTGCACGCCAAAGACCGTCTGTTCTGCGGCGCGACCGCCAAGGAGGGTCATGAGTTCAACGAGCAGTTCTTCCTTGGAGGAGAGGAACTTTTCTTCCTCAGGCATCTGCATGGTGTAGCCCAACGCGCCAGAGGTGTGGGGGACAATGGTAATTTTGGAAACAGGCTGAGAGTGCTTTTCCATAGCGGCCACCAAAGCGTGACCCACCTCGTGATATGCCACAATGCGCTTTTCCGTATCGGTGAGCACTGTGCCCTTCTTTTCCGTGCCTGCAATGACCACCTCAAAGGAGGTGAGCAGGTCATCCTGATTCACCGTCTGGCGACCTTGCCGCACAGCGCGCAAAGCGGCTTCGTTCACAAGGTTTGCCAAGTCTGCGCCCACCGCGCCTGCAGTGGCTTGGGCGATTTTGTTTAAATCCACATCTTCCGCCAGTTTAATGTTGCGGGTGTGGACACGCAGAGTCTGATATCGGCCTGCCAAGTTGGGGCGGTCCACCACAATACGGCGGTCAAATCGACCGGCACGCAGGAGGGCTTTATCCAAAATTTCGGGGCGGTTGGTGGCGGCCAAAATCACAACGCCCTTGCTGGAATCAAAACCGTCAATTTCAGCCAAAAGTTGGTTGAGGGTCTGTTCCCGTTCATCGTTACTGCCCAAGCGGGTATCACGGGTGCGACCGATGGCGTCAATTTCGTCAATAAAGATGATGCAGGGGGCAACCTTTGAGGCTTCCGCGAACAAATCACGCACACGGCTTGCGCCCACGCCCACGAACATCTCCACAAAGTCCGAGCCGGAGATGGAGAAGAACGGCACTTTGGCTTCGCCCGCCACCGCCTTGGCGATGAGGGTCTTACCTGTACCGGGAGAGCCAACGAGCAGTGCGCCCTTGGGCAGTTTTGCGCCAATGGCGGTGTATTTTTGAGGATTGTGCAAAAAGTCGATGATTTCCACCAAACTTTCCTTGGCTTCATCCTGACCTGCCACATCGTCAAAGGTGACGCCGGTGGATTTTTCCATATAGACCTTGGCTTTGCTCTTGCCAATGCCACCCATGCCACCCATGCCACCAAAGCCGCCACCACTGCCGCCGCCCATTTTCTTGGCCAGGACGTTCATCAGCAGGGTGAACAGCAGATACATAACCACCACAGGCAGAATCCAACTGAGCAGGAAAGAGAGGATGGGATTCATCTCTTGGGGATTGAGGTTGGTGTAGGCTACGTCATTTTCATCGAGAATGTTTTTGAGTTTATCCCGATCCGTGGCGCTGGGACCATCGGTATAGAGCCAAGTTTGCTCATGTTCGGGTTTGCCCTCCTCACTGAGAGTGAGCACATGGGTCTCAGAAGAATAGAACTCCACGCGGGCAATCTGGTCATCTTTGGCAAGAGTGAGGATTTCGCTGAAATCCACCGCCTCATACTGGGCAGATGCCAGTTTGGAATAGGCAAAGTTAAAGATAATGGTAATGCCCAAAGCAATGAGCAGAAGCACCCAAATGGGGCTACGGCGTTTGCCGTTGGGATTGGGCTTTTTGTTGTTATTTTCGTTCATATTTTAACTCCTTTAGGGGCAATCATTTCTTTGTGCACACTATTTTATCATAAAACCCTCCCGCATGCAAGGAAAGAGGGCATACCCGCTGTAAAATTTCTGTAAATTTCAAAAGATTTTCAGTTGTGTCCATGGGCGTTTGCTGTTATAATCTATTTTGGATAGTTATAAAATGCCCCACTTTGCCGTAAAGGATGAATTGCATGAACGATAGAAAACGTTTTCCCAAGGACGAGGGGAAATTTCATAAGCGGGAAAACACCGCAAAACCCGCCCCTGTGGAGGAAGATGAAAACCGTCTGGAGGGTCGCAATGCTGTCACAGAAGCCCTCAATGCCCACCGCAGAATCGATAAAATTTTCGTAGCGGAAGGCTCTACCGACCGTTCCCTTGCCCGTCTTGTGGCTATGGCAAAGGAACAGGGTGCAGTGGTGGTCTATACCGACCGCCGTAAACTGGATTTTATGAGCCAAAGCCATGCTCATCAGGGCATCATCGCCATGGCTGCCGCCCATGAATATGCCACCTTGGATGATGTGCTTTCCCGTGCGGAAGAAAAAGGGGAAAACCCTCTCATCATCCTCTGCGATGAACTGACCGACCCTCACAATTTGGGCGCGATTCTCCGTACTGCTGAGTGTGCGGGCGCTCACGGAGTGGTCATTCCCAAGCGCCGTGGCGTGGGGCTCACCTCCACGGTGGCAAAAGCCTCCGCAGGCGCCATTGAGTATATGCCTGTGGTACGGGTGACCAATATGGCGCAGACCATCGATGAACTGAAAAACCGTGGCGTTTGGATTTACGGCACTGCCGCCGATGGGGCAGAGGACCTCTACAAAACCGACCTGACAGGTCCTGCCGCCATTGTCATCGGCAACGAAGGCGATGGCATGAGCCGTCTAGTCAGCCAAAAGTGCGATTTTAAAATCAGTATTCCCATGCGGGGGCAAATCTCATCCCTCAATGCTTCTGCCGCCGCCGCCATTATGCTCTACGAAGCCCTGCACCAAAGACGCGACAAATAACACGAAAGGAAAAGCCCATGAAAAAAGGACTGTTTCAGGAAGGCAAACAACTGAATACCCGTTCTGCCCGTGACCTGACGCCTCACATGGACTTTACCATTGACGATATCGTGGCAGAATTCGGCACAGAAGCCCAAACTGCCATCCCTCCCAAAGAGGAAAAAGTCATCCCCCCCAAGACGGAAACTCCCATCCCTGTGGAAGAACCTGCCGAAACACAGGAGGAAACTGTCCGCATTTGGACACCTCGCGGGGAGGAACTTTCCCAAGAACCTCAAAAGCAGGAAAAACCCAAAAAAGAAAAGAAAGTCAAACCGCCTAAGGCGGAAAAAGTGAAACAGGAAAAGGTCAAAAAAGAAAAACCCCCGAAAAAGGCGAAAAAAGCCCTTTTGGAGGAAACTGCGGAAGAAACCCCCGTAGCGGTGGAAGAAGCCCCCGCAGTGATGGAAAAGCCCGCCTTTGCGGAAGAGAAGAAGCCTCGCTTCACCCTTGTCCGCCCCGCGGAAGAGGAAATTCCTCTCAAGGAAGACCCCATTCCCGCCACTCCGCAGGATATGCTGTCTTCCTTGCGGAAACGCATCCCCGCCCGCCGTGGCTGTATCATCGCCCTGTGGGTGCTGTTGCTGATTTCCGTGGTGTTTACCTCTTTGGCGCTGTCTCCCTTGCAGGAGAAATTGCCCTTTACGGAATTTGTCTACAATGCCATCTCCGCTGGGGTGCTGTTGGTGCAGTGCATCCTCTGCTACCCCATGTTTAGGGGTGCTGTGCTATCCTTGGGGAAGAAGAGATTCACCCTTTCTGCCATGCTTCTGCTTCTGAGCCTTATGGCGCTATCCCATGGCATCGTCTCCCTCTTTGGGGAGGGACTTTCCCTTGCCACCGCCGCATCGGTGGTGCTGACCATGGGCGCATGGGGTGAGTATTTGGCGCTCTCCGCCCAATATCACACCCTCCACACCGCAGTTCACATGGAAGAGCCTCTCTCCGCCAGCCGATATGATGAAGTGTTTGAGGATTTAGACGGCATCTACCGCACTGCAGGTGATATTTCTACTCTCTCTGCGGACTTGGAAGAAACATCCCTTCCCGATAAAATTGTCAGTGCTACATCTCTGATTCTAACAGCCCTCAGCCTGTTTCTCGGTGGATTGCTGGCGTTGCGGGCAGATGCTGATTTTCTGCGAACCATGACGGTGCTTCTCTTGGGCGCATGCCCCGTGGGTGGCGCTTTGGCATGGAGCAGAACTTTCTGCAAAGCCGCCAAATACTTAAAAACCTGTGGCGCCGCCTTGGCGGGCTATGAGGGCAGTTGCGCCCTCAGCGGGGACGAAGCCGTCATCATGACAGACGAGGATATTTTCCCGCCCTCCCATGTATCTCTCCACGGCTACAAAGTCTTTGGCTCTCAAATGCCCGAACGGGTTTTGGGCTATGCCGAAGCCCTCATCCGCCGTAGTGGCGCAACCCATCTGCTCAAGACTTTCCACGATGCAGGCGCACCTGCAAACGGATATCCCGTAGGGGATTTCCGTGAATATACCGCAGGTGGCTTGGGCGGGGAGATTCACGGCAGTGTGGTGCTGTTGGGCAATCTCAACTTTATGGAACTGATGCAGGTCTCCATGCCACAGGATGTGCGCATCCGCCAAGCCCTCTATCTGTCTGTGGATGGAGAGTGTCAAGGGGTCTTTGTCCTCCGCTACCGCCCCTCCGATGCAGTGCGTAGCGGTCTTTCCGCCATCCTCAGTTGCCGTTATCTCACCCCTGTGCTTGCCACGCGGGATATTCTCCTCAGCCCCGCCATGGTCAAAGACCAGTATGGTATCCCTGGGGATTTCTTGGAATATCCCATGGCAGAGGAGCGGGCAGAAATGGCAAAAGTGCCTGAAACAGATGGCAAACAAGGGGCATTTTTAGCGCGGGATAGTTTCCTGAGTTTTGCCGTTGCCATCGCCGTGGGCAGACAGTGCAAGTCCAGCGCCATGACCACCGCCATTTTGTCCGTGGTTGCCGCCACATTGGGATTTTTCCTGATGGCAGTGCTACTGCTCACAGGGGCGCATGCCGCCATCGGTGTTTTGCGTCTTGTGGTTTACCACCTTTTGTGGCTTATTCCCACTGCAATTCTCACGGCGCACATTAGGAAATAACCAAAAATGACCCTCTTTATTTGTGGAAAAGGTACAAAATCATCCACAAAATGGGATAATCGTTGCATAACTTACGCAAAAATGGTACAATACCATTTGTTGAACTTGTGATTTATCCGATGGGGCTTTACCCCCTCGGCTCGGTGCATATTGCACCCATAGGAAAGGAGTATTCACACCATGAGTTACACTGCTAAGGACATTCGCAATATCTGCCTGCTGGGTCACGGCGGCGATGGCAAGACCACCCTTGCCGAAGACATGCTGTTCATGACCAAGGGTTCTGACCGTATGGGTTCCGTTGTGGACGGCAACACCGTTTCCGACTTTGACCCCGAAGAAATCAAACGGCAGTATTCTATTTCTTCCTCCGTCATTCCTCTGGAATATGACAAGTGCAAGATTAACATTCTGGACAACCCCGGCTTCTTCGATTTCGCTGGTGAAATCGTGCAGACCCTCCGCGTTGCCGATGCGGGTCTCATTGTTCTGGGCGCTAAGAGTGGCGTTGCCGTTGGTACCGAAAAGGCTTGGAAGAGCCTGAAGGATGCTGGCAAGCCCACCATGTTCTACATCTCCAAGATGGACGAAGACCATGCCAACTACTACAAAGTGGTGGAAGACCTCCGTGCTCAGTTTGGCAACTCCGTCTGCCCCATGCAGTTCCCCATTATGAATGGCGACAAGTGCGTGGGTCTGGTGGATATGCTCTCCCACACCGCTCGTGATACGCAGGGTAACGATATGGCCTTGACTGCCGAGGCCGAAGCCCGTTACGAAGAATATCTCATGAACCTCTCCGAGCAGGTTGCTGAAACCAGCGAAGATTTCATGATGAAGTATTTCGATGGCGAAGCCTTCACTCCCGAAGAACTGGTGCAGGGCGTTAAGGACGGCATGAAGAGCCGTTCCATCACCCCCGTGTTCGCTGGCTCTGCTGTGGCTGGCTACGGCACCAAGCGCGTTCTGGAGTACTTTGTCAAGTTCTGCCCCAACCCCTTGGAAGGTCTGCCCCTGAAGACTGTCGATGGCGCTGATTTGGCCGTTACTGCCGATGGCACTGCCGCCGCTTTCGTCTTTAAGACCACTTCCGACCAGTTCGGCAAGAACTCCTACTTCAAAGTCATCTCTGGTGAAATCACCGAAGGTTCCGTTCTCACCAATGTCCGCACCGAATCCACCGAAAAACTTTCCAACATTTTCGTGGCCAAGGGCAAGAACCAGACCAAGGTGCAGAAACTTTGCGCTGGTGATATTGGCGTTGCTACCAAGCTGTCCAATGTCCAGACTGGCGATACCCTCACCGCTGGCAAGACCCCCGCTGTGGCCGATATGGTCTATGATGAACCCTACTACTCCATGGCTGTCTATGCCAAGGTCAAGGGTCAGGAAGACAAGATTGCCGCAGGTCTCGCCAAACTCAACGAAGAAGACCGCTCCTTCACCGTGAAAATCGACAAGGAAACCAAGGAAACCATCCTCTCTGGTGTTGCCGATATTCACTTGGGCGTTATCTGCGCCAAACTCCTCGGCCGTTTCAAGGTGGAAGCTGAATTGAAGCCCGCCAAGATTGCCTACCGCGAAACCATCAAGAAAACTGTGGAACAGCAGGGCCGTCATAAGAAGCAGTCCGGTGGTCACGGCCAGTTTGGTGACGTGCATATCCGCTTTGCTCCTCAGACCGAAACGGAAGACATGATTTTTGTCGATGAAACTGTCGGTGGCTGCGTGCCCAAGAACTTCATCCCCTCCGTAGAAAAGGGTCTGCGCAACTGCATTAAGAAGGGCGTTTTGGCCGGCTATCCTCTGGTGTTCCTGAAAGCCACCCTGTTCTTCGGTTCTTCTCACCCCGTTGACTCCTCCGATATGGCCTTCCAGACCGCTGCCGGCATCGCCTATAAAGAAGGCATCGCCAAGGCTGCCCCCACTCTGCTGGAACCCATCGGTGAACTGAAGGTCTATGTGCCCGAAAAGTACATGGGCGATATCATCGGCGATGTGAATAAGCGCCGTGGCCGTGTCATGGGCATGAACCCCGCTGGCGATGGCCTGCAGGTGGTGGAAGCCGAAGTTCCCTTCGGTGAAATGAGTTCCTACGCTATCGACCTGCGTTCCATGACTCAGGGTCGTGGCTCCTACTCCATGAACTTCGTCCGTTACGAAGAAGTTCCCGTGGCTGACCAGGCTAAGATCATCGAAGCCGCCAAGGCCGAAGAAGACGAATAACTCCCAATCACACAAAAGCACCACCCACACGGGTGGTGCTTTTTTATGCGTTTTACCACAATGAACGCCGTAGGGGCGGATTCCATATCCGCCCGTTATACCTTCCCCTGGGGGAAGGTGCTGAGCATAGCGAAGCGGATGAGGGCGTTTCGTACTTTTCTTGTTTCGCCAATCATTCCAACACAAAAACCCCCGACCGATGGTCGGGGGTTTTTCTATGGGTTTTTACTTATCCTTCATACGCCATGATTTTGTCCACACGGCGCTGATGGCGGCCGCCCTCAAACTCCGTGCCCAGCCAAGTGTCCACAATCTGCAAGGCCAGCATTTCGCCCACAATGGCGGCGCCCATGGCCATGACATTGGTGTCGTTGTGCTGACGGGTCATTTTTGCGGAAAGCAGGTCACTGAGCAGGGCACAGCGGATGCCCTTGACCTTGTTGGCGGTGATGGACACGCCAATGCCTGTGGTGCAGAGGACAATGCCCCTTTCGCACTCGCCCGATGCTACCGCCTGGGCGGCAGGACCTGCATAGTCGGGATAGTCGCAACTATCCAAGGAATTGGTACCAAAGTCTTTCACTTCGTGACCTTGTTCGGTGAGATGTTTTTTCACGGTTTCTTTCAGGTGATATGCGCCGTGGTCGCAAGCGATGGCAATCTTCATAGAAAAATCCTCCTTAAAAATACACAGATAAAGAAATGGCAAAGGTGGCAGCCGTCCAAAAAGCCGCGCCCACTGCCCCAGGGGCTAAGGCGTCACGATGGAACAATCGACCCGTCATGTAGCCCAAACTCAGCACTCCTGCCAAGATGATGCACTGGGATATGGCGAACAGGGCTATGACCATAAGGGCAAGAACAGCCAATCCCGCACCCAAAGCCTCGGCCTCGCGCCGTTTTACGGCAGAGTAGAACAGAAATACGCATCCGCCCACGCTGAGTAGCACTGCGGGGATGTAGAGAAGCAGTTCCGCCCAAGTGAGGCTGGTGGGTAGAACAAAGAGATCAAATCCGCGGAAACACAGTGCGATACTCTTCATAAATCCGCCGTTTTGCAGGGCATCCATCACGGAAATACCACCCATTAGGTAGCCTGCTGATGTTAGACAGCCCAAACTCAGCGCTCCAGCAAAGAAAAAGCACAAAACATTCAGGGGTAAAACCCAAAGTTCGCCTTTTTTCATGCGTGCGATGCCGTCCCCCAACAAAAGGACAAGCGCCCAAAGGACAAGGGGGAGCATTTGGGGATAGAGAAACAGCCCTACAGCGGAAACAATGCCCCACAGTATGGAAAAACTCCCGCCCGAAGCATCCTCTTTGCGACTTATAAGTAACACACCCACCAAAATCACCGCACTGCAAGCGAGGAAAAACTGCGGGTCGTAATTCCAGTGTCCCGCCAAAAGGATTGCCCCTGTCAAAGCGGCGGTACGGCTATTTACAAGGCGCTTTATGAGAAGATATACGGCGATTCCGCCAGCCCCCGCCAAAAGCAGAGTAGGGAGCAGGGCAAGGGGGTCTAATTGAGGCATGGTGAAAAGCACCACCATGCAATATGACGCCACTTGCAGGAAAAATGCGCCCAAAGCGCCACCCCAATCGCCCGCGTCAAAACCATGGCGGGCAACATGAAAGGCAGGTGTTTCATACATGGAAATCCATTCTAATGTTCCTTTTTTGGGCGATTCCCCGCGGAAACACAAAATGAGATATCCCACAAAAAAGCACAGGAGCACTGCTCCCAGCCAAAGGAGATTCGGCATAGCCGTCACGCCCCTTTCTATACCTCATTAGTATAACAGTTTCCGCGTCAAAAGGCAAGAAAATGTGCGTGGATGGGAATCCACGCACATTTTTTACATGTTTTTCAGTTTATCCAAGAAACTTTTCTTCTTAGGATGTCCGTCCTCGCTGAGGGCGGAGGAGAACTTTTTCAGCAGTTCTTTCTGTTCTTTTGTGAGTTTGGTGGGGGTTTCCACCACCACGGTCACATATTGGTCGCCACGGTTTTTGTAGCCCACATAGGGGATACCCTTGCCTTTGAGACGGAAAGTGGTGCCCGTCTGTGTGCCCTCGGGTACCGTGTAGCGCACCTTGCCATCCAAGGTGGGCACTTCAATTTCTGCACCCAGCGCCGCTTGGGCAAAGGTGATGGGCATTTCGCACAGCACCGTAGAACCCTCTCTGCGGAAGATGGCGTGGGGACGGATATTCACCGTGACCAGCAAATCACCGCTGGGACCGCCATTTTGCCCCACATTGCCCTCGCCACGGACGCGGAAACTCTGCTCGTGGTCAATGCCCGCAGGGACAGAGACCCGCAGTTTCTTATTCTTCCGCACCTTGCCTTTACCCTTACAAGTGGCGCAGGCTTCACGGATGATTTTACCGTTACCACCGCACTTGGGACAGGGGGAGGTCTGCTGGAATGCGCCAAAAGCGGTCTGTCTTGTGATTCTCACAGAGCCTGTGCCACGGCAGTGGTCGCAGGTTTCGGGCTGAGTGCCCGCTTTACAGCCGTTGCCACCGCAGGTGGGGCAGTTTTCAATGTGGCTCACTTGAATGTCCTTTTCACACCCAAAGGCGGCTTCTTCAAAGGTGATGTCCAAATCGTAACCCACATTTTGACCCTTCATGGGGGCGTTTTGACGGCTTCTGCCACCGCCACCGAATCCGCCAAAGAAATCGCCAAAAATATCGCCCAAATCGCCGAATCCGCCAAAGCCACCGAATCCGTCTCCGTTAAAGCCACCGGGGTTAAAGTTGGGGTCAACCCCCGCAAAACCATACTGGTCATAGCGGGCGCGCTTGTCGGCATCGGATAAAACTTCGTTGGCCTCGTTGACCTCTTTGAACTTGGCCTCGGCCTCGGCATCTCCAGGATGGATATCGGGGTGATATTTCTGCGCCATTTTGCGGTATGCTTTTTTAATTTCCGCATCGGATGCGTTTTTTTCTACACCCAATACTTCATAATAGTCTCTCTTGTTCTGTTCAGCCATAGGTTTTCACCTCGCATAAATCCGCGAAGATGAGATACGGCGCGCCGTATCTCATCTCTCGGAACAGCTTACTTGTTTTCGTCATCCACCACTTCGTAGTCGGCATCCACCACGCCGTCATCGGCAGCGCCAGCGGGCTGACCCTGCTGAGCGGCCTGTGCCTGAGCATAGAGCTTTTCAGCGATGGGGTAGAAGGACTTCTGAACGGCTTCGGTGTCAGCCTTGATGGCTTCCACATCGGTGCCCTTCAAAGTTTCTTTCAGTTTCTCAATGGCGGCATTCACAGCGGCCTTTTCATCGTCCGTTGCCTTGTCGCCCAATTCGCCCAAAGACTTTTCCGTCTGATAGATGGTCTGGTCAGCCATGTTGCGGGCATCCACTTCATCCTTGCGAGCCTTGTCTTCAGCGGCAAACTGCTCTGCTTCCTTCACGGCCTTTTCGATGTCTTCCTTAGAAAGGTTGGAGGAGGCGGTGATGGTAATCTTCTGTTCAGCGCCAGTACCCATATCCTTGGCGGAAACATTCACAATGCCGTTGGCATCAATATCGAAGGTAACTTCAATCTGGGGCACGCCACGGGGTGCGGCGGCAATACCAGCCAGCTGGAAGCGACCGAGGGTCTTGTTGTATGCGGCCATTTCGCGCTCGCCCTGAAGCACATGGACTTCCACGGAAGTCTGATTGTCAGCGGCGGTGGAGAAAATCTGGCTCTTCTTGGTGGGGATGGTGGTGTTGCGCTCGATGAGCTTGGTGAATACACCGCCCATGGTCTCAATACCCAG
>JAGBIE010000028.1 GCA_017935145.1 Oscillospiraceae bacterium
CCGCGCTGGCGCTGTGAACATCGTTCCCAACTCCACCGGCGCTGCCAAGGCCATCGGTCTGGTTATCCCCGAACTCAACGGCAAGCTCATCGGTGCCGCTCAGCGTATCCCCACCCCCACCGGCTCCACCACCATCCTCAACGCTGTTTGCGCTAAGAGCGTGACCGTTGACGAAATCAACGCCGCCATGAAGGCTGCTGCTACCGAATCCTTCGGCTACAACACCGACGAAATCGTCTCCTCCGATATCATCGGCATGCGTTTCGGCTCCTTGTTCGATGCCACTCAGACCATGGTTTGCAAGCTGCCCGACGGCAAGACTCAGGTGCAGGTTGTTTCTTGGTACGACAACGAGAACTCCTACGTTTCTCAGATGGTCCGCACCATTAAGCACTTCTCCACTCTGCTGTAATTTTTACATGATAGAGAAAAGACCCAACGGATTTTCGTTGGGTCTTTTTTTCGACTTTTTACTCCTATTGACACAGTGGCGTAGGGGGACTTATAATACCTTCATATGGTATTGGTTTCTACAAGAAATTTGAGGTGTAAGATGGAAAAATTCACCACGGGGCTTAAACGGCATCTGCCACTGTTGGTTACACTGCTGTTTGCCATTCAGCCCCTTATGGATATGCTGTCCTTTTGGCTGGGAAAAGCCAATTTGGATGGCGCAGTTACCTTAATATTGCGCTTTTTGGTGCTTTTCGCCACGGTGGTTTGCGGATTTTGCCTGACGGAAAAGAAGCGGGTGTACCTGATTTTTGGTGGCGTTTGTACCGCATTCTTCTTTCTGCATGCCTGCGTGTGCTTTGCGGTGGGTTATGAGGATATCGTCAGCGATATCACAAACTTTATCCGCATTGTGCAAATGCCTGTGACCACCCTTTGCCTCATCACCTTCCTCCGCGCCCATGAAAAAAGCTTTGAGGGGATGCAGTGGGGACTTACTTTGGCACTGGCATTTATGTGCTTGAGCATGCTCCTCAGCACCCTCACAGGCACTGACCCCCACACCTATACAACGGGCAAGGGGACTTTGGGCTGGTTTCAAAACACCAATTCCCAAAGCTGTAGCCTCTGCGTGCTTTTGGCGGTGACTTTGGGTTGGCAACTAAAGCATAAAAAGAAGATTTCTATCTCCCTGTGGCTCACTGCGGTACTAGGATGTGTCGCGCTCTATGCCCTCGCCCCTCGGCTGGCGTATTTTGGACTTATGGCCATTACCATGGGTCTTGCCCTGTCGCTCATCCTCATTTCCCGCCGTAATTGGCCCACGGCAGTGGCATTTGTAGCCCTGTGCGCCATCTTTGTTGCCCTCATTCCCACATCTCCCATGGGGAAATATGTGAGTAATGAAAGCGCCTATCAAAACAAGGTGGATAAAAAACTCACAGAACTCATTGCGGGCGATAAAGATTTGGTGCCTTCTTTGGTCGACCGCCAAAAAGCGGGAGAAACCTTGACCGAAGCGGAGCAGGAGACCCTTTTGCAGGGACTTTTGCCCATCTATGAGCGCCATGCAGAAGATTTTGTGGAACTGTTTGGCCCGTGGAAAGCCATGGAACTTTTGGACTTTACCACGGATTTCCATACTTTTATTGACGTCCGCGCCAAGAAAATCATCTTCGCGGAAGAACTCATGAAAAATTCGCCCTTTACTGCCCAACTGTTCGGCTTGGAACTGGGGCGCTTCACCGTGGGGGAATATATCTACGATGTGGAAAATGATTTCCACGGCATATACTACCTCTGCGGTTGGGTGGGTCTGGCACTATACTTAGCCTTTATGTTGTATTTTGTGGGACTCGTTGTGTGGGCGCTTCTGAAAAACGCCAAGCGCTATTTCACCATAGAGGCGGCAGGCTATGGTATCGCCCTCATCTTATGTCTACTCCATGCTGTTACCACAGCGGGCGTGTTGCGCAGACCCAACGCATCCATTTATCTTTCCGCCCTCTTGGCGGGGGTCTATTACTTGGTGAAACTCAAACAATATGATGAGAAAAAGACCGAGGCTCTATAACCTTGGTCTTTTCTTATTCGCTACAGTGCTTTAAAAAGCGTTGGAGGGCTTCTTCATAGCCTTGGCGGTCATAAATAAAACTCACGCCATGACCCGCACCCTCTGCCAAGAGGATTTCCTTTTTGCCACGGAATGCCTCATAGTTCCGTTCCGTCATGGCGCAGGGCACAAATTTGTCCTCCTTCCCGTGGATGAAAAACACGGGGTAGGGGCAGTTCTGTAATGCATCCACGGTGGAGCATTCATCCAAACGGAAACCGCAGAACATGCGGGTGAGAAGCCCCAAAAACCATGTGGCAATCTTGGGTGGCAGATGCATTTTCTCCTTTGCCACATGGCGCACAATATCCTTGGGCGATGTAAAACCGCAATCGGCAATGACACCCCGCACATTCCCCTTGTGGGGCAGGGCAGATGCCATAAGCACCGTGGTTGCGCCCATGGAAACACCCGCCAGCAAAAGGGGATGGTCGTTCCCCAATCGGGAGGCGGCTTCTTCTGTCCATACGGTGACATCTTTCCGTTCTTTCACCCCGAAGGTCAAGTAAAGACCCTCGCTTTTCCCGTGGGCGCGCTGTTCGCAGATGAGCAAGTTGTAGCCCAAATCGTGATAGAATTTCATACCCCCCGCAAAGTCAATCCAATAGGCGGAGCGGTAGCCGTGGAAGAACAGCAGAGTTCCCACGGCGTTTTTCTTGGGCACAAAAATGCCGTGCAGACGCAGTCCATCGTGACTTTTCACATACCAATCTTCCTTTTCCTGCTGAGAAAGCCAAACTCGGCTTTCCTCAATCAGGGGAATCATGGGGCGCAGATGGGTATTTTTCAGCAATTTGGGCGAGGTAAAATCGGGCACATATGCCCGCAAAACCGCCGTGCGCAGGCACAGCCATGTGATGATTGCCACTGCCAAAAGCAGAATGGCAAGAATCCAAAATAGCATCTTAACCCTTCTTTTTGCCGATTTTTTGGAACAGGGGGAAGGTCATGGGCCACAGGAAAGCACCAAAAATCACCACGACAGCGTAGCGGACAGTGCGACCCAAATACTCACCCAAAAGGGCATTTAGGGGACTTTTCAGTCCCTCTTTGATGGCAAGAAGCAAGGCTAATCCCAGAAGTACCTTCAAAATTTGCCCCAAAAGAGGCGCACTCACGGAGAAGGGGGGCTTCTTTGCAGTGAAGAGGAGGGTTACATCCAAGCCCAAAATACAGCCTAACATAGTATATGCGCTTTCCTTGCCGTGGAGCAGGTTGGCGCTGTCCATATCCGCAGGAAAATCATACAGTTCCACATACGCCACAAAGGCGATGGAAAGCACGGTCATTACCGCGGTGATGATGTAAAAAGGCTTGGGATTTTCATCGATTTTTTCAAAAGCGGGATACAGCAAAAGCACCATGAGAAGGCTACTGCCTGCGCCCACCAATACATCGGCAGGAGTGTGCACGCCCAAATACATGCGGGAAAAAGGCACCAACACGCACACTGCAATAAAAATCCAGCGGGCTAGGTTGTTTTTGGTCATCCGTGCCATACTGCCAAAGGTGGTCACGCTGATTTGGCTGTGACCTGATGGGAAAGAGAAGCCTGTCGCTTCCGCGCGGGCGCTTTCCACAATGGGGAAATTGGGGTCTTTCACCCAAGGGCGAGGCACACGGCAGGTGAGTTTGAGGAACTGATTAAAAATCGTTCCCACAAAGCCCGTGGTGAGGATGTAGTAACCCATTTTTCGGCTGATGCACCAATAGACAATGAGCGCCACCACAATAAAGGCGGTTTCCTCACCCAGCATGGTAATGACGGAGAAGATGGCATCCATCACAGGATTGCGGATGGACTGGAGAAAATAGAGAACTTGCAAAGCAAAAACTCCTTTCATAGGGGGATAGAATCAGTATACCACGATTTTGCGGGGGAGAAAAGTATTTTCCGTTTACAAGGGGATAGATTCGCGGTAAAATAAGGAAAAAAGGAACGGAGATGAGGGGAATTGATCGGTCGTTTTGCGCCCAGCCCCAGCGGGCGAATGCATTTGGGCAATGTCTTTTCTGCCATGGCGGCATGGCTCTGCGTGCGGAAAGAAAAAGGTACAATGCTACTCCGCATTGAAGATTTAGACCCCGCCCGCTGTAAAGAAGAATACGCCCTGCAGTTAAAGGACGACCTGCGCTGGCTGGGACTAAATTGGGATGAAGAACAAACCCCTCAATCTCAGCGGGATAAGGTGTATCGCGAGGTATTTGAATCCCTGTGGGAGAGAAATTTGGTCTATCCCTGTTATTGTTCTCGGGATGCCCTCCATGGCGCTTCCGCGCCCCACGCTTCCGATGGAACGGTGATTTACGCGGGTACTTGTCGTAATCTCACAGAGCAGGAGCGGGCGCTCCAAACAAAAGCCCCTGCCTACCGCCTTTCTGTGCCCGATGAAACTTGGGGCTTTACGGATTTACTCCAAGGGAAGTATGAAGAAAACCTCCAAAAAGAGTGCGGAGACTTTATTATCCGCCGTGCCGATGGCGTTGCCGCCTATCAGTTAGCCGTGGTGGTAGACGATATGGCGGGCGGTGTTAGCCAAGTGGTGCGGGGCAGAGATTTGCTCACCTCCACCCCAAGACAAAAGTACCTTTACTCCCTTTTGGGTGGCACTGCACCGGAGTATCTCCATGTGCCTCTGCTCACCGATGAATCTGGTCGCCGTCTGAGCAAACGGGATGGAGATTTGGATTTGGGCGAATTGAGAAAATCTCACTCTGCGGAAGAAATTTTAGGCACTTTGGCATATTCTTGGGGGATTTTGGAACATTTTGAAAAAATCTCCGCCGAGGAACTGGTGGGGGAATTCTCTCTCCAAAAGGTCAAAAAAGAGAATATCGCCATACGGAACTTTTTGGTATAAATAGGAAAAAATCCGTCCATGATGGATAAAAAGTAGTGGACGGAGGGCTTTATATGAAAGTTTCAGACTGCATGGGGCAAAATCCTGTTACCATCGGCATGGATGCTTCCGTTTCTTCGGCGGCACGGCTCATGGCGCGGAGGAATGTAGGTTTCCTCCCCGTGTGTCAAGGTGGCGCACTCATGGGCGTGGTGACGGACAGAGACTTACTCCTGCGCTGTGTGGCGGCAGGGGAGGACCCCAATGTGACCCCTGTGAGTCGGGTCATGACGGGTCGCGTTCTCACTGCCAGTCCCAAAGAGGAATTATATTTGGCATCCCGCCGTATGGCACAGGCGCAGGTGCGCCGTCTGCCCGTGGTGGAAAACGGTCGCCTTTTGGGCATGGTGGCACTGAGTGATGTATCCCGTCAGGAGGATTATGCCTTAGAAACCGCCCAATGTCTGCAAGAAATTAGCAATCCCGTGAAAAAATGGTGAATTTTGCGGGAAAATGTGAGAAAAATTGTTTGACAAGGGCGCATGGTGCTGTTATAATGGGAAAGCCGCATTGAAGAGGTAGAAGCTGAAGTGCGCCCATTTTTGGCGTTTCACACCTCAAGAGCGAGACTACAGAAAAGGTAGGTGCAAAGAAAATGAAAGCAGTTATCGTTACCGGTGGCAAGCAGTACAGCGTGCAGGAAAATGATGTGATTTACATCGAAAAGCTGAACGCCGAGGCTGAAGAAACCGTGACCTTCGATCAGGTGCTGGCAATCGTGGATGGTGAGAACTCCAAGTTCGGCACTCCCGTTGTGGAAGGCGCAACCGTCACTGCCAAGGTCCTCAAGAACGGCAAGGGCAAGAAGATTACCGTCTTCAAGTACCGTCCCAAGAAGGACTCCAAGAGCATGCAGGGTCATCGTCAGCCTTACACCAAGGTGCAGATCGAAAAGATCTCCGTGTAAGTTGCCATGACAAAAGTTGAATTTTTCAATGAAAACGGCAGAATCACTCGGTTCTCCGTGTCCGGTCACAGCGGTTATGCAGAAAAGGGACAAGATATTGTCTGTGCTTACATTACCGCAGTGGTGACCATGGCAGAGGCTACTTTGAACGATGTTCTGGGTGCCAATGCAAAAGTAAGAGAGAATGCGGAAGAACCCCGCATCACTCTGACCCTCCCCGCAAATTGTGAGGAAGAGAGTGCCG
Organism: Oscillospiraceae bacterium; assembly: GCA_017935145.1. Classification (GTDB taxonomy): domain Bacteria; phylum Bacillota; class Clostridia; order Oscillospirales; family Oscillospiraceae; genus RGIG3566. Next base: position 6,117 of record JAGBIE010000028.1, read on the forward strand.
TGCAGGCAGTTCTCACGGGCATGATGCTCACCCTCTCATCCCTGCGGGACAATTATCCTGATTATATCGAAGTTTTGGAGGTGTAACATATGCTGAATTTGGGTTTACAGTTCTTTGCTCATAAGAAAGGCGGCGGCTCCACTAAGAACGGCCGTGATTCTGAGTCTAAGAGACTGGGCGTAAAGCGTGCTGATGGTCAGTTTGTTCTGGCTGGCAACATTCTGGTTCGCCAGAGAGGTACGCACATCCATCCCGGCAACAATGTCGGTATCGGCAGCGATGACACCCTGTTCGCCCTCATCGACGGCGTCGTGAAATTTGAGCGGATGGGCAAGGATCGCAAGATGTGCTCTGTTTACGCACAGCAGTAATTTGATGCAAAGAATCCGGAACATATCTCTATGTTCCGGATTTTTTATGGAGAGGAGATGGCCATTATGTTTGTAGATAAAGTGCGGATTTTCGTGCAGGCAGGCAACGGCGGTAATGGCGCCGTGGCATTCCATCGGGAAAAATTCGTGGCAGCCGGTGGCCCCGATGGGGGAGATGGCGGTCATGGTGGGAATATCGTGCTTCGGGTCAATGACAATATGTCCACCCTCATGGATTTCCGCTACAAGCGGAAATATTCTGCCCCCAACGGGGAAGATGGTCGTGGCGGTCGTTGCCACGGCAAAAATGGCGAAAACCTGGTAATTTCCGTGCCCCGTGGCACTGTGGTGCGGGATGCGGAAACGGGCGATGTCATTTGTGATATGCACGCCGAAGGGGATTTTATCCTCTGCAAAGGCGGTCGTGGTGGCTGGGGCAACAAGCACTTTGCCACTCCCACCCGTCAAGTGCCCCGCTTTGCTAAGGGCGGGCTTCCCGGTGAAAGTCACGATGTGGTGCTGGAACTGAAACTTTTAGCGGATGTGGGTCTTGTGGGCTTCCCCAATGTGGGCAAATCCACCCTACTTTCTGTTACCTCCAACGCCCATCCCAAAATCGCCAACTATCACTTTACCACCCTGTATCCCAACTTGGGTGTCATCTATGTGGACGAAGGCGTCTCCTTTGTCATGGCGGATATTCCCGGTATCATCGAAGGCGCAGCCGAGGGTGCAGGTTTGGGTCACGATTTTCTGCGGCACATTGACCGCTGCCGATTGCTTATCCACATTGTGGATGTCTCCGGTAGTGAGGGTCGCGACCCTGTGGAAGATTTTCAGAAAATCTGCGAGGAACTGGCATCGTACAGCCCTGAATTGGCATCCCGCCCCATGCTGGTTGCCGCCAACAAATTGGACCTTTTGCCTCCCGATAGTGACAATTTGGAGCGTCTGCGCGCCTATGTGGAGGAACGGGGCTACGAATTCTATGAAATTTCTGCCGCTACCACCCAAGGCACGCGGGAACTGATGAAAACCGTGGCTGGCAAACTTTCTCATCTGCCCCCCGTTCGGGTCTTTGAACCCGAATATGTCAAACCTTTGGCAGAAGCAGGGGACAGCCAAGAACTGACCATCCAGCAGGAAGATGACCTGTGGCTCATCTCTGGCAAATGGCTGGAGCGCCTCATGGGGGATATTAACTTTGCCGATTATGAATCCCGCATGTATTTTGACCGTCAATTGCGCAAAAGTGGTCTCTTTGAGCGCCTAGAGGAAATGGGCATTGAAGATGGCGACATTGTCAGCATTTACGACTGGGAATTTGAATACGAACGCTGAAATAAACAGCAAACATACTTCGGAGGCAAAGCTGTTCTTTGCCTCCGAATTTTATATGGGGGAGCAACATGTTTCATTGGGGACAATTTCTTTCTTATGCAGGTGTTATGGCTATTACACCTGGGCCGAACAATCTAATGTCTATGTCCAATGCGGGAAGATTGGGAGTGCGCAAAGCCATCGGCTTTAATTTTGGTGTATGGCTTGGTTTTTCCATTGTGGCACTGCTGAGCGCGGTGTTTTGTTCCACATTGTCTACGCTGTTTCCGCAAATCAAACTGCCAATGCTCCTGTTAGGCGCGGGATATATGCTGTTTTTGGCTTGGAAAACATTTCGCAGTAGCGATGTGGAAGAGAAAAGTGCGGGCAAAGGAAACTTCCTTTCGGGACTGCTTTTACAGTTTGTAAACCCTAAGATTTACCTCAACTGCATCGTGTCTATGCAGACCTACATATTGCCACATTTCTCTGGAAAATGGCTGAGTTTAATAGCTTTTGCCCTACTTTTGGCTTTTGTGGGTTTTGTTTGCACCTTGTTGTGGGCACTGTTCGGCTCGGCGTTCAAACTGCTGTTCTCCAAGTATGCGCGAATGACAAATACCCTTATGGCACTGCTTTTGGTTTATTGTGCCGTTTCGTTATTTTTGTAAAAAAAAGAGCACCCTTTTGGGTGCTCCTTTTTCTTTTCCCTTAGTGGATAGAACGCTCGTAAGCTTCTACCATTTTCTTGACCATCTGGCCGCCCACGGAGCCGGCTTCACGGCTGGACAGGTCGCCATTGTAGCCCTGCTTCAGGTTGACGCCCACTTCGCGAGCGGCTTCCATCTTGAACTTGTTCATAGCGTCCCGTGCTTCGGGAATGTTCAGCTGGTTGTTAGACTTGAAACTCATAGTTGCATCTCCTTTTAAGAAAATGATTTATTTGGGTACCGCACCAATAGATTACCCCATGAATTTGCAAATAACCGACAAAATCGCTGGTAATTTTTTCGGCATGAAAGTGTGGGAGAAACTGCATATTTTTTGGCGAAAAACTTGCAATTCTTTTATATATAATGTACAATGTATGAGTAATAATATGCCTTATTATGCCCATTTTTGTAAAAAGCGTGTCAAATTGTGCGAAAAATGCGCGATTTTGACCTAATTTCTCCAATTTTTTACAATATTTTTCGGTAAAATCAGACCTGCGTCATGTTCCTGTGAAAAAAATTCAAAAGAGGGATGCATTATGGAAGCATTTGAAAAGAAATTGTGGCTGGCCACCCCCACCATGCACGGGGAAGAAATGAAGTATGTTCAAGAGGCTTACGATACCAACTGGATGAGCACCGTGGGCGAGAACATTAACGAGGTAGAACGCATCGCCGCGGAGAAAGCGGAAATGAAATATGCCGTTGGCTTGTCCTGCTGTACCGCCGCTTTGCATCTCGCTGTAAAGCATGCTGGCGAAACCCTCTACGGCAAGCCCGCCATCAGCCATGGCGCATTGGAAGGCAAGCGGGTCTTTTGCTCCGATATGACCTTTGATGCTACCTTAAACCCCGTGGTGTACGAGGGTGGTATCCCTGTGTTTGTCGATACGGAAGAATCCTCTTGGAACATGGACCCTGTGGCACTGGAAAAAGCATTCCAGATGTACCCCGATGTAAAACTGGTGGTCTCTGCGGAACTCTACGGCTTCCCTGGTCGCATGGATATCATCAAGGAAATCTGTGAGAAACATGGCGCACTTCTCATTGAGGATGCCGCCGAAGCCATGGGCGCTACCATCCACGGCAAGCAGTGCGGTTCTTTCGGTGACTATTCCGCCATCAGTTATAACGGCAACAAGATTATCACTGGTTCTTCCGGTGGTTGCCTGCTGACCAATGCCATTGAGGTGGCCAACAAAGCCCGCAAATGGTCCACCCAAAGCCGTGAAAATGCCCCTTGGTATCAGCACGAAGAAGTGGGCTATAACTACCGCATGAGCAATGTCATCGCAGGTGTCATCCGCGGTCAGTATCCGTACTTAGAAGAACATATTGCTCGCAAAAAGGCAATCTATGAGCGCTATGAAAAGGCATTTTCCGATTTACCTGCAAAGATGAATCCCGTGGTGGAGGGCACAGAACCCAACTACTGGCTTTCCGCCATGATTGTGGATCGGGATGCCATGTGCCAGCAGGTGCGGGATGATTCTAAGGCGCTCTACAGAAAAGAAGCGGGCAAGACCTGCCCCACGGAAATTTTGGAAACTCTCGCAAAATACAATGCTGAGGGTCGTCCCTTGTGGAAGCCCATGCACATGCAACCCATGTATCGCATGCACGAATTTGTCACCCGCGAGGGAAGCGGTCGCTGTAAGACCAATGCCTATATCGCAGGCGAGGGTATGGATGTGGGCGCGGATTTGTTCGCCCGCGGTCTGTGCTTGCCCAGCGATATTAAGATGACAGCACAAGAGCAGGACAAGGTCATCGAGATTGTCCGTTCCTGCTTTCAGTAAGGAGTCACTTCCATGTATGCAAAATGTCTCAAACGGGTGATGGATTTTCTCCTCTCCCTCATGGCACTTTCGGTGCTTTCTCCGGTGCTTGTGATTCTCACAGTACTGGGTGCGGTAAAGATGAAAGGCAACCCCTTCTTCACCCAACTGCGCCCTGGGAAGAATGAGAAGATTTTTCGCCTCATTAAATTCCGTACCATGACCTGCGAAAAAGATGCAGACGGCAACCTGCTTCCCGATGAGAAGCGACTGACCAAATACGGCGAGTTTCTCCGTGCCACATCCTTGGATGAACTGCCGGAACTGCTCAACATTTTGGTGGGGGATATGAGTATCATCGGTCCTCGTCCTCTTTTGGTTTCCTATCTGCCGTATTACACGGAGGAAGAACGGCATCGGCACGATGTTCGTCCCGGTCTTTCGGGTCTTGCCCAAGTCAACGGACGCAACCTCGTCACATGGGAAGAGAAATTCGCATGGGATTTGAAGTATGTTGAAAATATCACTTTCTGGGGTGATGTCAAAATCATCTTCCAAACTGTGAAAAAGGCGTTCATCAAAACAGAAGGTGTAGTGCTGAACTACGAAGGAAACTTGGCGAAAATTCGTCAGGCGGAACTGGATGCCAAAACTGAGGTGGGCGCAAGCAAATAATCTGAATCTTCCTTGTTAACGGAGATGACGACATGACAGATATCTATTTTGAGTTTCAATACGCAAAACTGTACGAGCAAATGGAAAATGGCGTTGCTTGTCAGTGGACGTACCAAGGTCCTGAGGGAGAGGTGGCGCACCTTTTCATCAAGCGTGAGGTGCCACAGAAAGTGGATGGGGAAACCTATTTCGATTTAATCACACCCTATGGCTATGGCGGTCCAAGAGTCATTAGCGTGGCAGAGGGCTATACCAAAGAAGACCTCACCAAAGCGTTTGAACGAAGCTTCACCCAATATTGCGCAGAGAATCAAATTGTCAGCGAGTTTGTGCGGTTTTATCCTTTGAGTGACAACGGCAAGGATTTTGCGGAAGTTTACAACGCAACCCTCAACCGCCACACCTTGGGCACAAATCTAAAGGATTATGATGACCCTGTGCAAGCGGAGTTTTCTAAAAGTTGTCGCAAAACAATCCGTGGCGTTTTAAAACAAGGTGTTACCTTTCAGATGACCCAAAGCCCCGAAAATTTGGATGAATTCATCCGAATTTACTATCTGAACATGGAACGCAAACAGGCAGAAGAATTCTATTTCTTTGAGAAGTCATATTTTGAGGATATTTTGCGGTTTTTTCAAGACCATGTTCTTTTGGCAGAAGTGAAATACGAGGGGAAAACCATTGCTGCGGGGCTGTACTTTTTGACCAACAATGTGATTCATGCCCACTTGTCGGGCACAGACACAGAGTATTTACCCTTATCCCCAGCCTATATTCTCAAATATGGCACGGCACTTTGGGGCAAGGAACACGGCTGTTCTGTCATTCATTATGGCGGTGGCGTTTCATCCTCCACGGAAGATCCGCTGTACTGCTTTAAGAAAAAATTTGCGAAAAACACAGAATTTCCATTTTATCTCGGCAAAAAGATTTGGCATGTAGAAGCCTATCAAAAATTGTGCCAAGCAGCAGGTGTGGAACCAAGTGGAGACTTTTTTCCTGCCTACCGCGCAAAACACAAATGAGGTGAAACCATGATTTCTTCCAAGCAGGATTTGAAGGAATATCTGGAAAAAGATGCTTGCGCCTTGGGATTGCGTCCCAGAAAAGTGGTGCTCTTGGGCAAAGAGGTTTGGCGCTTTGAACGGATTTTGCGCCGCTATGAATATCACCTGAATGTAACTCACAACAAATTTGCAACCCTCTTTTGGAAAGTGCGTCATCGGCAGATGTCCTATAAACTTGGCTTTGTAATTCCGCCCAATGTCTTTGGCGCAGGCTTGCGGATTAATCACTACGGCAATATTGTTGTGAATTCCGAAGCACGAATTGGGGATTGGTGCGATATCCATCAAGGGGTCAATATTGGCGCTGGTTACGATGGTGTTCCCACCTTGGGCAACAATGTTTGGATTGGACCTGGCGCAAAAATCTTTGGCAAAATTCAAATTGCAGATGATTGCGCCATCGGCGCCAACGCAGTGGTCAACAAGGATTTTCTGCAAACGGGCGTGTCCATTGCAGGCGTGCCCGCCAAAATCATCAGCGAAAAAGGAAATCAATACATTCGTTCATAAGAAATTGGAGCGATTACATGATTCATTTGCGAAAATATCATAGTCTTGCTTCCGTCATGCAAGCATGGGAGAATCTTTGGGGGAACAATCCTAACGCAACGGTGTATCAGTCTCCTGCTTATGCTCGCATGATTGCAAAGCACATTCTTCCGTATAAAATTATTTTACGGCAAAACCCGGAATTCTTTCTGTTTTTGGAAGATGATGCGCCCATTATGATTTTGCCCTTGTTCCATGATTGGTTTGGTCACGATTACACCTTGTTTGGCTACAAAACCGGTTGCGGCTATTTGGACGCAATCTATGCAGAGGATATGACATTGGAAAAGATGGGCGAATGCTTTTCGGTGTTTTCTGATGCTCATCCCAATGCAAAGATTTCCTGTTGCCATATTCGGCAAGAATCTCTCTTAGGGCAATATCTATCTCAATCTGCAAAAGACAGACAGTTCACTCCCTGTGTCGTGATTTCTCTGCCCAATGATTTTGAAGAATACTCTGCATCTCTGAGCAAAAACACCAGACAGAATCTTCGTACCGCATATAACAGACTGCAAAAAGATGAAAAAACTTTCGAGTTGCAAGTTGTTGACCATCATGCAATGTCTCGCAATCTGCGGCATAAACTCTTGAAAATTTATGCCGATCGTCAGGTAAAGCACTACCGAAAAGCTGGCGGATATCTTTATCGGCTTTTTATTCGATACATCGATGTGGGGACTATTCTTCACAAAGAATTTCCAGAAGTGAAAAGCTTTGTGTTGCGGATTGATGGACAAATTGCAGGGTATTTTGATGCCCTTTACAAGGACTGTGAGGTTGTGATTCCTCGGCTTGCTATTGATGATACTTTTAGCCGGTATAGTCCAGGCGTCTTACTCCTCAACGAGAGTATCCGCTATTTCTATGATAGCACGGCGATTCGCACCATTGATCTCACACACGGCAACGAACAGTACAAAGTTGCCATGGGAGGGACAATCCAACAGTGCTTGAAAGGCACGTTGCTTGTGTAAGAAAGGGGCTTGTGATACCGTGAAAATTTGCATGATTGCACATTTCACAGATACACCCAATGAAAAAGGTAATAACAGATTTAAATATTTGGCAAATATGCTGAGCGAAAATCACGATGTTACTGTTGTAACTACATCATTTTCGCATACAACCAAGACGCAACGGGAAGAAAATGACATGACTGACGTCAAATATTCCTTGCAAATGTGTCATGAGCCTGGCTATGGGAAGAATGTCTCTCTTTCCCGCATTCGTAGCCACAAGGTCTTTGCTGAAAATGTAAAGCAGTATTTGGAAAAAGCGGAAAAGCCTGATGTCATCTACTGCGCCGTGCCGTCTTTGGATGTGGCATATGTTGCTGCACAGTATGCAAAGAAGCATGGGGTCAAGTTTATCATCGATGTGCAGGACCTGTGGCCCGAGGCATTCCAGATGGTACTGCCCATTCCTCTGGTGGGGAAAGTACTCTTCTATCCGTGGAAGCGCAAGGCAGATGAAATTTACGCTTCTGCAGACGAAATTGTGGCGGTCTCCCAAATCTATGCCGACCGCGCCATGAAAGTCAACGAGAACTGCAAAGAAGCCCATGTGGTGTATCTTGGCACAGATTTGGACACCTTCGATTCCTTCGCCCAAGGGGATGCGCCCTTCCAAAAGGAAGAGGGCAAACTCTATCTGGGCTACTGTGGTACCTTGGGCGCCAGTTACGATATTCCCTGTGTGCTCAGTGCCTTGGAGATTCTCAAAAACAGGGGAGAGTCAACTCCTAAATTTATCGTCCTTGGGGATGGCCCGCAGAAATCCGCTTTTGAAGCTATGGCGCAGGAAAAGGGCTTGGATGTCCTTTTCACAGGCCGTCTGCCCTACGATGAAATGTGTCGTTATTTGGTTTCCTGCGACATGTTGGTCAATCCCATTGTCAAAGGAGCGGCCCAAAGCATTATTAACAAACACGCGGACTATGCTGCCACGGGCAAAGCCGTGGTCAACACCCAAGAGTGCCCCGAATATCGCACCTTGGTAGAGCGTTATCAGTGCGGTCTTAATTGCGCTGTGGGTAGCGCAGAAGATGTGGCAAATGCCATCAAGACCCTCATGGAAGATGATTCTCTCCGTACGCGCATGGGACAAAATGCCCGAAAAATGGCAGAAGAACTCTTCCACAGAAAAAAGACATACAAGAGGATAGAGACCCTCTTCTCTTCAGAACAGGCAAAGGTGTAAGGTGAAACCATGAAGAAAATCAGCGCAAATAAAATATTGTTCTTCGCGGTGCTGATGGGCACGGTCATCATGGCGACCTATGCCAACTCAGTAACCATGCTCTACGGTGGTTTAGAACTGCTCATAGCAGGTTTTTGCTATCTGTTTCTGTTGCTCCGTTGGCGGAAAACAGACCCGTGGCTTCTGCTGTTTGCCTTGGTACTCACAGGCTTTTCCTTGGTTGGTGGTCTCCGCACAGGCAATATCAAGAGTGTCATTCTCTTGAGTATTTCTCTCATCCTGCCTTTGGCTGTGTCTGTACTGCATTTGGACAACCAAGAGAATGATAAGACCTTCCAGTGGGCATTCTTAATCGGCTTTGCGTTGGTTTTCTTGCAGAAGAATTTCCAAGTTTTAGGCGAACTCAACTCTAACTCCATCGGCTTTTGGAGTTACATGTGTATTTCTGTGGGTTTTGTGTGGTATGCCTGTCGCAAGAAGAAAATCCTTCCCATGGTGCTTCTACTCATCGGCTTTATGTTTTCTCGACAGACCGAATCCCGCAACGTTGCCATTGTGACAGCGCTGGCAACCATTCTGTTGCTGCTTCCCAAGAAATGGTATAAAAACAAAAACTTCTTCCGCACCATCTACCTTCTCACCCTTGTCTATACCATCTTCGCCGCCGCTATTATGGAATGGGGCTTTGAAACCCCTTGGATTTCGGATATTCTCACGGACTACACAGAGCAATATTCCGACAAAACGTGGACCATGGCCATGCGAATTGCCTTCTTAAAAGAAGTGAAGATATTCATCTCTAACATGAGTATCTTCCACAAGTTCTTTGGCAATGGCGTTCTCGTTGGTCACGGACACAACATGTTCTACCAGTCAATTCTAACTTATGGTTACCTTGGTACTGCGCTGCTGTATGCCTTCTACATCCGCATTTTTGAGATGGCGCGAAAACTCATCGCCACCCACGAGGACAAAATTGCCCTTGGTTGCACCATTGCTCTTTTGGGCTGTTTCATGCTCAATGGCGCGGACGTGTTCCTCATCGGCATTGAAGCATGTACTATTATTCCGCAAGTGCTCATGGGCATCATTATCTTCCGCTATCGCACCATGATGCAAACCCAAACCCAATTAACAGAAGGGGAAATGACCCGTGGTCCTGCTGAAACGAATCAAAATTTGGGCTAGCGTGCTGTATTCGCTTTTTGCCACTTTTCCCAGTGTCAAAGCGGATATTATGTCCAGTGCCGATACGGCAGACTTTCTGCAACAGGGAAAGTCCCTCATCCGCTTTGGCGATGGAGAATTCGGCATCTATCGGGGAAAAGACATCCACTATCAGGCATGGTCTCCTGCCCTGAAAGCCGAATTTGACGAAATCAAGGCAAAGTATGAAAAAGACCCCCTGACATGCCCCTATCTCTTGGCAGTGCCCAAGGATTTTATGACCGTCAGCGGTCTCAAACTCATGAAAAAGCGGGTCTATGTGTCCTCTTGGGCGGAAAGTCGTTTGCAGTTCCAAAAGACCTTCCGCAGGGATATCCCCTATGGCGACTCCTTCCTGTTCGCCAAGGAAAACTTTGCCATATACAGCCAACTGTGGAAGAACGAATACGCCCCTCAAAATGTGATTTTCGTCCATAATCAAGAAAAGTATGCGGGAAAATTTGCCCAAACCTACGGCAAAAATGTGCGCTTTGTCCAGTGTCCTGCCCAAAATGCCTATGCTGAGGCGGACACTTTGGAAAAGACGATTTTGCAGGTCATCGAACAGGAGAAATGGACAGCTGAGGATGTCTGCATCACCCTTTCCGCAGGTCCTGCGGGCAAGGCGCTGGTCTATCGCCTGAGCAAACTGGGCTACCACTGCATTGACGCAGGCCACTCGTGGGACGACCCTTTGGAAGGAATGTAACATGAAGAAAATCAGTGTGATTGTGCCCGTTTACAACAGTGAAGCGTATATTGCCCGCACGGTGGAGGCACTGCAGAAACAGACCCACGGGAATTTGGAAATCATCTTAGTGGATGACGGTTCTAAGGACAATTCCCCGTCTATTTGCAAAGCCTTGGCACAGCAACATGAGAATATTGTCTACCATCGCACATCCGAGGATGCGCCCAATGGCGGTCCTGGCGGAGCGAGAAATCAGGGCATCGCCTTGGCAACAGGGGAGTACCTCGCCTTTTGCGACTCGGACGATTTGCCCAATGAGGAGATGTATGCCACACTCCTTTCCTACATGGAAGAAGCCAATGCCGATGTGGCCCTCTGCGATATTTACAGCCAGCGGGATGGCAGAAACTTCGGTTTCCCGTGGGCAGATGGCGCTGTGTTCTGCGATGATGATGTTTCCTGCATTCTCATTTCCTCCATGATTGGCAACCGCACCGATGATGATACCACTGCGCCCCAATGGGGCAGTGTCTGCCGTGGACTGTACAAAAAGTCCATCATTGACGAACATGAGATAAAATTCCCTACGGAGTTTCACTTTGCGGAGGATTTGGTCTTCTCTCTGCGCTACCTTGCCCACTGCAAAAAGGCTGTCATTTGCGACAAGGCGCTGTATTTCTACACCTGCAACGAAAACTCCATCATGCACTCCTTCTACTCCTATAAGGAGAATATGTTGGCGTCACGCATCGCCTTGGTGGACTGCGTTTGTGAAGTCATTGACACCTTGCCCAATGCAGAGGAGTTACACCAGCGACTCATGGTAACACAGCGCTGTTACTACCACGAATGCGTGGGTAATGCTTGCCGTAAACAGAAGGGCGCATATAAAGAGATTCGCGATATTCTGCGCCATCCCTATGTCAAAAAGGCCTTCGCCTCCTACTCGGTGGCGGACAAGCGAAAAAAACTCATCTACAAACAGATTCAAAAACGCAGAATAAGCCTTCTGTGGCTTTACTATTTCCTGCGCTTCAAACTACACTGAAAGAGGGTGAATGAGCATGACAGCAGTCAAACGAAACACAGGCTATGACCTTTTGCGCTTTTTCTCCATCTGCATGGTGGTCATGATTCATGCCAATGTGTCCTTCTTGGGCAAGAATCAAGGCTCTGCCTCATGGCTTTGCGTCATGCTGATTTGCGCCCTTTGCACCATTTCTGTACCACTGTTTTTCATGCTCTCGGGGGCACTGCTCTTGGGCCAGAAAGAACCTGTTTCTCTAAGAGAACTTTACACCAAGCGCATTCCCAAGCAGGCTGTGCCCTTTGTGCTTTGGAGCATTGTGTATGTGGTGGCGCGTATGGTCATGGGAAAAACAGAGGTTTCCATCCATGGATTTTTCTCCCTCCTTTGGGAACCTGCCTATTATCAGTTCTGGTTCATGTACACCTTGCTGGCAATCTATCTGCTCCTGCCTATTTTGCAAACCTTGGTGCAGAACCTTACAAAGCGGATGCTGGAATATGCCCTGCTTCTTTGGGGCATCTTCGCCATTGTGATTCCCACGGTGTCCTACATTCTTCCGCAGTTTTCTATTTCCTCCCATGTGGATCTCATCCTCTGCGAGGGTTATATTGGCTACTTTTTGCTGGGGCATTACCTGCAAAAATACGGCAAAGAGGTTTCTCAAAAAAAGGCTCTTTTCATGGCGCTGATAGGTGCTGTCTTGGTGCTTTTGGGCGCTGGGGCGGAATGGTTTTTGAGTAAGGATGGCGCACATGGCGGATATTTCTACCAGTCCTATTTGACCCCCGCGGTGGTCTTAGGTGCCAGCGGAGTGTTCCTGCTCCTGCAAAACGGCTTTGAGGGCAGGGGAGAGAAACTGCAAAAGACGGCAACCATTCTCTCCCAAAATGCCTTGGGCATTTACTATCTGCACATGCTCATCCTCACCGCACTGGAATATACCGTGTTCCGCACGGAAAATCTTCTCCTCTTGGTGGCAAAAATCCTTGCCACGGTACTACTTTCCTTCTTGGGGTCTGTGCTGTTACGAAAAGTGCCCATTGTCAGAACGCTGTTCTTCCAGTGGGGCGTAAGGAAAGGGTGTCAATGATGAAACTGGAACACATTGTTTCCACCATGAATCGTGATGAATTCACCTTTTTGAACGACCTACATATGAAAGCACCTTGCTTGGTGGTCAATCAAAATCGGGATGCAAAAAACGAAACAGTGGAACTTTCCAATGGTCTAAGTGCGCAGGTTCTTTCCACTCCCGAAAAAGGGCTCAGCCGCAGTCGCAATATGCTCCTTCGTAATGCTACAGGGGATATTTGCATTATGGGCGATGACGATGTGGAGTATTTGGATGGCTATGAGAAAATCATTTCTCAGGCTTATGAAACCCATCCCGATGCAGACATCATCGTCTTTCGATTCACCCATGAAAAGGGCAAGGAAACCCGCGCCCGATACAACCGCGATTTGCGTATGCGCCTATGGAATATCAGCAAAGCCGCCTCGGTGGAAATCACCTTCCGCAGAGAACGGGTGTTACAGGCGGGACTTTGTTTTGATGAGCGCCTTGGTTTGGGCGCAGAGTTCCCCTCAGGGGAAGAAAACGCCTTTTTGGCAGATGCGCTTCGTGCGGGGCTGAAAATTTATCATGTGCCTCAAACCATCTGCTTCGCTGTGGAAGCCCATACCGTGCAAAATGATGATGAAGTGGCGGACTATCTCCACATCAAAGGCGCTGCCTTCGGCAGAATTTATAAAACATGGTTTTTTATCTTTGCCTTGCTGTTTGTGTTTCTCAAACGCAAAGGCATTCTCGGTGGCATTTCCCTTTGGAAGGGCTACCAATATATGAAAAAAGGACGCAAAGCCTATTTAAACTGAGGAGAATGGTATGTTGATTAGTGTGATTACCCCCACCTATAACCGCGCATACATTCTGAATAAATGCTACGAAAGTCTTGCAAAACAAACTTGCAAGGATTTCGAGTGGATCATCGTAGACGATGGCTCAACGGACAATACAGAAGCCTTGGTCAGCACCTTTGACAGAAGCCTCGGCTTTGAAATTATCTACATAAAACAGGAAAATGGTGGCAAACATGTTGCCCATAATACAGGCGTTTTGCAGGCTCGGGGCGACTTAACGGTCTGTTTGGATTCAGACGATATGCTCACAGAAACCGCCATTGAAACTGCCGTGGGTGTGTGGCAGGAAAAGCAGAACGCGCGCTACACGGGCATCTTGGCAAAGCGTGGGGATTTTGAATCCCGCAAGCCCATCTGTGGCACTTGGCCGAAAGAGCTTGAGAGCGCAACCATGTGCGACCTTACCACAGTCCACGGATTCTATGGCGATACAGTGCTGTTTTTCCGCACGGAGATTCTCAAGCAGAATCTGTTCAAAACCTATCCCAACGAGCGCTTCATGCCTGAAATGAATCTGTACTGCGATATCGATACCTACGGCGAAATGCTTTTGGTGGATGAAGTGCTGTATCTGTGCGAGTATCTGCCCGATGGCTTAACATCCAAGTACCACAAACTCCTGCGGGAGAACCCTAACGGCACGGCAGATACTTACTACAAGACCATGCTTCAGGCCAAAAATCTAAAAACAAAAGTGAAATTCGCCATCTTGACCAATGTGTATTATCTTCTGTCCAAACAGAAAAAACTGCTCACATTCCCCCAAGGGAAATTGCTCATTGCACTGACAAGATTGCCTGCCATGTGCCTAAAAAACCGTTTTCTCAAACGGGTAGAGAAGGGAACAGCCCAATGATTCCAAAAACAATCCACTATTGCTGGTTTGGTCGTGGCGAAAAGCCCGAACTGACGCAAAAGTGCATCGAAAGCTGGAAGAAATTCTGCCCCGATTATGAAATCATCGAGTGGAACGAGGATAATTTCGATATCAATTCCAACCTCTATGTGAAGCAGGCCTACGAGGCACGAAAATTTGCCTTTGTTACGGACTATGTCCGCCTTTGGGCTATGTACCACCACGGCGGTATCTATATGGACACCGATGTGGAAGTGCGGAAAAGTTTGGACGAATACCTCCACGAGGAAGCCTTTTCGGGTTTTGAAAGTAAAGAGCGCATCCCCACTGGCATTATGGCATCGGAAAAGGATTTTCCGCTTTTTGGTGACCTTTTGGCATATTACAAAGACCGCCCCTTTGTGAAAGAGGATGGCTCTTTGGATCTAACCACCAATGTCATTACCATCACCAATATGCTCACTCCCTTAGGCTTTGCGCCCAACGGGGAAAAACAAACAGTGGCAGGCTTCACCCTGTATCCTCAAAATGTTTTTTGCCCCCTGCACAAAAAGGTGGACGATGCGGTCTATATGAAGGACACCGCCACCATCCACTGGTTTGCAGGCTCGTGGAAAAGCGAAGCTTCCAAAAAACGGGAAAAAGCCCTCTGGTGGAAGATTGCTGTTGTGCCCGCCATGGCAGTTTCCAAAGCCATGCGCAAACTCTTTGGCGACAAATGGGAAAACGCCAAAAACAAAGTGCGGGATAAAATTCTTTCTGAAAAGTAAGGGGTATCGTGATGCAACAGGACAGCCGTCTCAATTTCATACGAGCCGTGGCGGTGGTCATGATTGTGTTTTGCCACTTTTCCCAAATCATCGGTCTGTTGGATGTGGCGTTTTGGCTCAACACGGGCGTGCAGATTTTCTTTGTCCTCAGCGCCTACCTCATGAGCCAAAAACAGTTCTCCTCCCGTGGGGATGTTTGGCAGTTCTACAAAAAACGCATCCTGCGCATTATGATTCCCATGTGGATTTACACCGCCTGCCTCGTGCTAGTGCTGTTGGTGCTGAGAATTCATATTGCCCCTATCGCCATTCTGCTTTACGCTCTTGGATTGGCTGGCTTTGCCCCCAGTGGCATTTTGGGATTGGGACATTTTTGGTATATTACCGTCATTCTTATTTGTTATCTCCTTGTCCCCTTGATGGATAGTCTCTCTCGCAACCGCAATCGCTGGCTGTGGACCGTTTTGATTTCCCTTTTGGGTTTGGCGCTCATGACCTTGGTGGGGAAGAGTGCCTATGGTGTCAATCTCGCTTTGTTCCTGCTCACCTACATGTATTTCCACACCCAAAGCGAACCCATCACGGGCAAAGTTCCTGCCCTTTGGGCAATCCCCACAGTGCTTTTCTCCATTCTCCGCCTTTACTTGGATGGTTACGATTTTGTAAACGCCCAACTGTACTCCCTCTATGACGGGATTTTTGTCACGACAACCAAGTGCCTTTTGGGACTTTGGCTGTTCTTTATGGGGATGAAAGTGCTGAAAAACGGTACCAATGACCGACTGACGCACTACCTCTCCACAAGAAGTTATGAGATTTATCTAACCCACCAGTTCATCCTCTTGGCAGTGAATGAGTATGTACTACCTTATATCAAGAGTGTGCCCTTTAGCAAGATTGCGTCGCTTTTACTTTCCATCGTGATGATTGTTATCAATGTAGAATTACTTAGAGTGCTTTTAGTAGGAACAAAACGTGTATTTGCATCTTGCAAACATGCAAACAAGGAATGATATCATGAAGATTTTGATTGCGTTAGGCAGTATAACCCCTAACGATGATGCTAATTCCAATATCGCAAAATTACTTGCCGGTGAACTTGTGCGACAAGGACATGAGGTAACACTCCTCGGCATGGCTTTTCAGGCGTGCGATAAGCGGGAGAATATGGATGGCATTCACTACCACCGCATTGTAAATCTTTGCCCGCCCAAACGCGGGGAAATCAACCGTCTCTTTGAACGGGCAAATACCGCGCAAGGGAAAGTCAAAGTAATTCTTCACCATCCACTGTGGTTTTTTGGTACGTGTGTTCGGTGGATACGTGCAAGGTTTTTTGACCAAAAAGAACTTTTGTATGTTAGAGAATTTCGCCACTTGCTACACAGGGAAAAATTTGACAGAATCATTGCTATTACATCTCCCTTTTATGTGGCAACAGCCCTTATGCGCACTAAGACGAAAATTCCTACCATTTGGTATCAGTTAGATCCCAACCTCACGAATCATTCTGCTGCCTATCAGGGAAAGAAAAATTTGGCACAGAAAGAAACAAAGTGGTATCGCTTCATTCAGTATGCGGTTGTTCCTAAATTGGTTTACAAGGAAAATCAGAGCAATCTATTAGCGCAATTTGTGGATAAAATGATACCTGCCAATTTCCCCAATGTTCGCAAAATAACCTCTGCCATTCAAAATGAAGGGCTTTCTTTGGATAACACTAAGGTGAACTTGTTGTTTACAGGGACCTTTTATGAGGATATTCGCAACCCTCTTCCGCTATTTGACTTGATTTCTCGAATGAATGACCCGCAAATTCAGCTGCATATCGTAGGTGGCGGTTGTTTGGATATGATTCAGGAATGGACACAAAAATGTCCCTCCATTGTTTATCACGGCTACCATCCTGCCTCATTTGCAGAACAAATGACAGTGCAAGCGGATATTTTAGTCAATGTGGACAATTTGTCCGCCAATATGTTGCCTAGTAAGATTAACGACTATATCAGCACAGGCAAGCCGATTTTGAATATGCACCCTGTTGCATTCAGCGCTTGCGCACAATATTTGGAACACTATCCACTGCACCTGAACGTCTTAACGGAAGAAAAATTGTCTGATGAGTCGGTGCAGAAAATTGCGGAATTCTGTAAATCTCACAAGTACTCACGTGTTCCGTTTTCTGAAATTGAGCAGAACTATCACGAAAGCACGCCAGAGTTTGTGGCAAATCTATTACTGCGGGGGAGTGCCCATGAAGAAATATCATAGTGTCGTTTCCTTGGGCTTTAATTGTTATGTGGCAAAAGACTTGGAAAGAATGGGTATCCGCGAACAGAGTTATCCTTTTGATTGGGTTATCAGCAATTTTTCAGATGTCATTCGCCTAATCGATAATCACTTTCGGGATGCCTTGATTTCTAACAATGTGCAACAAGATGCAGAACATGAGAATTGTTATCATGACACGGGAACAGGCTTAGATCATTATCATGATTTTTTCCCCCAACGGGGGAGCGTGGAACGGCAATTGGAACAAGTTCAGAAGAAATATCAGCGCAGATATGCCCGTTTTTATCGTATGGGCGAAAAGCCAACACTGTACATTCGCTTTATTCGAAATGTGCAGGATTACCAGTGGATTGAAAGCCATTTTCAAGAAATAGAAGCAACCATACATAAAGGGAATCCTTTATCAACCGTTTGGTATGTGGTTTTGGAAGATTTTGCCTACCAAGGCGCATTGAATCCCTTTGTTGCTAAGAATTTGTACCATCCAATTTTAACAAGTGAGCAGTTAGAAAAGAATATTCGCAAGGTTGTAGCAATCCCGTTTTGGCGTATTTGGAAGAATAAAATTCGTTACCTTAGAAAGCAAGTAAAAAAGCGCATTTCAAAATCAAGTAGATGAGGTGAATGCAAGTGAGTGCAATGATTGAATTGAGAATGATGATTACAAGAGCTCTTGGAGAAGACCGGTGGAATCGCGTTCTCCTTGGATCTGGCTGGAGAAAATTTAAAAAGCAAAATCGTGTGCTCAGCGACTTTGTTCAACAGAATGCAAAATATAAAAACATTCACGCAGGTAAGCGGTGTTTCATCATTGGAAATGGTCCGTCTTTGAAACAGCAAGACCTTACTCTGCTGAAAAATGAATATGTTTTCACCTGCAATCAGATTATGCGAAATCCCGTGTATCCTGCGATTCATAGCAACTATCATTTTTTTGCAGATCCCACCTTTTTTTCCCTAAAACGGGACGATGCAGGAGATATGGAAGTTTACCAGCTTATGCAGAAAATCAATACAGACGATAATCGTCCTGATGTGTTTTTTGCCGCTGAGGGCTTCGATTTTGCGCAAGAATTTGAACTCGATAAAGTACTCAATCTGAATTATTTTGCCCATCGCCTTGCTTTTACAGAAAACTACGATTTAGATTTCGATTTTTCTAAATTTCTTCCCAATTTACATACTGTGGTGCATTATGCCATTGCCCTGGCAATTTACATGGGCTTTTCGGAAATTTATCTTTTGGGATGCGATTGCACCAATGTAGTAACAGCGGTGAACACGCGACTTAATGATGGCAATGGTGCCGAATATGCCTATGCCATTTCTGAAAACGAAAAAAACAGAATGCAAAAAAGAAACGCTTCCATTCATATGGAAGACGAATTAAAGAGTTTTTCTGAGGTGTTTCGCGCATACCGAATTTTTGGTGAATATGCAAACCGCAAAAACATTAAATTAGTAAACTGCACAGTTGGAGGCTTGCTGGACTGCTTGCCAAGAATGCCCTACGAGGAGGTTCTGAGGAACGAGAATGAAACCCAAGAGTAAACTTGCAAAGAATTTAATAGCCAGCATTTTTACCTACGGCATGGGGTTTGGCATTAGTTTTTTTCTTTCTCCTTACATCACGAAAATGCTTGGTGTAGAAGCCAATGGTTTTGTGAACCTTGCAAACCAATTCGTTGGTTATATTGCCTTAATCAGTGTGGCGCTTACTTCTATGAGCAGTAGATTTATTTCTATTTGTGCTTTTCAAAATGACTATGAAAAAGCGAACATCTATTTCAACTCTGTCATTGGAGCAAGTGCAATCTTGGCGGGCCTTTTGGCCCTTCCTCTGATATTTTTGGTGGCAAATCTTGACCACGTGTTAAATATTGAACCCGCTTTGCTTGTGGATGCCAAAATCCTTTTTTCGATTGTCTTCATCAACTTTGTTTTCGGTCTACTGTTTGAGGTGTTTTCCATTGCCACCTTCATTACCAACCGATTATACCTAAGTTCACTTCGTTCCATCGAAGGCAATCTTGTTCGTTGCGCTCTTTTGATTAGTGCCTATGTATTCTTGGAAGCAAAGATGTATTACGTTTCCATTGGAGCGATGGTCAGCAATCTCTATTTATATGCTTGGAATATCTACTATACACGGAAATTCATGCCCCAAATGCAAATTAGACCTCGCTTTTTTAAGCTTAACGCCATTAAGGAATTGGTAAAGGCGGGAAGTTGGAATATTGTCATTCAACTTAACAACATTTTGAACACAGGTCTTGATTTACTTTTGAGCAACTGGTTGTTGGGCGAAAAAATGATGGGAGTTCTTGCAGTTGCAAAAACAATTCCTACGTCTGTTACGACTATGTTGAATTCTGTTAGTGGTGTATTTTTGCCAGAGATGACAGAACTTTATGCAAAAGATGATATGTCTGGCTTAAAAAAGGCTATTGAACGCAGTATCAAAGTTTTGGCTATGTTGTTCAATATTCCCATTGTGTTTCTTATTGCTTATGGCACAGATTTTTATAAGCTTTGGCAGCCTACGCTGGAAGCCAATGTCTTGCAAATCTTATGTTTGTTGACCCTTTGCACCATGCTCGTCAGTGGCAGTACAGCGGCTGTTTTTGGTGTTTTTACCATTACGAACAAATTGCGATTCCATTCCTTTACTTCGTTGGCATTTGGTGTGGCAAATGTGATTTTGGTTGTTTTGGGAATTTATATTGCACCAAAAGAATATGGCGTTTATATTGTGGCAGGTATTAGCAGTTTGCTTATTATTGTTCGCAACTACTGTCTTACGTTCCCCTATGCAGCAAAGTGCATTCAACAGAAGTGGTATGCATTCCATGTTCCTTCATTGCGGACGATTATGGGCGCAGTTCTTGCTTCGCTGATTTGCCTTTGCGTGCGAGCACTTTATGTGCCACATAACTGGTATATGTTAATTTTCTCTGGCGTTATCGCTGTAATCAGTAGCGTTATAGTTAGCGTATTTGTAGTTCTTCAAAAAAGTGACCGCGAATATGTTGCACACATGATTCGATCCAAACTTCATAAATCATAACAGGGAGATGTTACAATGAAAATAATTGGTGTTATTCCCGCGCGATACAAATCTTCTCGCTTTCCAGGGAAGCCTCTAGCGGATATTTGCGGCAAACCTATGATTTGGTGGGTATATCAACAGTGTAAAAAAGTAGATGACTTTGATGCCGTCTACGTGGCCACAGATGATAGCAAGATCTTTGATACCTGCAAAGAATTGGGCATAGATGTGGTGATGACATCTGAATCTCACAAGACTGGCACAGACCGCGTTGGCGAAGTGGCCGAAAAAGTGCCCGCCGATCTGATTGTCAATATTCAAGGAGATGAACCGCTGCTGGAACCTGCTACCATCAAGGCGGCCATCGCTCCGTTCTATGATAACCCTGATTTGGAAATCTCCAATCTAATGACCAAGATTGATGATCCCGTTGATGCAATCAACCCCACGGTTCCCAAAGTCATTACCAATAAGGATGGCATTGGCATCTATCTAACCCGTGCCATGGCACCTTATCCCAAGGGGAGTTTGGATTATGCCTATTATAAGCAGGTTTGTGTTTATGGATTCAAGCCTGCGGCGCTGAAATTCTACTGTGAATACGGCAAAAAGTATGGCAAAGCCAAGGTGGAAGCGGTAGAAGATATTGAAATTTTGCGTTTTATTGAGAACGGATACAAGGTGCAGTATATTAATGTAGATTCCCAAACTGTTGCGGTGGATACACCCAACGATTTGGAACGCGTTAGAGCCATTGTTTCTGAGAAAATAGCGGCAGGAGAAATCAGTAATCTATAAACCTTATAATGAAGGTGATTGAACATGAGCATAAGAGTGTTGGATTGCACACTTCGCGATGGTGGATATTGTAATGATTGGCGTTTTGAACATCGCAATATTGTAAAAATTACAAGCGGCCTTGTGGCGGCTTCAGTGGATATTATTGAATGTGGCTTCTTGACCAACAAGGTTTCCTATGATGCCGAGCGGTCGAAATATCCCACTCTTGGAGATATTGCCCGCATTATTCCCCAAGATCGTGCAGGAAAAATGTTTGTGTGCATGGTAAATTATGGAGAATACCGCATAGAGGATCTTCCTGTATATGACGGTTCCTCTGTGGATGGTATCCGTGTGGCATTCCACAAGCGAGATATGCTTGATGCGTTGGAATTCTGTGAGGCTATCCAAAAAAAAGGCTATAAAGTCTTCGTGCAGGCAATGGTTTCCTTAGCATACAGTGATGAAGAGTTTTTGGACATGATTCATCGGGTCAATGAATTCGCTCCCTACGCATTTTATATTGTTGATAGTTTTGGCGTGATGCGAAGAAAAGACCTGACTAGACTGTTTTATGTGGTGGAACATAATCTGAATGAGGCAATCTGTATCGGCTATCATGCGCACAACAATATGCAGTTGGCTTACTCCAATGCGCAGGCGTTAGCAGATATTCGCACAAAGCGATCGCTCATTATTGATGTTAGCGTGTTTGGCATGGGGCGTGGCGCGGGGAATCTAAACACGGAACTGTTTTTAGAGTATTTGAATGATAACTTAGGTGCTAATTATCAGTTAAAACCCTTGCTTACGATTATCGATGAGATTCTCAATGTGTTTTATCAGCAAAATTATTGGGGTTACTCGCTTCCTAATTATTTGTCCGCAAAACATAACGCACACCCCAACTATGCAAATTATTTGGATGCCAAAAAGACCTTGACAGTAGAAAGTATCGATGAAATCTTCGCCATGATGGACGATGATAAACGAATTGTCTACGATCAAGCGTATATTGAAAACTTGTATCTGCAATACATGGAAAAAGGACACACCAATGAATCGCGCATGTCAGAATTTGCAGAACAGGTGAGGGGAAAAACAGTTTTATTGATTGCCCCTGGCAAGAGTTCTCGTGAAGAGGCAGAAAACATTTGCAAGAAAGTGCAACAACCCAATGTGCTTTCCATCAGTGTCAATTTTGACTATGCTATTTGCGATACAGATTATATTTTTGTGAGCAACCTTCGGCGGTACAAAGAACTGAGTTCTGCCAAAAAAGATAAGTGCATTGTAACCTCTAACATCCCTGCCCAAGATACATATTTACAAGTAAAGTACCAAGATTTGCTCAACACACACGATTATGCCCGCGATAATGCAGGAATGATGCTGATTAAACTACTAATTCGCGCGGGAGCGAAAAAGATTCTGTTGGCGGGCGTGGATGGCTATTCTGTGGATCCCACTCAAAACTTTGCTGATCAAAAAATGAATTTCTTTACCCAGAAGGCAACCTTTGAAGCCATGAATGCAGGCATGAATTCGGCACTTCAAGAATTTGCAACACAAATTGATATCGAATTTGCCACAAATCCCCGATATTTGTCGTTGCCTCACTGAATATGACGTGTTAGATTGTAAAAAAACATGACGGAGGGACAGAATATGTCACTTTTCAAAGACAAAACCTTAATGATTACAGGTGGTACAGGCAGTTTCGGCAATGTGGTACTGCAACGCTTTTTAAAAACCGACATTGGTGAGATTCGCATTCTTTCTCGTGATGAGAAAAAACAAGATGATATGCGTCATGAATTTCAGGCAAAGATGCCTGAGGTGGCAGAGAAGATTAAATTCTACATCGGAGACGTGCGCGATTTGGCATCCGTCAAAAATGCCATGTATGGGGTGGACTATATCTTCCATGCTGCAGCATTGAAACAAGTGCCTTCCTGTGAATTTTTTCCCATCGAGGCGGTAAAAACCAATGTGTTTGGCACAGAAAACGTCTTAACTGCTGCCATTGAAGCAGGCGTAAAGAATATTGTGTGTCTTTCTACAGATAAAGCGGCTTATCCCGTCAATGCTATGGGTACTTCCAAAGCCATGATGGAAAAGGTTATCGTGGCAAAGTCCCGCACGGTTTCTCCTGAAAAGACAAAAATCTGTTGCACTCGCTATGGCAATGTGATGTGTTCTCGCGGCAGTGTGATTCCTCTTTGGATTGAGCAGATTAAGGCAGGCAATCCCATTACCATAACAGAGCCCTCTATGACCCGTTTTGTCATGAGTTTGGATGAAGCGGTGGATTTGGTGCTGTTTGCTTTTGAGCACGGCGTTTCTGGCGATATTTTGGTGCAAAAAGCCCCTGCTTGCACCATTGAGGTGTTGGCGCAGGCGGTTACAAGTCTTTTTGCGCCTAACCATGAAATTAAGGTCATTGGCATTCGCCATGGCGAAAGATGTATGAGACCCTACTGACCAATGAAGAATGCGCTGGCGCTATTGATATGGGACAGTTCTATCGCGTGCCCTGTGACAAACGTGGACTGAACTACGACAAATTCTTCAAACATGGCGATATAAAACGCAACCCCTTGACGGAATTCAATTCCTCTAACACAGAACTTTTGGATGTGGAGCAGGTGAAGCAGAAACTGCTTTCCTTGCAGTATATTCGTGACGAACTGGATAAGGCGGGCATCGCATATTAAATGGGAAAGGAGGGGACAGTTATGAACATTCTTGTAACTGGTGCCAAAGGTTTTGTGGGACGCAATTTAGTGGAGTCGCTCAAAACCATCCGTGATGGGAAAAACAAAACCACCCAATTAACAATTGGTGAAATTTACGAATACGATCTTGACACTGACCCATCACTGTTAACAGAATACTGCCAAAAAGCAGACTTTGTTTTTAACCTTGCTGGCGTTAACCGTCCCCAAAATGCTGAGGAGTTTATGGAAGGCAACTTTGGATTTGCATCCACCTTGCTGGATACTTTGAAGGCCTGCAAAAATACCTGTCCCATCATGATCTCCTCTTCCATTCAGGCTACCTGTATTGGCCGCTATGACAGCGACTATGGCAGAAGCAAGAAGGCGGGGGAGGAACTGATGTTCGCCTATGGCGAGGAAACTGGCGCAAAGGTGCTGGTGTATCGTTTTCCCAATCTGTTTGGCAAGTGGTGCCGTCCCAACTACAACAGTGCCGTGGCAACTTTTTGCAACAACATTGCCAATGACCTACCTATCCAAGTCAATGACCCCAGTGTTCAGCTGGAACTTTTGTACATTGACGATTTGGTGGATGAGATGCTGAATGCTCTGCAAGGGAAGGAACACCATTGTGAATTCAAAGGCGTGGAAACGGTGCTGGCTGAAACTGGTCGTTACTGTGCGGCATCTATCACCCACAAGGTCACTTTGGGTGAAATTGTGGACCTGCTTCACAGTTTCAAGGCACAGCCCAAAACCCTCCAAATGCCAGAGATTCCCCATAATAGCTTTGCAAAAAAGCTGTATTCTACTTATTTGAGCTACCTGCCCAAGGAAGGTGCAATCTTCGACTTGAAGATGAACTGCGATGACCGAGGCAGTTTCACGGAATTGCTGAAAACCGAAAAGTGCGGTCAGTTTTCTGTGAATATCTCAAAGCCCGGTATCACCAAAGGTCAGCACTGGCACAATACCAAGTGGGAATTCTTTATTGTAGTGGCAGGCAAAGCCCTGATTCAGCAACGCAAAATCGGCACAGATGAAGTGCTGAATTTTGAAGTCAGTGGTGAAAAAATTCAAGCAGTCCATATGTTACCTGGCTACACGCATAATATTGTTAATTTGAGTGATACAGAAGATTTGGTCACTCTCATGTGGGCAAATGAGCCCTTCGACCCCAATAAACCCGACACATTCTTTGAAAAAGTGGAGGAATAAGAGCATGGCTTCTTTCAAAAATAACGGAAAATTGAAACTTTTGATTATTGTGGGTACCCGTCCGGAGATTATCCGTTTGGCAGCGGTAATCACCAAGTGCCGCAAGTATTTTGACTGCTTACTGGCACATACGGGTCAGAACTATGACTATAACCTCAATGGCGTATTCTTCCATGACTTGCAGCTGGATGACCCCGATGTGTACTTAGATGCCGTGGGTAAAGATTTAGGCGAAACCATGGGTAACATCATCGCCAAATCCTATCAGCTGATGGTAGAGGTGCGACCCGATGCCGTTTTGGTGCTGGGCGATACCAACTCCTGCCTTTCTGTCATCGGTGCAAAGCGGTTGCACATTCCCATCTTCCATATGGAAGCGGGCAACCGCTGCAAAGACGAGTGCTTGCCTGAGGAAACCAATCGCCGCATTGTGGACATTATCTCTGATGTGAACATGTGCTACTCCGAGCATGCAAGACGATATTTGGCCGACAATGGTCTGCCCAAGGAGCGCACCTATGTGACTGGCTCACCTATGGCAGAAGTCCTCCACAACAACCTCTCTAAGATTGAGGCGTCCGATATTCACGCTCGCTTGGGTCTTGAAAAGGGCAAATATATTCTGTTGTCTGCCCATAGAGAAGAGAATATTGACACGGAGAAGAACTTTAACTCTCTGTTTACCGCTATTAACAAGATGGCACAAAAGTACGATATGCCCATTTTGTACTCCTGCCATCCCAGAAGCCGTAATCGTTTGCAGGCAAGCGGTTTTGAGCTGGATCAAAGAGTTATCCAGCATGAACCCTTGGGCTTCCACGACTACAATTGCCTTCAAATGAACGCTTTTGCGGTTGTGTCTGACAGTGGTACACTGCCCGAGGAGAGTAGTTTCTTTACATCTGTAGGCAAGCCTTTCCCCGCAGTATGCATCCGCACCTCCACCGAGCGTCCCGAGGCACTGGACAAGGGGTGTTTTGTGCTGGCAGGCATTGACGAAAAATCTCTTCTGCAAGCCGTGGACACTGCTGTGGAAATGGTACAAAGCGGAGATAACGGCATTCCCGTTCCCGACTATGTGGAAGAAAATGTATCTACGAAAGTGGTCAAACTGATCCAATCCTATACGGGCGTGGTAAACAAGATGGTTTGGCGTAAAGAAGTTGAGTGATTATCATGAAAACGATTATGTTGGTCTTCGGTACGCGACCCGAAGCCATTAAAATGTGCCCCTTGGTCAAGGAACTGAAAACTCGCAAAGAATTGAACACCGTGGTCTGCGTCACGGGTCAACATCGGCAGATGCTGGATCAGGTGCTGGATGCCTTCGATGTGAAACCCGACTACGACCTTTCCATCATGAAGGACAAGCAGACCCTGTTCGATGTTACCGTGAACATCCTCCAGCGGATTAAGGCTGTGCTGGAAGAGGTAAAACCCCATGTGGTGCTGGTCCACGGGGATACTTCCACCACCTTTGTCACGGCGCTCGCTTGCTTCTACCTGCAGATCCCCGTGGGTCATGTGGAGGCAGGTCTGCGCACCTACAATATTTTCAGCCCCTATCCCGAGGAGTTTAACCGTCAGGCTGTGGGTATCGTGGCGCAGTATCACTTCTCGCCCACGGAACTTTCCAAGGAGAATTTGCTCAGTGAGGGCAAAAACCCTGAGAGCATTTATGTCACGGGCAACACCGCTATCGATGCCCTTAAAACCACCGTGCGGGAGGATTATCATCATCCCCAACTGGATTGGGCGAAGGATAGCCGTCTCATTCTCATCACGGCACACCGCCGTGAGAATTTGGGCGAGCCCATGCACAATATGTTCCGTGCCATCCGCCGTGTCATGGAAGAGCATCCCGATGTGAAAGCCATCTATCCCATTCACATGAACCCTGTGGTGCGTCAGGCGGCCGATGAAGAATTGGGCGGTTGCGACCGCATCCGTATCATCGAACCCTTGGAGGTTTTGGATTTCCATAACTTCCTTGCCCGCAGTTTTATGATTCTCACGGACTCCGGTGGCATTCAGGAAGAAGCCCCCTCCCTTGGCAAGCCCGTCTTGGTCATGCGCGATACTACGGAACGCCCCGAAGGCATCAAGGCAGGCACTCTGAAGCTGGTGGGCACGGATGAAAATGTGATTTACGAAAACTTTAAACTGCTTTTGGAAGACAAAGATG
Organism: Oscillospiraceae bacterium; assembly: GCA_017935145.1. Taxonomy (GTDB): domain Bacteria; phylum Bacillota; class Clostridia; order Oscillospirales; family Oscillospiraceae; genus RGIG3566. Next base: position 33,509 of record JAGBIE010000028.1, read on the forward strand.
CCTATGATGCCATGAGCAAGGCCAGCAACCCCTATGGCGATGGCTTTGCCTGCAAGCACATTGCGGATATTTTGGAAAAAGGCGCAACGGAGATTTAAGAAAAAAGGAGGAAAGGGCATGGAGAAAAAAGCGCTCATTTGGGCACTGCGACAAGGTTTTTCCGCAGAAGAAATGCCCTTTTCCAACATTTCTTGGGAGAATGTTCTTCTTTTAGCACGGCACCACAAGGTGTCGGGGCTGTGCTATTATGGTCTCAAACAGCAGGGGGAAGTTCTCTCTCATCTGCCCCAAGGGGTGCGAGATGGCTTTTTGCAGGACTACCGCAAGACCCTTCATCAGGGTATCCAGTGGGAAAGTCTGCAACAGGACATTACAACTGCCCTGCAAAAGGCAAAAATTCCTTATGCATTTTTGAAAGGCGCTTGCATCCGTGATGTTTATCCCGTCAAGGAACTGCGGAGCATGTGCGACATGGACTTGCTGGTTCTGCCCCAAGACCATGAGCGTCTTACGGAGGCGTTTTGTGCCATGGGTGCTGTGGAGGAGAGGGGAGACGGCAACCACTATAACTACCGTTTTCCCAACGGTCTGTGCATTGAGTGCCATCCGAATTTGATGCATCCGGGGGAAGTGGGGAGCGATATTCTCAATCCCGGTTGGCAGTTTGTGCAGGAGGGGAGCACTGCCTTGACGGCAGAGGGGTTGTATCTCCACGCCCTGTGCCACTTGGCAGGACATCTGCTCAGCGGTGGCGCGGGAGTGCGCTTTGTGCTGGATTTGTGGCTTCTTTCCCGCAGTTGGGCAGGGGAGAGCCCTTATGAAGCGGGCATTGCTACCCTTGGTCTTACGGAATTTCACCGCAATATCCTCGCTTTGGGCGAATATTGGTTTGGCGCGGGGGAACAGACAGATACCTTGGAGGAACTGGCGGATTATATCTTCACCAGCGGTAGCCATGGTTTTGCCCAGCGCGCCGCCCTCAATGCCGTGAGCGTGGCAGGGTCGCAAAAAAATGCTTTCCTGAAACGGGTGTTCTGCCCGCGGGAAGCCTTGGAAGCCCGCTTTTCATGGGTGCGGGGAAGACCCCTGCTTTTGCCCATGGCGTGGCTGAGCCGATGCGCTTTGGTGCTGACCTCACGGCGGAAAGAACTTTCCGCATGGCAGAAGCAAAGCGGAAAGATATCCCAAGGGGATGCAAGCCTCCAACGGGAAAAACTCGTCCGTTTTGGACTTATGAAAGAAGAAGCATAACCGAAAGACTTGCGGTTATGCTTTTCTTTTTTGCGCGGATGTGATACAATCTCTCTCGGTGATACAAATGATTTTAGAAATCAAAGAAAATAAAAAGAAATACCTAGACCTGCTACTCTTGGCAGATGAGCAAGAGGACATGGTGGACCGCTATTTGGAGCGGGGTACCATGTACATTTTGGAAGAGGATGGACCCAAAGCCGTGTGCGTGGTCACAGAGGAAGAAGACGGCGTGCTGGAAATCAAAAACCTCGCCACCCATCCCGACCATCATCGCAAGGGCTACGGCAGAAAAATCATCGACTTTGTCATAAACACCTATTGGGGCAAGTATGATTGGTTGCAGGTGGGCACAGGGGACAGCCCTCTCACCGTTCCCTTTTATGAAAAATGTGGCTTTGTCCGCAGTCATCGGGTGAAGAACTTCTTTACGGATAACTACGACCATCCTATTTTTGAGTGCGGTGTGCAGCTGGTGGACATGGTCTACCTGCGTCAACCGCTGAAAGGATAATCATGCTGGGATTTATTCTGCAAAGCGCGGGTCTGGGCTTGGGACTTGCCATGGATGCTTTTTCTGTATCCTTGGCAGACGGACTCCACGAAAATCACATGAAAATGGGTAAAATGTGCCTGATTGCAGGTATTTTTGCCATTTTTCAGGCACTGATGCCTCTCTTGGGTTGGGTGTGCGTCCACACCATGGTGGACCATTTTGCGGTGCTGAGCAAGCTGGTGCCGTGGATTGCCCTCCTGCTTTTGGGCTACATTGGGGTACATATGATTTTGGAAAGCCGCTGCACCGAGGAAAAGTGCGACATTCCCAATTTGACCCTTGGCATGCTTCTCACCCAAGGGGTGGCAACCTCTATTGATGCCCTCTCCGTGAGCTTTACCATCGCGGAGTATGAACTTTTAGATGCTCTTTTGTGCGTGGGGATTATCGCCATAGTGACCTTTGTCGTGTGCTTGGCAGGTGTCGCCTTAGGCAAGCGATTCGGTATGAAATTTGCAGGCAAGGCATCGGTCTTTGGCGGTGTGATTCTCATCGCCATCGGTGTAGAGATTTTCCTCAGCCATATGTTCTAAATAAAAAACCCCTTTCTCTTTGGAGAAAGGGGTTTTTCTTAATACTGCATGAGTGGCGCTGCGCCGTCATCTTCGCCTTTTTGAAGACTGCGGACGGTGAGGGTGTAACTGTAATCGGCGGAAACCTCCACGGTAACCCGCGCCCCCACTTTTTGTCCCAAAAGGGCTTTGCCCAAGGGGGATTCCTTGCTGATGTAGCCCAAAGAGGGGTCACAGCGGACGGTGGTGACCACTTGGATGACCTGTTCTTCGTCATCCTCCTCTAAGTAGATGGTGACCTTGTCAAACAGGCCAATTTCATCCGCTCCTGCGTCATCATCGATGATGGTGGCGGTTTTAATCATGTTCTCCAAGTAGCGCATACGGCTGTCATTCTGCCGTTGGGCCTGCTTGGCGGCTTTGTATTCGTAATTTTCGCTCAAATCGCCAAAGGCGCGGGTGCGCTTGACTTCCTCAATGATTTCGGGGCGCAGATGAAGACGGCGGTACTCCAGTTCTTCTTCCATCTTTTGGATATCGATTTTTGTCAGTTCGTCATGCATGGTGAAACCTTCCTTTAACTGTCCATGGAATCGATGAGAAGATTATCCGTTCCGTGGGCTTCAAATTCTGCAATATATTCGTCCATACGGGCGATGAGTTCATCGTAATTCTCGCGGGAAACGGGCTGATAGTCCATGTCCCGTCTGGCCAGTTCTTCTGCCAGAATTTCAAAAAACACCGTGTCCTCATAATCCATGATGGCTTCGTGGATGCCACCATCGGAAAATTTGCGGGATGGGACATAGTTTCCCTCCCAAAGGTCCACCAAGGATGCCATGCCGTTATCTTTGCACAGAGCAAAGAGTTTGCTTTCCATTTGGTCGTAGTCCTCAAAACGGTCATTTCCGCGGGTGGAGTTTAAAATCCAGTTGCCGATATAGACCATATCCAAAAGGCGGCGAAATTCTTTTTTCGATAATTCAATTTGCATGCTTTCGGCCTCCTTCTGCCATCATTATATACAATTTGGCGGGGAATTTCCACAGTTAAATTTCACCGCGGGAAATTTGGGCTTGTTTTTGTGAGGAGATTGGCATATAGTATACAGAGAAAAAGTTTGCCCCAACGCAAGAAAAGAGGATAAAATCGTGAAAAAACTCAGTGTATGTGTGCTCTTTGGTGGCGTTTCTCCCGAACACGAGGTCTCCCTCCGCTCGGCAGAAGCAGTGCTCAACCACATAGACCATGAAAAATACAATGTGTTCCCCGTGGGCATCACCAAGGATGGTGATTGGGTTCTCTTTGGCGGTAAGGACTATGCCATGCTCCCTGCGGGGCTGTGGTTGGACCATCCCGAAAACCGCCGTGCCACCATCTCTCCCGTCCGCGGACAAGGTCTACTCAGTTTTGAAAAGGACTGCGTCATGCGGGAGCGGATTGATGTGGTCATTCCCGTGCTCCATGGGGAAAATGGCGAGGATGGCTCTATTCAGGGTCTTCTGCAGATTGCAGGCATTCCCTATGTAGGTCCTCATCTGGCCGCCAGTGCCGTGTGCATGGATAAAACCCTCACCAAACTGGTGGCAGGCTTGGCAGGTGTGCGTCAGGCCGATTGGGTGCTGGTGACCAAAGATGGCTTTACCCGCAACGCGGAGGATGTCATCGCCCGCGTGGAGGAGAAATTCTCCTACCCTGTGTTCGTCAAGCCCGCTGGCACGGGCTCTTCCGTGGGTGTCAGCAAGGCGAAGAATCGGGAAGATTTGGTCTCTGGCATTGAAGCCGCCCTCCGCTACGATAAAAAAGTGCTGGTGGAAGAATTCATCCGCGGTCGTGAGATTGAGGTTGCCGTCTTAGGCAACGCCACTCCCATGGCATCCGTCTGTGGCGAAATTGCCTCTGGCGTGGAGTTCTACGACTACGATGCCAAGTATATTACCGACACCTCCACCAGTTATATTCCCGCCCGCATTTCCGATGCTTGCTCCGAGCAGGTGCGGGAACTGGCAGTGAAGATTTACGAAGCCATGGGCTGTCAAGGTCTTTCCCGTGTGGACTTCTTCGTCACCGAGGAAGAAGAGGTGGTCTTTAACGAGATTAACACCTTGCCTGGTTTCACCTCCATCTCCATGTACCCCAAACTGTTCATGGCCAGCGGTATGGAGTATGGCGAAATTCTCGATAAACTCATCGAACTGGCGGTGGAAGCATGAGCGCCAAAAAAGTCCTGCTCTCCATCCGCACCGTGCAGTCCGTACCAGGTCAAAGACCTGAGATTATGGAACTGCAGACGGAGGGCACGCTCACCCAACATCCCGACCATGTGGAACTTTCCTATGTGGAAAGCGAAATGACGGGTTTAGAGGGCGTGACTACCACATTCTCCGTCTATGGCGAGGATAAAGTCATCCTCACCCGCCACGGGGAGAAACTGAATAATGAGATGCAGTTTTTCCTAGGGGAGAAGACCGATTCTCTCTACGATGTGGGCTTCGGTGCACTGCTCATTACCGTCTGCGCCCGTGAAATTCACTTGGATTTGCAAAAGGGCGAATTCCAAGTCAGTTACACCGTGGAGGTGGAACACACCCCCATGGGCACCAATACCTATGTGGTGCGTTTTCGCGATATGGCATAAAAAAACACCCTCGTCTTTACGAGGGTGTTTTTGCGTTCTTACATCTTTTCGGGGGCGGTGAAGCCGAGTAAGTGAATGCCTTCTTCCAAGACATTTTTCGCCAGTGACATGAGCGCCACATAGCCTGCCTGCTTCTCTTCATCGGGTTCTGCGAGAATCTTGGTCTCGTGATAGAACTTGTTCACTGCGCCGGAAAGTTCATAGAGATAGGCGCAGATGAGATGGGGCGCAGACTGGCGGTAGGCGATGGTCAACTGTTCGGCAAAACGGCTGAGCACCAACATAAGGTTCTTCTCTTCCTTATTGGTGGCGGGACGAATGACACATTCTGCCTCTTTGCCGTAGCGACCCAGGATGGATTTCACTCGCACGATGGTGTAGAGGAGATAGGGACCCGTGTTACCCTCAAAGGCGGCAAAGCGATCCATGTCGAACACATAGTCCTTGGTGGCTTGATTGCTCAAATCGCCATATTTCAGTGCTGCCATGGCAATGAGGCGGGCGGTTTCGTCCACTTCATCATCGGTGACCACTTGGTTTTCCGTAATCTTGCCACGGACAAAATCGGTAATCTCGCCAATAAGCCGTTCCAGACGCATCACGCCACCCTCACGGGTCTTAAAGGGCTTGCCGTCCTTACCGTTCATAGTGCCAAAGCCGATGTGCTCCAGTTCCGTTTCAGGTCTTAAGAGTTCTGCCTTGCGTGCTACGCGGAACACCTGCTCAAAGTGCAGGCTTTGACGCTTGTCCACAATGTAGAGGATTTTATCGGGGGCAAAATCCCGTTCTCTCTGCAAAATAGTGGCAAGGTCGGTGGTGGCGTAGAGAGTTGCGCCATCGCTCTTGCGGAGAATGCAGGGGGGAATCTCCTTGGTGTCCGTCTCTTCCTGCACCTGCACCACCAAAGCCCCTTCGGACTCGGTAACAAGGTTGCGGGATGTAACGGCATCCATCATAGGCTCAATATAGGGTTGGGCATCGCTTTCGCCCAGCCATGCGTCAAAGTCCACATCCAAATTGGCATAGTTCTTTTTGAGGTCGGCCACGGAAACTGCCATAATGCAGTTCCACAGGGCTCGATGACCCTTTTCGCCCTCTTGGAGCAAACGGGTGGCTTCGTGGGCTTTGCGAGCGAACTCTTCATCCACTTTGCTCTTGGCAGAAGCGGCGGGATAAATCTCTTCCAGTTGGGAGATGGTAAAAGGCGCATCTTTGGGATATTCGCCTGCAAAATTGGGGTCAAAATAGGGCAGGGAAGGCATACGCTCCTGCACCTCTGCAATGATAAGACCCATTTGCAGACCCCAGTCGCCCATGTGAATATCGCCAATGACCTTGTTGCCAAAATAGCGGTACAGACGCTTAATGCTCTCACCGATGATGGCAGAGCGCAGGTGGCCGATGTGCAAGGGCTTTGCCACATTAGGGCCGCCATAGTCCACCACGATGGTGCGGGGATTTTCTTCCTTGGGAAGACCAAACTGCTCCGTTTGCGCCATAGCCGTGAGATACTGGGCTAAAAAATCTTCACGGAGGGTAAAGTTCAAATAGCCGGGCATAACAGCCTCGCAGGATGTAAAGACAGCATTATTTTCCAAAGCGGCAACCACGCTGGAGGCAATATTCATAGGGGCGCAACGGTACTGCTTGGCGGCAGCCAAAGCGCCGTTGCACTGAAATTCGCACAAATCGGGTCGGTTGGAGAGGGTCACCTTGCCGTAGGAGGCATCGTAGCCGGCAGAAGCAAAGGCCTCTTCCACATGATGGGAAATCTTTTCAATCAAAAATTGCATGGTATCTGTCTCCCTTTTGATGTTCATCGCAGGTATTGTAACAGAAAACAAAGGAAAAGTACAGCGTTTCCATAGAAATGCAAAGAAAAATCCCAAAAGGGGCAAAATCTCCCTTTACTTTTATCCTTTACTATGCTAAAATGTAACAGAATAAAGTGCAAAAGCGCAAGGCTTTTGCAAAAGATAAACGAGGTGTGATTCATGAACAACCGCAAGAAAAAAACCAATCCCGATAGTGCCATGTATCAGGCCATTTTGGAACTGAAAAACGTAGAAGAATGCTACGAATTTTTCCATGACCTTTGCACTGTGGCAGAACTCAAGGCCATGGAACAGCGCTTTGAGGTGGCAAGACTCCTCAATGAAGGCATGATTTATAACGATATTTTGGCCGCCACCGGCGCCAGTACTGCAACCATCAGCCGTGTAAATCGTAGTCTCAATGACTATGGCACAGGCGCATATCGTGCTGTGTTCCAGCGCTTGGCGGAGAAAGAACAGTGAGCAGTTACGAGGCTTTGGCTGGTGCGTATGACGCTCTGACCTATGACATTCCTTATGAAAAAATGCTCGCTTTTTGGGAAGAAATTCTTTGCAGAGCCGGGGTTACCCCGGCTTCTGTTTTGGATCTTGCCTGTGGCACTGGCTCCTTAACCCGCCTGCTCTGCCAAAAGGGAATGGATGTCACCGCCGCCGACCTTTCCCAAGACATGCTCACCGAGGCCATGGATAAACTCTCGGATTTGGACGAAAATCGCCCCCAGTTCATCTGCCAGAGCATGCAAGAACTCACTCTGCCCTATGGGGTGGATTGGGTGGTCTCCTGCTTAGATAGCATTAACTACCTCACCGACCCTCAGGACTGCCGTGAGACCTTTAAACGGGTCTATGCCTGCCTCAACCATGGTGGCATGTTCACCTTCGATGTAAACTCCCGCGAAAAACTCTCCTCCTTGGATGGCGAAGTTTGGCTGGACGAGACGGAGGACACCTACTGCGTGTGGCGCACGGAGTTTGAAGACAATATCTGCTACTATGGCGTAGACCTTTTTACCCGCGAGGGGGATACTTGGCGCAGAGATTGGGAAGAACATGAACAGTATGCCTATTCCCAAGAACAACTCACGGAATTTTTAACCGAAGCGGGCTTCCAAAACATCCGCTTCTACGGAGATTTTACCTTTGATGCCCCCAAAAAGGGCACACAACGCATCTTTGTTTCTGCCATAAAGGAGTAACACTATGACTGACCATCTTGTACGCGCCATGACCGCTGACGGCTTTGTGAAAGCCGTTGCCATCCGCTCCACCGAGAGTGTAGAGCGGGCGCGGAATATCCATAAAACTCTCCCCACTGCCACTGCGGCTTTGGGTCGCTTGCTGTCTGCCGCATCCATGATGGGCAATATGCAAAAAACGGAGCAGGGCTCTGTGACCTTGCAGGTCAAGGGTGGCGGTCCTTTGGGCACGGTCTTGGCGGTCAGTGACTCCGTGGGCAATATCCGTGGCTATGTGCAAAATCCCCAGATCTCCCTCATGGAAAAATATCGGGGCAAACTGGATGTAGGCTCCGCCGTGGGCACAGACGGCACTCTTACAGTGATTCGTGATTTGCGGATGAAAGAGCCCTATATCGGCTCTGTGCCTCTGGTCTCTGGCGAAATTGCCGAGGATGTTACCGCTTATTTTGCCCAATCGGAGCAAACCCCCACCGCCTGCGCCTTGGGCGTGCTGGTGGATACGGACCAGTCTGTCCGTCAGGCAGGTGGCTACCTCATTCAGCTTCTGCCCGGTGCTCCCGATGATATTATCGACCGCTTGGAGCAGGGGATTTCCGCTGCAGGAAGCGTTACCTCCATGCTGGATGCAGGTCTTAGCCCCGAAGAAATGCTCAAAAAAGTCATGGCGGATTTTTCTGTGGAGATGTTGGAAACCACACCTATTTCTTATAAGTGCTACTGCTCTCGGGAGCGGGTGGAGACCACCCTCATCAGCTTGGGGCGCAAGGAATTGGAAGATGTGCTCCAGCAAAACGAGACCATCCATGTGGATTGCCAGTTTTGCGATACTATTTATGATTTCACCCCGCAGGATGTGGAAAAAATCCTGAAAAATTTGTAAGAGAAAAATTCAAAAAAACTATTGACAAGACGGGACGCGGTCTGTATAATGAAACACGCCGCTGATGAGAAGTGGCAATCGGGAGCATAGCTCAGCTGGGAGAGCACTTGCCTTACAAGCAAGGGGTCACAGGTTCGAGCCCTGTTGTTCCCACCACCATCTGGCCCGGTGGTGCAGTCGGTTAGCACGCCAGCCTGTCACGCTGGAGGTCGACGGTTCGAGTCCGTTCCGGGTCGCCAAATAAACGCAATTGAGCCGAGTGAAAGCTCGGCTCAAGATGCCTCTGTAGCTCAGTAGGTAGAGCAACGGACTGAAAATCCG
>JAGBIE010000002.1 GCA_017935145.1 Oscillospiraceae bacterium
GGCAGGCGACCCACGGCGAGGCAAAAAGCCAAGGAAACCTTTTCGGTTTGTGAGGGTTTTTAACGAAGACGGGGGGTGTTTGCCACCTTTACGGGCGATAAATCTCCCTGCTGCTCCTGCCTTAGGAGGGGATTTTTTACCAGCCATCCCCTCCTAATAACCACCCCTCCTAGGGAATCACCCTCTGCGGTCTCACATTTAGCAAAGGTGCTCCGCGACCGTTTGCTCTGCCGAGAACCTCCAAAGGAAGAAAATTTTTTTAAAAACAAATCAAGCGTGTGATTTTGCAGGAATTGCTGGGGCTTTGCCCCAAGGCAAGGGCAACAAAATTCGTCACCCCATCCCCCCGATGTTGCACAAATTAGGGCAACACAGGGGGGATTTTGCATTAGGGGTGAAGGGAGGTGGAAACGGCTTTGGCGAAAAAGAAATTGCCCACACGGGAGGACATTGTGAGAAACCTCTATGCCCTTGCCACGGGCAAGTGTAACGACTGCGTGCGCTTGGTGCTGGAAGAAGAACCCTCTTGGGAGGAACTGGATTTATCCCTCCTTAGCGAGGTCAAGCGCGCCAAGGGCGGGGTGGTGGAAGTGAAACTCCTCGACCGTCTCAAGGCGCTGGCGCAACTGTCTGCCCTTTTGGAAGAGGGGGAATCGGGTGGCGAAAATACCCTGCTTCTTTCCCTATTGTCGGAGGAAGAATGAGCCGAATTGAGCTTTCCCCCAAACAACGGCAGGCGGTGTTTTGGTGGAAAAAGGGCGCGCCCACGGCAAGTTATGACGGCATTTTGTGCGATGGGGCCATTCGCTCTGGAAAAACCCTCAGTTTGGGCTTGGGATTTTTTCTGTGGGCCATGACGAGTTTTCGTGGTTGCCGTTTTGCCCTGTGTGGCAAGACGGTGGGCGCGGTGAGGCGGAATGTGCTCATGGAACTGCTCCCCAAACTGACGGAATTGGGCATGGATATCCAAGACAAGCGGAGCGAAAATCGCATTTTCATCCGTTTTTTGGGGCGGGAAAACGACTTTTTCCTCTTCGGTGGCGGGAACGAAAGTTCCCAAGACCTGATTCAGGGCATGACCTTGGCGGGGGTGCTGTTGGATGAGGCGACCCTCATGCCCAAGAGTTTTGTGGAGCAGGCCTGCGCCCGATGCTCCGTTTCGGGGGCGAAGATTTTCATAAACTGCAACCCCTCCTCGCCCCGACATTGGCTCTACGAGGAGTGGATTTTAAAGGCGCAGGCGCGAAATTTCCTCCATCTGCACTTTACCATGGCGGATAATCCCGCCTTGACCCCCGCCGTGCGCAAGCGCTATGAAAATCTCTACGAGGGGGCGTTTTACCGCCGATATGTTCTAGGTCAGTGGGTGCAGGCAGAGGGTCGGGTGTACGATTTCTTCGATTCCGCCACCGCGCCTCCTGCGCCCAAGGATGGCTTTACCCGCTGGTTTGTCTCTTGCGACTACGGCACGGTGAATCCTGCATCCTTTGGGCTTTGGGGAGAGAAGGATGGCGTTTTCTATCGGGTGAAGGAGTACTACTACGATTCTCGCCTAGAAGGAAAGCAACTCACAGACGAGGAATATGCCGATGCATTAGAAGCCCTTGTGGGGGAAAGACCGATTTCCGCCGTGGTGGCTGACCCTTCCGCCGCCAGTTTTATGGCGGTGCTTCGCAGGCGCGGGTTTACCGTTTGGAAAGGGAAGAACGATGTGCTTTCGGGCATCCGTCTCACATCGTCTCTCCTGAAAAGCGGGAAACTGGTCATCTGCCGAGAATGTACCGATTGCCTGCGAGAAATGGATCTGTATCTCTGGGACAAGGGGGATACGGTGAAAAAGGAAAACGACCACGCCATGGACGATATGCGCTATTTTGCCGCTACAGTCCTGCGTCCTCCTGCCACGGGTTTTGCCGCCTGCACCGTGGAGCGGGGAAGGTAGTTTCAAAAAAGAGGTGTAAGCATTGAAGAAACAAGTGAAACAGAGCGCCGCGGCGGCGAGTCAGCTTCGTTATGGGAACAAGCATCCCTTTGCGGAACTGAATCGCTTCACGCCCATGGGCGATGGGGAAAGCGAACTCTACCGCGCCATGCGGGAGGCCATTCCCATTTTGGATGCGGCGGTGCAGAAACTGGTGCGGCTCACGGGCGGTTTTTCCGTATCCTGCCGCAACAAAAAGACGGAACGGGCGCTAAATCAATTTCTCCAAACCGTAGCCTGCGGTCGCGGGCAGTACGGTGTACACAGTTTCCTTTCCGCCTACATGGACAGCCTGCTCACCTACGGCAGAGCCGTGGGGGAAATGGTGGTGAGCCAAAACGGCTTTCATGCCCTGTGTTGGGGCGATGTCCGCGATATTCACATCCGTCAGGGACAGGGGCCCTTGGATGTTCAGCTGTGTGCCTGCCAAGATGGGCAGGTAAAACCCCTGCCTTATCAGGACTTGCTCCTGTTTACCACCCTGAATCCTGAGCCTGCCCACCCCTATGGGGTGAGTTTGTTCCGCTCCATGCCCTTTTTGTGCGATGTGCTTTTAAAAATCTATCACACCATGGGTCTCAACTGGGAGCGGGCGGGCAATGTGCGCTATTCGGTCATTTGCAAGCCCCAAAATGGGGAGATGGAGACCTTTTCCGCCACCCAGCGGGCGGAGGAAGTATCTCGTGCATGGAGCCGTGCCATGGAAGAGAGCAAAAGTGGCTCTGTCAGGGATTTTGTTGCCGTGGGCGATGTGGAAATCAAAGCCATCACGGCAGATGGCACAGCCTTGGATTCCCAAGTGCCTGTGCGACAGATTTTGGAACAGCTGGTGGCAAAAACGGGTCTGCCTCCCTTCCTTTTGGGACTCAGCTGGTCCAACACGGAACGCATGAGTTCTCAGCAGGCGGATTTGCTCACATCGGAACTGTGGGCACTCCGCCGTGCCGTGGAACCCACCTTGCAGAAAATCTGCAACATGTGGCTCCGCACCCAAGGACTCAGCGAAGAAACGGCTATTGTCTGGGATGAAATCACCCTGCAAGACACGGTGGAAGAAGCCCACGCGGGCTTATATCGCGCCCAGACACGGCAGATAGAGGAGGAATTGCATGGAAATCCGTAAAGCGGCGGATGTGGTAGCATCCGGCACGCCCAACGAAAGCCAACTGAACAAGATTAACACCTTTGCCCGCGCGCCTCTTACGGCGGACGAGGTCTATGTCTTCTCCGTGCGTTTGTGCGATACTCTGCCCGACAGAGATGGGGAAGCATTTGCCCCCGAAGCCATATACGCCCTTGCTCCCATGTTTGTGGGCAAGACGGGCATTTTAAATCACCAGTGGTCTGCCGATAACCAATTGGGTCGCATCTTTGACACCGCAGTAGTAGAAGAAGGCGGTGTATGCTGGCTCAAGGCATGGGTGTATATGCTCCGCACGGAAAAAACCGCCTCCTTCATCCGTGAGATTGAAGGTGGCATTAAAAAAGAAGTCAGTGTGGGCTGTGCCATGGGCAAAACCATCTGCTCCATCTGTGGGGCGGAATACGGCATCTGCGACCACGAAAAGGGTCAGCGCTATGGCGCGAATATTTGCACTGCCATTCTTACCGACCCTGTGGATGCCTATGAGTTTTCCTTTGTGGCAGTCCCCGCCCAGAGAGAGGCGGGAGTGGTGAAAACTGCAGGGAAGGATGCTCAAAAGCAGGCGCAACTGGAAAAAGAAGCCTCTTACGGCAGGATGTACCGCAAGGCGCTTTTGAGAGATGTGACAAAACTGTATCTTCTCTTGGACATGGGTGCCGATGAAAATCTAATCCGCAAAATGGCGGAGTCCCTTTCTGTGGAGGAACTGGTTTCCCTCAGCGAAGGACTACAAAAGAAGGCGCAAAAGGCGCTACTTCCCGTCACCCAACTGGGTGGCAACAAAACGGCACAGGGCAAACCCGATAGTGCCTTTCTGATTTAAGGAGGAAAAATTTATGATTCATTATGATTCTATTCACGATGTGTGCATTACCGTTCCCGCAGACGATGAGGTCAAGGCGGGCAATGTTTGCAGTATTGGCACCGATGGCATTTTGCACATTGCGCCCCAAGGCGGTAAATATGACGGCGTGTGCCTGCAGGTGCGCAACGGCTACGCCACCTTGCAGATTCACGGTGTGATGACCGCGCCCCTGTACACCACTGGTGTGACTTGTGGCGCTACCAAACTGATGTTGGTTGGCGATAACACCATGATCTACGATACCGATGGCAAGGATGTCTTGGTGCTGGAAGTGGACGAAGTCAACATGACCGTTACATTCTTTATGTAAGATAAGGAGGATTTTACCATGAGTTTTGAAACTGTAAAACTGGAAAAAGGCATGTATCGCGAAAGCGGTAAGTCCTTCTCTCAGGTGCTGGAATCTCTTGACCCCAGCGAAAATTATAAGGGCACTGCCTTGGAAGGCACCGATGCGTTCCAGCGTCAGCTGAAGCGCTTTGATATCCGTGTCAAGGGCGCTTACTCCGACCCTGTGGAAAAATTCTTCCACACCATGGAGTCCTCTGTGCTGTTCCCCGAATATATTTCCCGCGCAGTGCGCACTGGCATGGAGGAAGGGGACATTCTCCCCAAAATCACCGCAACCACTACTACCATCGATGCCATGGACTATCGCTCTGTTTCCAGCATCCCCGAGGAGAAGGATAAGGAACTTTCTCCCCTGAACGAGGGCGCTGCCATCCCCGCCACCCATGTGAAGACCAAGGAAAACCTTGTGAAACTCCAGAAGCGGGGCAGAATGCTGGTGGCATCCTACGAAGCCATCCGCTTCCAGAAACTGGATTTGTTCTCTGTGACTCTGCGTCAGATTGGCGCTTATATCCACAAGATGCAGGTGGAAGACGCGGTGAATGTCATCCTGGGTGGCGATGGCAACGAAAACCCCGCCACTTCCTACACCGTGGGCACTGCCCCCATGTCCGGTACTGCCGGCACCCTCACCAACCAGCAACTGCTGGAATTCTGGGCACAGTTTGACCCCTACACCATGAACACCCTCATCTGCGGTAACGCAGACCTGTTGAAGATGCTGTCTCTGCCCGAACTGCAGAATTCTCAGGCGGGCTTCAACTTCCAGTCCACTGGCAAGTTGGTCACCCCCATGGGTGCGGAAATTCTCCGCGCTTCCTGCGTGCCCGATGGCAAAATCATCGGTCTTGACCGCCGATACGCACTGGAAATGGTGCAGGCTGGCGATGTGAGCATCGAATTCGATAAAATCATCGACCGCCAGTTGGAGCGTGCCGCCATCACCTCCATCTCTGGTTTTGGCAAGATTATGGACGATGCTTCCAAGGTTTTGGTGATTTAACATGACCATTTCTGAGGACATTTTTGCGCTGGCGTGTGGCTATGTGCAGGCGGATGAAGAGGACAGAGAGACCCTCAAGCGCCTCTGCGCCGCGGAAGAAGCCAACCTGCGAGCCAAGTTGCGGAAGGATGTCACGGTGGAAGACTGCGTGGACTGCTTCACCACAGCAGCAGCCCTCTTGGCGGCGGCGGATTTTGCCGCCGCCTACGGGGACTTGGGTGTAAAATCCTTTTCCGCAGGTGGCGTATCCGTCACCCGAAGCGATGCCGCTACCACCCAGCGCTACCGCCATCAGGCGGCGCTACTCCTTGCGCCTTGGTGTCAGGATGCCTTCTGCTTCTTGGAGGTGTAAGGATGAAAAAATGGCTCTCAAAAATCTTCCGCCGATGGGGCACCACTCTGACCGTTCAGGTGGAAGGGGAAGATATGTCCATCCGCGGGGTGTTTCAGCCTGTGACCTCTGTGGGAAAGCAAAGTGTCCTACGGCAGTGGATGGATTTGGGGCAGTATTCTGCCCATCAGTATCTCTATGTGGGTGGTTTTCCCTTGGGCGAGGCGGATTTTTTGTCCCTTGGGGGCAAGAATTTTCTGCCCCTGCGCTGTGAGCCCATCTATTTGGAGAATGAAATTTTGTGCTATTGGGCGCTGTGCGCCCCCATAGGGGAGGAATGAATATGGAATCGTTAACCCTTTGGGTGGTGGATGCCTTGGTTGCGGCGGGAATTCCCGCTGTGGCACGCTTCCCCCACGGGCTTCGCCCCCGACTCACCCAGGCGCGCGCCGCGGTGGAGTTGAGTGTCCTGCGGGCGGAAAGCGCATATTTGGGGGACTATGTAGGCGATGCAATAGAAGATGGCTACGGCAGAAAGGTCAGTGGCACTCTTGCGGTGCGCCTGTTTGCCCCCACGGCGGCGGAACTTTCCGCCGCCGCTTCCACCGCCCTCCATGCCCTGAAGCAGAGTCCCGAAATGGCGGATTTTACCGCCATCCGCATGGAGGAAAGTTCCTTTTCCAGCCAATGGGACTGCTTCCTCAGGGATATTTTCGTGGATTTTATTGCCCTGCGGGAGGATGTTTATCTGGAACTGGACGGGGAAAAACTCGCCATGGTGGAATCCTACCGCGCCATCAGCCACTGTCAGGAGCGGGAAATTCTCTCCTTTGGCGAATCTGCCCCTGCAGGCATTGTGCGGGGGAAGGAAACCCACCAGTTAGAACTGTTCCGCCTGCGTAAAAAGGGAGATTTAGACCTGTTCTCTCTGGAGGATTTCACCCTCACCTTGGTGCGCCCCGCAGGAAAGGTGCACTATCTTGGTTGCCGATGGCAAGAGGTGGAAGAATCCTCCCGCGGGGGCACTGTGGAAAAAGCAATCCTCACTGCCACGGGTCGTGAAACGGAAGAAGAGGAGGCTCTTACCAATGCAAGCGATGGAGTATAAAGATTTTACCTTTCCCAACAACCCCAAAACGGTGTCCCTGCGCTATGAGCGCTACACCGCGCAAAACAAAGTGCCCATGGGCGCCAGCACCACGGCGGATTTGGGCAGAGGCTGTTGCATCATAGAGGGAGAAGGGGAGTTCTTCGGGGAACATGCCTACCAGCACTTCCTGCGTCTTGCGGAACTCTTCCGCCACGATGGCGCAGGCACCCTGACCCACCCCGTCTGGGGAAGTATGCAGGCGCTATTTACCAAACTGACCCTACGGCAAGAGCCCGAAAAGGACTATGTGTCCTACGCCTTTGCCTTTCAGGAGGTTTCCGCCCTTGCGCCCATGGAAGAAGTGCTCAGAATTGAGGAGGTAGAGTAGCATGACAGCATATCTCTACACCGTGGGCAAAGGACTTTGGAAACTCAACTCCGTTCTTTCCTACCGCTTCTCCCGCACCGATGGAGAAGAGTGCGAAGAAGCCACCATTACCATCCCCTATGACCCCCAGCAGAAGGAAGTCTTGGAACACGGCTATCGCTTGGTGCTCATAGAGGGAAACAAGGCGGTGTATGTGGGCATTTTAGATGGGTTTTCCGCTGTCATAGGAAGTGAGGGGAGAACCGTCAGTATCCAAAGCCGAGGCATGCAAGCCTTTCTCATGGATAACGAAATGCGCGCCAAACTCTATCCCGTGCTGGATTTGCAAACGGCGGTTTACGACTTTTGCTACAACAACAATGCGGAAATGGTAGAGTGGGCGCAGGACATGCCCCCTGTGGAAAATTTCTACATTGAATCGGGACAGACGGCATGGGAAGCCCTCCGCGGTTTCTGTCGGCAGAGCATGAATGCCCGTCCCCGATGCAGTGCCAACGGCACTGTGTATCTTGTCCCGCCTGCGCCAAACTTCCGTAGCATTACGGAGGGAAATGCCATCCTGCGGGCGGAGTACCGCTACAATCGAAAAGGGGCAATCACCCGCCAGACCATTGTGGCGCACAACGGCGATGGCACCCAGTCCGATGTGGAAACCGCCACCCACGATGAACTTATAGCCTTGGCGGTGCGCAGTGAACGCATCACCCTCCATCAGGGTAAAAATCTCAAAGCATCTTGGCGCACCGCCAGTCAGCGGGTGGATGATTCCGTCCGCCGTGGGCGGGAAATTTCTCTTCTGCTGGGGGAAGCCTACTGGGCAGAACCTGGGGATTTTGTCTATGTCAACTTGCCCCAGTTGGGTATTATGGGGCAGTACACTCTGCAGAAAATCATCCACAGTATGGATGACTCTCTGGGTCGCCGTACGGAACTGGTGCTGGAAGCCCCGTTATAAATCAGAAAGAGCAAGCACTAAAGTGCTTGCTCTTTTTTCATACTAGAAAGGTCTTTTGTAGTCGCGGGGATTTTTGGATGAGAAGATACAGGGGCGCGCCCAAGAATATCATCACAAGGGCTTCTCCCAAAGCCACCTGCGCCCCATAGAGCATAAAACCCTCCCAAAATGCCGTGGGGGTAAGGACAAAGGAGAGCATCCCGCCCACAAATATGCCGTTGAGGAAGATGTTGGGAAGTATCATCATCCACACCCTGTGGCATTTTCCCATGAGATAGCAGGCCATGGCGGTGGCCAATGTGCCCACCACAATATCCAGCAGGGATACGGTGGAAAAGATGTTTGCGATGGCACAGCCCAAGGTGATGCCCACGCCCATATGGGGGGCAAAACAGCACAGCACACTCAGGGCCTCTGCCACACGGAACTGGATTGGCCCAAAGGAGAAGTGGGCGGTAAGGAGGGTCAGCGCCACATAGACAGCGGCGGTAATGCCCCAAAGGGAGAGCTTTTTGGGTGAAATTTTCATGATGTTTTCCTCAAGAGATCAAAAAAGAACGCCCAAAAAGCGTTCCCATCCCTCCCGCAAAAGCGGCTTTTCCATAGTTTTGTTTAAAGACAGGATGGTTGCGAACTGTCTTATGGATTGTGGGGGTATCATAGCACCCTACCCCCAAAAAGTCAAGAAAAACTGCTCCCCGCCCCAAGGGCGAAGAGCAGATTCTTTTTACGCATCCACGATTTCCACGCTCACCTTTTTGCCCTGACGCTGTGCCACGGCTTTGACGATGGTGCGGATCTCTTTGGCAATGCGACCCTGACGGCCAATGACCTTGCCCATATCTTCAGGATTCACCCGAAGTTCCAGCACAGGGGTCTCGCCGGGGATTTCCGTGACAGTGACATCATCGGGATGGTCCACCAGACTCTTGGCCATATAGAGTAACAGTTCTTTCATCATTGACTCCTCGATTACTGCAAGCCAGCCTTTTTCAGCAGACCTCTGACGGTGTCAGTGGGCTGAGCGCCGTTCTTGATCCAAGTCTGAGCCTTTTCCAGATCCACAGTGATGGTGGCGGGGTCGGTCAGGGGGTTGTAGGTGCCGATTTCTTCGATGCAACGGCCATCGCGGGGGCTGCGGGAATCAGCAACAACAATGCGGTAGTAGGGGTTCTTCTTTGCACCCATTCTTCTCAGTCTGATCTTAACCATTTGGGTTCACCTCCAAAAAAATATGTGTGTTTATCCATACGCTTGCGCGGTATGACTGTGTTAACCGAAGAAACCGCCGGGCATGCCGGGCATACCGCCCATTCTGCGGAGTTTCTTCATGGCTTTGGGATTGTTCATCTGCTTCATCATGGCGTTCATGGAATCAAACTGCTTTAATAGGCGGTTTAATTCTTCGGGCTTGACCCCCGCGCCTTTGCAGATGCGCTGTTTGCGACTGTGACCCAAGCAGGAGGGATTTTCCCGCTCGTAGGGGGTCATGGACTGAATCATGGCAGCCACGCGATTCATGGCTTTTTCATCCACCTGCACATTTTTCATAGCGCCCATGCCAGGCATCATGCCTAAGAGGTCTTGGAGATTGCCCATGGACTTAATCTGTTGCAGTTGGTCATAAAAATCTGCCAAGGTGAATTTATTGGAGCGGAGTTTCTTTTCCAGTTCCTCGGCTTTCTTTTGGTCAAAGGCCTGTTCTGCCTTTTCGATGAGGGTCAGCACATCGCCCATTCCCAAAATGCGGGATGCCATGCGGTCGGGATGGAAAGGCTCAATCTGGTCCAGTTTTTCACCCAAGCCCACAAATTTCACGGGTTTGCCAGTGACCGCCTTGACGGAAAGAGCAGCGCCACCACGGGCATCGCCATCCAGTTTCGTCAGCAGAACGCCGGTTAAATCCAGCCAGTTGTTGAAGTTTTCTGCCACATTCACGGCGTCCTGACCTGTCATGGCGTCCACCGTCAGAAGAATTTCTGAGGGAGATACGGCGGATTTGATGTTTTTCAGTTCCTCCATAAGGACTTCGTCCACATGGAGACGACCTGCGGTGTCCAAAAACACCATGTCGTTACCATGCTGAGTGGCATGGCGGATGGCGCTTTTGGCAATCTCCACAGGGTCACCTTGTCCCATTTGGAACACAGGCACGCCCAACTGTTCGCCTACAATCTCCAACTGACGGATGGCGGCGGGGCGGTAAACATCGCAAGCCACCAAAAGAGGGCGTTTGCCCTGCTTTTTGTAGTAGCCCGCCAATTTTGCACCGTTGGTGGTCTTACCCGCACCCTGCAGACCCACCAGCATAATGACCGTGGGACCCTTGGGGGAGATGGTGATTTTTTGATTTTCGCTACCCATAAGGGCGATGAGTTCTTCGTGGACGATTTTCACAATCATCTGGGCGGGGGTGAGGCTTTCCAGCACATCACTGCCCACAGCACGCTCCGATACAGAGCGAACAAAGTCCTTGACCACTTTGTAACTCACATCGGCTTCCAAGAGGGCCATGCGAATTTCCCGCATGGCTTCCTTCACATCTGCTTCTTGCAGGCGACCTTTGCCCCGCAGACGCTTGAAGGCGGCCGATAATTTTTCCGTTAAACCTTCAAATGCCATGTGTTACTCCTTCATGCCGTCAATGGCGGAGAGGATGGTATCTGCCAAAGGAGCACCTTGGGGCAGTTCTTTCACCGCCAAGGCCGCCTTGCGGATTTCTTCCAGCAGGCGAGTGCGCTCCTGAGCTTTTTTCACAAAGCCCGTCTTTTCCTCCATATTGCGGAGGATGGCTTCACTGCGTTGCAGGGCATCATAAACGCCCTGACGGGAAATGCCCTCTTCCTCTGCGATTTCCGCCAAGGAAAAATCCTGATTGTAGTACAAATCGCAGTAGGTTTTCTGCTTTTCCGTCAGCAGGTCGCCATAATAATCAAAAAGGAGGGTGAGGGATAGAGTCTTATCTTCCATATGCCTGCTCCTTTCTCTGCAAAGGTATTTCCCTTGACAGCCTGATTACTATAGCATCTTCTCCTGCGGGTGTCAAGTAAAATTTCTTGACAGCGGTAGAAATTTTTCCCCATCCTTGATTTTTTCAGATAAGTGGAGTAAAATGTCCTTGAAAGTGAGGTGTATGACCGTGAAAAAACGCATTTTTTCTCTTGTAATTTTGACCGTAGCAGTGCTTCTGCTGGCGGGTTGCGGTCATGCCCATTCTTGGAACATGCCCACTTGCACAGAGCCTGCTGTGTGTCGCAGTTGTGGGGAAGAGGGTGGCAAACCCTTAGGCCATCAGTGGAATCCCGCCACCTGCCTTGCGCCCTCCACCTGCATCTTCTGTGGCATGACCCAAGGGGAGAAAACCACCCACACGTGGGTGCCCGCCACCTGCACCACGCCTGAAACCTGCGCTCACTGCAATTTGATTGTGGGCGAAGCCTTGGGGCATCATCTTACCGCCGCCAACTATCAGCACCCCGCCCTCTGCCAAGTTTGCAATGAATATGTGGGCGCACCCTTGGTGCCGGATTTTGATAATTACAACATCGCCAATTTCATGCGTCCTGGTGTAGAATACACCTACCGCACCCAAACGGAGCGGGGCTACTCCACCACCGAAGGTCGCACCCAAGTGACGCGTTATGAAACCCTCCTTGGGAACGATACCCTCTTTGAGCGTACGGGTTATGTGTGGCACATTGTCACTTTGACCACGGAATTTAGCGACAGCGCCTATATCCAGTTGGGCGCTCGACCCGAACCCTTTGTCACGGACTATTATGCCATTGCCCTGTGCGAGGAGACCATCCAAAAGGATTTTGACAGTTATTGGGAGTACGAGGCCAATGTAGAAGGGGATAGCGCCCATATCTACATTGAGCAGGAGGCCTCCTTGGACGTTGGCTATGGTGGCGTTGCCACTATGACCCTTACCTACTATGTTCACGCCCCCGAGGGCTATGATGGCGTGGTGGTGGGTCTGAAGAACTCCGCCGTGAATCTCAAAGACAGCACCTTTGGCGAAGAATATCGCAAGGAAGATTTTGTTCTCTTCCGCCTGACAGGCAAATAAAGAAGAAAAAAAGCACCACCCCCTTGGGTGGTGTTTTTTATGCCTTCCCCTTGGGTAGCGAAGCGGCGGCACGGTAGTGAATGACAGTCCAGTGGACTGTCAGAGCCGTGCCGTGACCGAGCCGCAGCGAGACAGGTGGCTGTCCGCAGGACAGACGGAGGGATTGTTCCGTACTTTTCTTGTTTCGCCAAGAAAAGTACCCAAAGAAAGCGAATTAGGAGGGGATTTTTACCGATTCATCCCCTCCTAATAACCACCCCTCCTAAGGAAGGAGTCACAGCGGTCTCACATACGGCAAAGGTGTTCCACGACCGTTTGCCCTGCCGAGAATACGCAAATTTGGTGGTTTGTGCGTAGGAGCAGATTTTACATCCGCCCGCAAGAAAAGTACAGAGCGTTTCCCGATAAAAAAGCACCCCGAAGGGAGACACTTCGTAAGGAAGTTGTCTCCCTTCGGCTTTTGTAGTCAGCCAGAATGATTGAATTGTAAGGATAATTCAATTCATAACGGAGGATTACACAATGGCAAA
>JAGBIE010000029.1 GCA_017935145.1 Oscillospiraceae bacterium
AAGAAAAGTACCCAAAGAAGGCAAATTAGGAGGGGATTTTTTACCAGCCATCCCCTCCTAATAACCACCCCTCCTAAGGAATCACCCTCTGCGGTCTCACATACGGCAAAGGTGTTCCACGACCGTTTGCCCTGCCGAGAACGCGCAAAACCGATTGCTTGTACGTAGGGGCGGATTTCCATATCCGCCCGTAAAACAAAAGCACCGACCATTTGGTCGGTGCTTTTATATTTGTTATTTTACTTTTTCAGTGCCAAAGCGGCTTTGACCTTGGCTACGATGCCTTCGGCGGTAATGCCGTAGGCTTCCAGCACTTTGCCAGCCACACCACTGCGACCGAATTCGTCTTCCACGCCGTGACGCACCACGGGAACGGGATAGGTACCGGACAGATACTCTGCCACGGCAGCGCCCAGACCGCCCAAGACGTTAGCCTCTTCGGAGGTGACGATGCAGCCGGTTTCCTTGGCGGCTTTGAGAACCAGTTCTTCATCCAAGGGCTTAATGGTGTGCATGTCAATCACGCGAACGGACACGCCTTCTTCTGCCAGAATATCGGCAGCCTTGAGAGCCATCTGCACGTTCATGCCTGTGGCGATAACAGTAACATCCTTGCCATCGCGGAGGGTTGCGCCCTTGCCAAGTTCGAACTTGTAGCCTTCGATTTCATCGGTGACAGTTTCCACTGCCAAACGGCCAAGACGCATGTAAGCAGGACCATCATACTCCACCAGAGCCTTGACAGCCTGTTCCATTTCATAACCATCGCAGGGGCAAAGCACCATCATGCCAGGAATGGCACGCATGAGAGCAAAGTCCTCGATGCACTGATGGGTAGCGCCGTCTTCACCCACGGAAAGTCCGCCGTGAGAGCCCACGACCTTGACGTTGAGGCCGGGGTAGGCGATGGAGTTACGCACCTGTTCCCAAGCGCGACCTGCGGAGAACATGGCAAAAGAGTTAATGAAGGGCTTGAAGCCACAGGTAGCCATACCGGCGGCTACGCCGGCCATGTTGCCTTCGGCAATGCCCATGTCGAAGAAGCGTTCGGGGCAGGCTTCCAAGAAGAACTTACTCATGGTAGCGCCAGCAAGGTCAGCATCAAAGCAGACCAGTTCGGGGTACTTGTCAGCCAAAGCGGCAAGAGCCTTGCCGTAGGCATTACGGGTTGCAATCTTTTCTCCCATTGTCTTAACCCTCCAATTCCTTGATTTGGGCTTCCAACTCGGCCTTGGCAATTTCAAACTGCTCGGCATTGGGTGCCTTGCCGTGCCAGCCGGCGTTGTTTTCCATGAAGGAGATGCCCTTGCCCTTGACGGTCTTGGCCAGAATCATGGTGGGCTGACCCTTCACAGTCTTGGCTTCTGCGAAAGCGGCTTCGATTTCTGCAAAATTGTGGCCATCAATCTTGATGACGTGCCAGCCAAAGGATTCAAACTTCTTATCCAGAGGTTCGGTGGGCATGACATCGCAGGTCTTGCCGTCAATCTGCAGGCCGTTGACGTCCACCACGGCGCAGAGGTTGTCCAGTTTGTACTTGGCGGCAGCCATCATGGCTTCCCAAACCTGACCTTCGGCCACTTCGCCATCGCCTAAGATGGAGTAGACGCGGTAGTCCTTTTTGGCAACTTTGCCAGCCAGAGCCATGCCAACAGCGGTAGAGATGCCCTGACCCAGAGAACCGGTGGACATATCCACACCGGGGTTGTGCTTCATTTCCACGTGGCCGGACATATGGCCATCGATGGAGCGGAATTTCTTCAGTTCTTCCACAGGGAAGAAGCCACGCAGAGCCAAAACGGGATACACGGCGGGGGAGCAGTGACCCTTACTCATGACAAAACGGTCACGGTCAGGATTTTTGGGGTCCTTGGGGTCCACATTCATCACATTGAAATAGAGGGTGGTGAGCACGTCCATGCAGGACATGGAGCCGCCGGGATGGCCAGACTGAGCAGTGTAGACCATGTCCACACCCAGAAGCCGTGCCTTGGCAGCGGTCAGGGCAAGTGCTTTATGATCCATAAGTATCCTTCCTTCTTTCAAATTTCCCATGGTGGGCGATTTTCGCCGTAGATGGGCATACTTCCTTTTGATTATACACCATGAAGCGGGATTTTTCCATAGGTTTTTAAAATTTTTGAGCGGGAAAGGGTGGAAATAAAAAAACGCCCCCGCACAAGGCGGGGGCAAACGGTGGGATTGGCGGCCCTCCTGCCGCCGGGATATGAAGTGTGCGCGTATTGGATAAGCTGCAAGATGAGTATAGCCCCTCCTCTGTCACGAAGTCCCACGAAATTTGGCGGGGCGTGGGGGATTTTTTTGACCTTTTCCCCAAAAGTGAAGAGCTTTTTTCTTGCGGATGCTAAAAATCCCACAAAAAGTGAAGAAATCCCTAGATTTTTTCCATAAATCTGTTGCATTTTTCAACCAAGTGCAATAAAATACCATTTGTAGTGATTTTGAGGGGGCGATTTGGTTGCTGAACATTGTCTTGGTCGAGCCGGAAATCCCCCAAAACTGCGGGAATATCGCCCGCACCTGCGCCGCCACAGGGAGCGTTTTGCATCTCATAAAACCCCTTGGTTTTGACATTTCTGACAAGGCGGTCAAACGGGCAGGACTGGACTACTGGCACTTGGTAGATGTGCGGGTCTATGAAAATCTTGCAGATTTTTTTGAGAAGAACCCCAACATCCGTTTTTGGCTACTGAGTACCAAAGCGCCCCGCGCATATCATGAAGCAACATTTCAAGACGGGGACTATCTCTTCTTCGGCAAAGAGACCAAGGGTCTGCCCGAAGAACTGCTCTACCAACATGATGAAAACTGTCTGCGCATCCCCATGCGGGCAGAGGCGCGCAGTTTAAATCTCTCCAACGCTGTGGCGCTGACTACCTATGAAGCCCTGCGGCAACTGGATTTCCCCAATTTAGAGGGAGAAGGCAAGATGAAATTTTCGGCACAGCCGAATGAATAAATGGGAGGAACTGCAATGAACTACAACAAAAAATCCGTTCGTGATGTAGACGTCAAGGGCAAGAAAGTCCTGCTCCGCTGCGACTTTAACGTGCCTATGGCCAAAGACGGCAGTGGCGTCATCACCGATGATAAGCGCATCGTGGCTGCTCTGCCCACCATCCGCTACCTGCTGGAAAATGGCGCAGCCGTTATCGCTTGCTCTCACATGGGCAAGCCCCAGCCCAGCTTTGATAAGTGGGTGCAGAAGCAAACTGAAAAGGGCAAAGACCCCGCTACCCTCACTGAGGCTAAGTGGCAGAAGTCTTTGGCAGAACTGTCCCTCAAGCCCGTGGCTGAGCGTCTGAGCCAGCTTCTGGGTCAGGATGTCATCATGGCCACCGATGTGGTGGGCGAAGATGCCAAGGCTAAGGCCGCCGCTCTCCAGTGCGGTCAAGTTCTGCTGTTGGAAAACACCCGTTTTGAAAAGGGCGAAACCAAGAATGACCCCGCTCTTGCCAAGGCTATGGCCGATATGGCAGAGCTGTATGTTTCCGATGCTTTCGGCGCAGTGCACCGCGCCCATGCTTCCACCGCCGGTGTGGCAGAATATCTGCCCGCAGTGTCCGGTTTCCTCATTCAGAAGGAACTGGATTTCATCGGTGGCGCACTGGCCAACCCCAAGCGCCCCTTGGTGGCCATTTTGGGCGGCAGCAAGGTTTCCTCCAAGATTGGCGTTATCAATAATCTGTTGGAAATTGCCGATACCATCATCATCGGCGGCGGCATGGCTTACACCTTCT
Source organism: Oscillospiraceae bacterium (assembly GCA_017935145.1). Taxonomy (GTDB): domain Bacteria; phylum Bacillota; class Clostridia; order Oscillospirales; family Oscillospiraceae; genus RGIG3566. The sequence goes on from JAGBIE010000029.1 coordinate 3,762, forward strand.
CCGCTGCCAAGGGCGGCAAAATCGGCAACTCCCTCTTTGAAGCCGATTGGCAGGACTATGCCAACGAAATGGTGGAAAAGGCAGCAGCCAAGGGCGTGAAGATGCTCCTGCCCGTGGACACCGTCTGCGGTGACAACTTCGCTCCCGATGCCAACACCCTCACTGTGGATGCAGGCGAGATTCCCGATGGTTGGGAAGGTCTGGATATCGGTCCTAAGACCATCGAACTGTACTGCAATGCCGTGAAGGATGCCGGCACTGTCATTTGGAACGGCCCCATGGGCGTGTTCGAATTTGCTGCTTTTGCCAAGGGCACGGAAGCCGTGGCAGAAGCCCTGTCCAAGACCGATGCCATCACCATCATCGGTGGCGGTGACTCTGCAGCCGCTGTGCAGCAGCTGGGCTATGCAGACAAGATGACTCACATCTCCACTGGCGGCGGCGCTTCTCTGGAATTCATGGAAGGCAAAGTGCTTCCCGGCGTTGCTTGCTTGCAGGATAAATAAAACCATAGACACAGATTAGGAGACACAAAAATGAACAGAAAATATCGTAAGACGGTCATCGCCGCCAACTGGAAAATGAACAAGACTCCCTCCGAAACCAAGGCTTTCATGACGGAGTTTAAGGCTATGCTTCCCAAGGGTCGCTGGTGCGACATCGCTTTCTGCGTGCCTGCAGTTTGCATCCCCGCTGCTGTCCGTGCCATGCACGAAACCCGCGTGGGTATCGGCGCTGAAAACTGCAACGCCAATGCCTCCGGCGCTTACACTGGCGAAATTGCCACCAACATGCTGGTAGATGCCGGCTGTAAGTACGTCATCTGCGGTCACTCCGAACGCCGTGCCATGGGCGAAACCGATGCCGATGTCAACGCAAAGGTTCTTGCCATTCTGGAAGCTGGTCTTGTGCCCATCATGTGCGTGGGCGAAAGCCTGGAACAGCGCGAACTGGGCGTGACTGAAGAGTGGATTGCCATGCAGATTAAGGCTGGCCTCAGCGGTGTTGGCGAAGACAAGATTAAGAAAGTTGTCATCGCTTACGAACCCATTTGGGCCATCGGCACTGGCAAGACCGCCACTCCCGAACAGGCTGAAGAAGTTTGCCAGTCCATCCGTACCGTCATCCGCAAGCTCTACGGCGCAAAAGTTGCCCGTGCTGTTTCCATCCTCTATGGTGGTAGCATGAACGAAAAGAACGCCGAAGAACTCTTGGCTCAGCCCGATATTGACGGCGGCCTCATCGGTGGCGCTTCTCTGGTGGCTGAAAAGTTCATCAAGATCATCGAAGCTGCAAATCAGCCCTGCTAATTGCAAATCAAAAAACACCACCCAAGCGGGTGGTGTTTTTTTCTTTTTCGGGACGCCAAGGACGCCCCATCCCTACGCACAAACCACCAAATTTGCGTATTCTCGGCAGGGCAAACGGTCGCGGAGCACCTTTGCCAACAGCAAGACCGCAGAGGGTGATTCCCTAGGAGGGGTGGTTATTAGGAGGGGATGGCTGGTAAAAAATCCCCTCCTAATTTGCCTTCTTTGGGTACTTTTCTTGGCAAGCAAGAAAAGTACAAATCGATCCCTTAACAAAGAAAAGCACCCCTGTTTGGGGTGCTTTTTTATTTCATCTCTCTTGGGTGTAGAGATACCAATCCTTTTCAAAGGGTTCGTGGATGCACAAGGTCAGGGTAGGGGAAGTGGCAAGATACTGCCCCAATTCCTTGCCGTCTTGGATGCTATCGGGCAGAATCATGCCACAGTGGGGGCGATAAGTGTCTGCATGATAGTCCCCACCGCAGGTGAGAAACAGCCCGTGCTTTTTGGCATCGGCCATGACCTTGGGGGCTTCGGATGTGTTGTACTGGGAGTGGCAGTTAATCTCCACCCCGTCCAAAAATTGGGGGTCCAGGAGGCTTGCGCCGTTACGATAGGGGTGCGCCTGCACCAAAACGCCACCATAATCCTTTACCGCGCGGTAAAGTTCCTCTTGGCTGTAGTCATACATAAAGGGATGGGCATCCAAAAATTCTTTGCCCACGCCGTAGACCAACAGATGGATGATGGTGCGCTCTGTCATGGTCACCTCAATGCCAAAGAGCACCCGCATGCCCAGTTCTTTGCCCACTTTTTCCGTGTGGAGGAATTCCTCCCAGTAGCGCTGGGCAAAGGCGGGGGCGTTGCCGTCTTTTACATAGTATTTCTGATAGTGGTTTGTCAACACAATGCCGTCCAGACCGTGTTCTTTTGTGGTTTTCAGCGTCTCTTCCGCTGTGGCTTGACAGCAGGCGCTGATGCCCGATGTATGGGCGTGCAGGTCAATGAGCATTTTTCTCACCTCGATAGATAATTCTCTTTTTTTAGTTCTATGATTTGGTCACGCAGCAGTGCTGCCAGTTCGAATTCCATCATCTTGGCAGCCTGCTTCATTTGCTTTTCCAGTTTTTCCACGGTGGCATCCCGCTCCTTGCGGGTCATCTTGACGCCATTTTTCTTGGCGGTGGGCTCTGCCGCACGGGAAATTTCCAACAGTTCGTGAACGGGTTTCACAATGGTTTGGGGCACAATGCCATGCTCTTCGTTGTACTTACTTTGGATATCCCGTCTGCGCTGGGTTTCACGGATGGCGGCATCCATGGCGGGGGTCATTTTATCCGCATAGAGGATGACCTGCCCCTCGGCATTTCGGGCGGCACGCCCCATGGTCTGGATGAGGGAGGTCTCCGAACGGAGGAAGCCCTCTTTATCTGCGTCCAAAATGGCAATGAGGCTCACTTCGGGCAGGTCTAGACCTTCACGCAGGAGGTTGATGCCCACCAGTACATCGAATTTTTCCATGCGCAAATCGCGGATGATTTCCATGCGCTCCATGGTGCCCACATCCGAGTGCATGTAGCGCACCCGCACACCGTTTTTGGTGAGGTAATCCGTGAGATCCTCCGCCATTTTCTTGGTGAGGGTGGTTACCAAAACACGCTGATGTTTTTTTGCCCGCAGATGGATTTCGTCCAGCAAATCGTCAATCTGTCCGTGGATGGGTCGCACCGACACCAAGGGGTCAAGAAGCCCTGTGGGACGAATCACCTGCTGTGCCACCTGCCCGCTACGGCTCAGTTCATACTCCGCGGGTGTGGCGGAAATATAGATGGTCTGCCCGATTTTCTCCGTAAATTCGGGGAAGGTGAGGGGGCGGTTATCAAAAGCGGAGGGCAGACGGAAGCCGTAGTTCACCAGAGATTCCTTGCGGCTTCTGTCCCCGTTGTACATGGCACGCACCTGGGGGATGGTCACATGGCTTTCGTCAATAAACAGAAGAAAATCATCGGGGAAATAGTCCAGTAGGGTCATGGGAGGCGTTCCTGCCTCGCGCCCCTGGATGACACGGGAGTAGTTCTCAATGCCCGTGCAGTAGCCCAGTTCCTGCATCATTTCAAGGTCGTAATTGGTACGCTGGGCAATGCGCTGGGCCTCAAGAAGTTTGTCTTGAGAGCGGAAAAGTTCCACCTGCTTGTCGCATTCTTTGCGGATTTCTTCCATGGCGCGCTCCATTTTCTCCTTGCTTGCCACATAGTGGCTGGCAGGATAGATGGCCACATGGTCTAAGGTGCGAACAGGCGTGCCCGTAACGGCGTTAATTTCCGAAATGCGCTCAATTTCATCACCGAAAAACTCCACGCGGATGGCGCGCCCCGCCCAGTAGGTGGGGTAGATTTCCACCGTGTCTCCGCGGACGCGGAAAGTGTTGCGGGCAAACTCCACATCGTTGCGCTCGTAGCGGATTTCCGTCAGTTGGCGCAGTAAATCGTCCCGTTCACGCACCATGCCCGTGCGCAGGGAGATGACCATGCTCTTATAATCAATGGGGTCGCCCAAGCCGTAGATACAGCTGACCGATGCCACCACAATCACATCTCTCCGCTCAAAGAGGGAGGAGGTGGCGCTGTGACGCAGACGCTCAATTTCATCGTTGATGGCGGAGTCTTTTTCGATATAGGTATCCGTGTGGGCAATATATGCCTCAGGCTGATAGTAATCGTAGTAGCTCACAAAATACTCCACGGCATTTTCGGGGAAAAACTCCCGCAGTTCGGAACAAAGCTGTGCCGCAAGGGTCTTGTTGTGCGCCAGCACAAGGGTGGGGCGGTTGACCTTTTGGATGATATTCGCCATAGTAAAGGTTTTGCCCGAGCCTGTTACGCCCAAAAGCACTTGCTCCTCAATGCCCGCATTCAGCCCGTTTACCAGCGCATCGATGGCTTCCGGCTGGTCTCCTGTGGGGGCAAAGGGGGCGTGCAGTTTAAATGTATCCACAAAAAGACCTCCTTTCGCCATGTTTTTTACTATTGTACCACCTCTGTCAACAAAAAACCACGGCAAAGGGGAACTGCCCTCCGCCGTGGTTTGTCGCTTAGTCAAATACTTGGGTGCTAAAGTAGCGCTCGCCAGTATCGGGAAGAACGGTGACTACCGTCTTACCCTCGCCCAGCATGCGAGCCATACGCAGAGCGGCGGCTACATTGGTACCGCTGGAGATACCGCACAAAATACCCTCTTCCCGAATGAGACGGCGGGTGGTGTGGAGGGCTTCTTCATCGGTGACAATGGCAATGTTGTTGTACACACTGCGGTTGAGGTTTTCGGGGATGATGCCATCGCCAATGCCCATTTGCAGGTGCGTACCGATGTTGCCACCGGACAAAATGGCGGCATTTTCCGGCTCCACTGCCCAAATGTGGATATTGGGGTTGTGGGCTTTGAGCACCTCGCCGATGCCCGTGATTGTACCGCCTGTGCCGATGCCCGAGCAAAATCCATGGATTTCGCCATCCACATCTTCCAAAATTTCCAAGGCAGTGCCATCCCGATGGACTTGGGGGTTGGCGGGATTTTCAAACTGCTTGGGCACCCATACATGGGGGTCTTCCTCCGCCATGCGCAGGGCTGTGGCAAGACATTCGGCAATGCATTTGCCGATGTCCCCATCGTCATGGATGAGCACCAGTTCCGCGCCGTAGGCCAAAATCAGTTTTCTCCGTTCATAGGAAACGGAATCGGGCATGATAATACGCACCTTGTAACCACGAACTGCACCGCACAGGGCAAGACCAATGCCTTGGTTGCCCGATGTAGGTTCTACAATGATGGTATCAGGAGTGAGAAGACCGCGCTTTTCGCCGTCTAAAATCATATTGTAAGCGGTGCGGGTTTTGATACTCCCGCCAATGTTCACGCCTTCATATTTTACTAAAATTTGGGCAGAGCCCTTCTCCGCCATGCGGGAAAGACGAATCATAGGGGTGCGCCCCATGGCCTCTAACACAGAATTGTAAATCACAGGAATTCCTCCCATCTGAAAATCAGCACCATTGTAATACATCTTATGACAAAATGCAAATATTGCCTACAAAAAAATTCACGAAAAAGATACACAAGGGAAGGATAATCTGCTATAATATTTTGCGGTATCGCAAAACAAAGAGAGGTGCTGAGGATATGACCGCTCCCACCATCACTGCGCCACAGGTAAAAACCCGTGCCTGCCTCCTTTGGGCACTTATCTTGGCGCTGGGAACTTATGCGTCTTATGTATTTCATATTTTTGACAACAATATTTTTGCATATTTTTACTACGGCAACTTGAAACGGCTGTTCTACTGTGAATTTGTGGCGGCATATCTGTTTGTGCTTCTGCCTGTGCTTCGCAAAAAAATTGAGGCACAGACGGGGGTAAAGGTCATGCCCGTAAAGCATCCGCCCTTTACCTTGGGCAGAAAAGCCGTTTTGTATGTTATGACCCTTGTGCCCATTTTGCTTATGGCAATCTCCTTGGGCTACCGCTTTAAAATTGTCTATCTCTTGGGCGATAGAATCGCCGCTGTCACCGCCGTGTGCAATGCCGCAGGCGCTTTGATGCTGGCTGCCAAACTCTTTGTGGCGGTGTATGCCATCTTCTTGGTGCAGGCGGGGGTGGAAAAACTCTTGGGGAAGGAAAGTATCATCCCCTTTGGCGGTATCTTCGCCGCACTGACCTTTGGGCTTCTGGAATGGCTCACGGAGCCTTCCCGCTTCTCCCTATTGTATGTGGGTCTTTTCGTCTATGTGGGCATTTTGGCTCTGGTTTCCAAGCGCCGTTTTGGCGTAACCTATGCACTTTCCGTGGTGCTGTATCTCCTTTAAAGAAGGTGAATTTCCGTGCCAAAACTGAAAAAATTCTTCCGTCAGCACTTTATCCCCATGCTCTTTGTGCTGTGCGCCATTCTCATTGAACTCACCGGCGTCTATGTGACCACCGGTTCTGTGGGTGTGCGTGAGCCGTGGCTGTATTTGTCCCTTCTGTGCCTTCTCACCGTGGGGCAGTATTTCTTCCCCAGCAATAAAGCCCGCCATATTTTCTCCATGGTAGTGCTTTCCATCTTGGCTGTGGGCACACTGGTGCTGGTGGTGGTCTTCGATATGACTGGCACTGTGTTCGATTTCTCCATGCTGAACCTCCGTAACGATGCCATGGCCATTTTGGAGTCCATCCCCCTGAACTTTGTCTATACCGCTGTGGCGGGCATTCTCATTTCCGCTTTTATCGCCTTTGGTCGCAGTTTTGACGATGGTGAGTCTGTAGAACTGACCAAAGCCTATAAGGGCACAGTGGTTGCCATCTGCGTCATGTGCGTGTTCTGCTTTGTGGGCGTAGCACACACCTCCCTCACCCGCATCACCACCCGCGACCCTGTGCAGGAACAGGTCTACGGGGAAGATACAGGCGGTTATGCAGACTTGGGCGTCATGGGCACTTTCCTCACGGAGGTGTATGTGGGCTTAGGTCAGCAGGTGGATGTGGGTGACAGACAAGAAATTGCTGATTTCATCTACAAAGAAGAAGCCAAGCCCAGTTATCTTCATGGGGTGGCAAAAGATTATAATGTGGTCACCGTCCTCTGTGAGAGTTTAGAGTGGTTTGCCCTTTTGCGGGATGATACCCTCTATCCCTACGGGCACAAGGTGGATGAATCTGTGCTCCGCAGTTTGTATCCCAACCTCTATGAGTTTATGGAATCGTCCTATGTCATGACCAATTTCCATGCCCGTGAAAAGACGGACATTTCCGAAAACCTCACCCTAATGGGTAACTACCCCCTGTGGTACTACACCAACTATGACTATCCCGAAAACAACTTGGCGCACTCTCTGCCCCAAGTGATGAAAAACCTCTACGGCATCAATTCCTATTCCTTCCATAACGGCACGGAGACCTTCTATAACCGCAGTGAATATCTCACAAACGCCATCGGCTTTGCGGATTTCATCTCCTCGCAGGATATGAATATGGAAAACGCCTACTATAACGGTCAGCGGAACTTGGATTCTGAGATGATTCTCGCCTGCAAAGAACAGATGTTCCCCGCAGACCGCCGTTTTAACACCTATATCACTACCATCTCCATGCACGGGCAGTACTCCCATCGGGAAAACCTCCAACGGCACTATGACACCTTGGATTCCCTTGGCATTTTGCCTCTCACCGAGGGAGAGGACTTGGATGAAAACGCCAATGCCTTCCGCTACTATGCCGCCACCGCTATGGAATTAGATGCTGCCGTGGGTGAGATGATGGCGTATCTCCGTGAACAGGATTTACTCAAAAACACGGTCATTGTACTGTTCTCCGACCACAGCGCCTACTATCAGTCCATGACCAACTATGTCAAGGACATCTATCCCCAAGCTGACCCCACCCATGTCTCGGAACTTTATCGGGTTCCCCTTATGATTAAAGTCGGCGACCAAAAATCCCAAGTGAAGGTGGATAAATTCACCTGCACGGCAGATGTTCTGCCCACCATTATGGATTTACTCGGCATTCGCTACTATGAAAATCTCTACTATGGTCACAGCGTCTTTGGAGAAGAGGAAAGCATTCTCTACTCCCGCGCTTACGATGTGTTCATGACAGATAAGATGTATTTTACCTCCATGCAACATATTACTTGGAAAGACGGCACTGCCGATGAAACTTATATCTCCCAAGTGGCACAGCGGGCGGAAAAACTCATGAATAAGTACTCCTATGTGAATCGTATCTTCGCAGGGGACTATTCCGCGATGAGCGCCTTACGGAATTTGAGGAAAATATGAGAAATCTCAATTCTCAATAAAGAGAAAAACGCCCGCCTACACGGAGGGCGTTTTTTCCTGTGGAAAAATGGCAAAAACATGCTATAATGAAAGAAATGAAACCTCCTTAGGAGTGAATTTATGAAAAAACTGCTCTCATTTCTTTTGGCGGTGGTGCTGTGCTTCGGCATGGTCGCCTGCGGTGTAAAACCGCCCCCCGCCACACCTCCTGTGCAAGATCCCCCGCAGGATGACCCTCCCGCCACAGTCTATGATGTAGCAATGAAGTCCATAGGCGTGGTGATAGGCAGGGATGCTGCTGCACGCAAATACAGTTTGACCACGGGTTTTGTGCTCACGGAGGATGGGAAAATTCTCACCAATTACAGCGCCATCGAGCACTGCGCCTCAGCAGAGGTCAGTATCGATGGAAAGACCTATGCCATCACCTCGGTGCTGGCTTGGGATGAAGCGTTAGACCTAGTGGTTCTGCAGTGCGATGGCACAGGCTTGCCTGTGTTGCCCTTTTCTGGTGCATTGCCCGCCCAAGGGGAAACCGTCTATGCCTTTGGTAACTTGGTGGGTGGCGCGCCTGTTTTTGGGCAGGGCGCTGTGACGGAAGTCAGCGAAAAGCATGTGTATCACAACGCGCTGTCAGAAAACCATAGCGGTGGCATTCTTCTCAACGCCCAAGGGCAGGTCATGGGAGTCCATGCAGGCCATCAGGAACAGGGAAAACCCTACGCGATTCCCATTGTTCCCCTCCTGCAAAGCCTCTCCTATGGCGAACCCCAAACCTTGCAGGAGGTCTACACGCTAGACCATGCCAGCGCCGTGTATCGCCTGCAAACATGGCTGGAGGAAAAGGGCACAGAGGCGGATGGCTGGATTACTTATCAGTACCCCAGTGACACGGAAACCTATTCCGTATCCTACTGCGCAGAGGAAAATTTGCTCCGTGTGGAATATGCCTACCTCTATGAAAGTGGCGATACCTACGTTTTCCATCTGGAACGCCCTTGCGATGAAGAACAGTGGCGCTACTGGTCGGACTATCATTTTGCCGAGGGCGAAGAGGTCTATGCCGATGGCACCATAAACGCCATGGAGTTTACCTCTCAAAGCGCACTTAGCATGGAGAATCTTACCATGGAAAATCAAAGAAATCAGTTGGGCGCGCTGAACACCGCCGCTGTGAAGAAACTGCTCAGTTGGCTTCATGGGGCTTTGTCCTACAGCCAAAATGAGAACGCAGATTTGGGCTTTCTCTGGCACGGAAAAGCATAAAAAAGACTGCACCTTTTGGTGCAGTCTTTTTTTATGCTTTAAGCTTGCAGGGGGCGGGTTTTCTTCTTCTGCATCATTTGCAGTACAACCACCACTGCCAAGAGGGAAAGACCCACAACATCGGTCATAAGATCGGGGTCAACCAAGAGCAGACCACCCACGGCGGCCATGACTCGTTCGTACCACTTCATGTGGGTGAGGATGTAGCCTTCCAGTGCGGAGGCCACGCCAAAGATACCCACCAAAGAGGTTGCGCCAATGAGTAGAATCTCAAACACATTGCCACCGTCAATAAACAGCATAGCGGGGTTCAGTGCAAAGACATAGGGCACGATAAATGCGCCAATGGCAAGTTTTGTAGCGGTGATAGCGGTCTTCATGGGGTTTGCCTGCCCGATGGCAGCGCCTGCATAGGCAGCCAGTGCCACAGGGGGAGTCAAGTCCGCCACAATGCCAAAGTAGAACACAAAGAAGTGCGCGGCTATATCGGGCACACCCATCTGAATGAGGATGGGGGCGCAGGTGGCGGCCATAATGCAGTAGTTGGCGGTGGTAGGCACGCCCATGCCCAGCACAATGCAACACAGCATGGTCAGGAACAAGGCGATAATCAGTTGGTTACCAGCCAAATCCACAATAGCGCCAATGACCATGGTGGCCAAGCCCGTGGAGGTGATGAGACCTGCCACAATACCTGCAATACCGCAGGCCACAGCCACGGTAATCATGCCCTGACCGCCTGCGGCCAAAGCCTGCAACAGACGGGAGGGGGTCAAGCGGGTTTCCTTGGAGAACATGCTCACGGCGATGGCAGCCAAAATAGCATAGGCAGCGGCATAAGCGATGGTGTTCTGAGAAGTACCCACCAAGTACACCAACAAAATCAGGGGCAGAAGCAGGTAAGTCTGCTTCAGCAGGGGCTTGAGACGGGGAAGTTCTTCCTTGCTAAGACCACGAAGACCTTCCTTCTTAGCCTCCAAATGCACGGCGATGAACACGCCTGCAAAATACAGCACAGCGGGCAAAATGGCGCGAAGCACAATGTTGGAGTAGGGTACGCCAATGGTTTCTGCCAAAAGGAATGCGGCAGCGCCCATGATGGGGGGCATTATCTGTCCACCCGTGGAAGCGGCGGCTTCGGCAGCGGCGGCAAATTCGGGCTTGTAGCCCGTTTTCTTCATGAGAGGAATGGTCACAGCGCCAGAACCCACGGTGTTTGCCACGGAAGAGCCGGAAACCATGCCTTCCATAGCAGAGGCCACCACGGCAACCTTGGCAGGACCGCCGGAGAAGCGACCCACCAATGCATTGGCGATTTTAATGAAGAAATCGGCAATACCCGTGCGTTCCAAGAATGCGCCAAAGATGATGAACATGACAATATACTTGGAGCAGACATTCACGGGGATGGAGAGGATGCCATCCTTAGAGTAGAACATTCTGCGCACCAGTTCGATGATGCGCTTGCCAAAATCGGGGTTGGTAGAGCCGAAGAACAGGGCGTAGATGAGCAGAACGCCAGCCACGCACAAAATGGGAAGCCCCACACTTCTGCGGCACAGTTCCACCAAGCTGACAATACCGCACACACCAATAACCACTTCCAACACGGAAATGTTAAAGTTGGAGACAATCTCCTGTGCGTTCAAAGCAAAATAACCGAACGCCAAAGTACCCAGTGCCATCAGCACCACATCGTACCAAGGCATATAGTTTACTTTTTGCACGCCTTTTTTGGCGGGGAAGACCAAGTAGCCGATGAGGATGATAAAGCCCATAAAGGTGGTCAGACGCAGTTCATCCAGCCAAGTGGCCCAAATGGTCACATAGATACAAAACAGAGAAAAAAGGGCAAGCACGCAGGTGACCACAGCCTTGGGTGCACCTTCCCAAATGCGCGTGTTGGACTCTCGGTCAAATTTTTTCATGACTTCGTCCAAATTCATGGGCTCTTGGGGCTCAGAAGAGGTTTTTTTCTTAAAAAAAGCCATTTTCTCTCTCCTTTCTTTTGGAGTATTTTCGCGGGAAAGGCTGGGTCAAGAACTCTTGACCCAGCCCTCTTAACAGGGTAAATTACAGAGCTTTACTGAGCATCCACAGTGATGTTCTTTTCAGCAAAGTACTTGGCAGCGCCCTTGTGGAAGGGAGCGGTCATGCCAGTGGTGGCATTTTCCAAGGAAAGTTCAGCCTTCTTGGCATGAGCGATGGCATCGGGATTTTCGAAGATGGCCTTGGTCAGGTTATAGACATCATCTTCAGAAGCAGAAGCGCTGACGATGAGGGTAGCCTTGACGGTGACGGTGGTCACGTCTTCTTCCTGACCTCTGTAAGTGCCAGCGGGAATCTTGTGGGTGGTGTAGTAGGGGCAAGCGTTCATGAGGTTTTCAGCCACTTCACCATCGATGGGAACCAAGTAAGCATCGTTACCGGTGCACAGTTCGGTGATGGCGGGGGTGGGAGGACCAGCCACGATGAAAGCGGCGTCAATCTTCTTGTCCTTCAGAGCATCGGCAGAGTCACCGAAGGACTGGTACTGGGGCTTAATGTCGTTCTCGGTCAGACCAGCGGCAGCCAGAACGTCCATGGCGTTGAAGTACACGCCAGAACCGGCAGCGCCGATGGAGACCTTCTTGCCCTTGAGGTCGGCAACAGACTTAATTTCGGGGTCCATGGTGACAAGCTGAACAGCTTCAGCATACAGACCGCCAATCACGCGGAAGGATTCAATCTTGCCTTCCTTTTCGAAGCTGCGCTGACCTTCCCAAGCGTAAGCCATAACGTCAGACTGGACAGTGCCCAACTGATAGTTGCCTTCGGCAATGCCCAAAATATTAGCCTTGGAGCCGTCCGTAGAGACCACATTCACAGTGATGCCAGTGGCGTCTTTAATCTGGGTGCCCAGAGCGCCACCAAAAGCGTAGTAAGTACCGGCAGTGCCGCCAGTGCCCATGGTCATCTTGGTGCCACCACCGCAGGCCACAAGGCCCAGTGCCAGCACGGCTACCATCAAAACAGCGATAATTTTCTTCATGATTTCTTTTCTCCTTTACAGTGATTTGCACCCCTAGGGATGCGCTTTTTCCTGTACGGTATACAAGTATACAAAACTTTTCTTCCCTATGCAAGTGCTTTGCGGAAATTTTTAAAAAAATCCAACAAATTCACAAAAAATCACAAAAAAAGCACCCCAAACGGGGTGCTTTTTATTGGTTTTTAGTGGCTTTTTCGACACATGAGCACATAAATGCCTGTAAGAATGGCAACCGTTAAGAGCATAATCGCCCACATGGCGCCCATGGAGACCTGCTCTCCAAAGAAATACAGGTTGCAGTCCACGGCATCACGGATGGAGGAAATGACCTCTGCGGGAAGCCCTAAACGGGCCATTTCCGCAAAACTGCCCGCCATGGCATGATTGCGGAACAGGGATGTGCCATATGTCCCAGGGAGGAAAGAAATCACCTTCTGCAGACCCTCCCCAAAGTTGGAAATGGGCATATACGCCCCGCAGATAAAACCATAGCCTGAGGATACGATGGTCCCCACGGCAGAAGCCTGTCCATTGGTGGAAAGACGGCTGTTAATCATGGAGGAGAGGGCTGTGCCAAAGAGAACAGTGACGATTACATCGCACAAAAGGAGCAAGATATCTCCTAACCGCAGATACCAGCCTACCACCGCCAAGTAGATAAGACCCGCACCCAATGCCAAAAGGCAGATAAAAGTGGTTACGGCAAAGGTGGAAAGAAAATAACTCAGCGCCAGAATTTGCGAGGACACAGGACTGACATCCAAATCCAGTCTTGCCCCCGTCACCTTGTCCTGCACCATGAGCAGGTTGGAGCAGAAGGATACCGTCACACAGCACACCGCCAACAGGGAAGAGAGCAGTTGCCCGCCCACCATGCCATCAATGACACTGCTGTCTATCAAAAATCCCGCAGGCATGGTGGATGCAAAGGCATCCCGATAGACCTTGCCCAAGAAGGATATATATAGCACCAAGAGAATCATGGGCGTGATGAGGGATGTGATGAACATACCCTTATCTTTAAAAAACAGTTTGCAATTTCGTCTGCATAGGGCACGCAGTTGGGTCATCCTTCGTCACCTCCCGTGAGTTTTTTGCCTGTGACCGCCAAAAAGACATCGTCCATTTTGCCCTTGACCACCTCAAAGGATTGGAACAGGTCGGGCTGTTTTAAAATGAGTTTTGTTGCCTCTTTGCCATCCTCTACAAGAATGCGGAAACCATCCTTTACCGCAGTATAGGGTTTTCCCAATGCCGATACAGCGCTTTCCTCCACATCGTAGAGGGTGATGCAGTCGGCAGCATGGGCATTTTTCAGTTCCAAAGGAGTGCCCTCGGCAGCGATGCGTCCGCTGTCCAAAATCACCACATAGTCTGCATCGGCAGCCTCTTCCATATAGTGGGTGGTGAGAAACACCGTGATACCCTCCGTCTTTCGCAGATGGGCAACCACATCCCACAATAGTTTCCGCGTCTGGGGGTCAAGACCTGTGGTGGGCTCATCCAAAATGAGAATTTGGGGCTTGTGAAGTAGGGCGCGGGCGATATCGATGCGCCGTCTCTGTCCGCCTGACAGTTTCCCCACAGGACGGGAGAGAATGGCTGAAAAGTCTAACAGTTCCGCCAATTCCTCTAAGCGATGCTGAAATTCCTGCCCCGTGATGCCATAGAGGGCGGCACGGGAGGAGAGGTTGTCTTTGACGGAAAGGGAGGCATCCAGCACGGAATTTTGGAACACCACACCCAGTTTTCTGTGGATGCTCTTTCGGTGTTCTTCCAAGGTTTCCCCGCAGACCAAAACCTCGCCTGTATCCTTGGGGAGTGTGCCACACAGCACCGATATGGTGGTGCTTTTGCCAGCGCCGTTGACCCCCAAAAAGGCGAACAGTTCCCCCTTTTTTACATGAAAACTCAAATCCTGCACCGCCTTGACATCCCCGTAGGATTTATTCAAATGGCGGATTTCAATCACATGTTCCACTTACGATTCCTCCTCAAACACCGCGCCAAACAGGTGACTAAACGAGCCCTTGGGGGGAATGGCCAAACCCCGCTTTTCATCCCCCAACAGCACCAAAGTGTCTCCCGCTTGGATTTCGAACAGTTCCCGCGCCTGCTTGGGGATGACAATCTGCCCCTTTTCCCCCACAGTCACAGTCCATGCATATTTTCCCTTGGGTCCATTCATAAAGTCACCCTCCTAAAAGTATGATTTGTTATACTAATCATACAAAACCTACTCTCGCTTGTCAAGTGGGAGGAGGAGAAAAACAAAATCACCGCGCCTATTTTCACTAGACGCGGTGATTGATAAATTGTTGCGAACTGGTGAGATTATGATTGTTTATCCGTAGAGTGCTAATATCTTGAAAAATTGTCTCATTTGTAGTAAAATAACAATAGATATGCGCATTTGTTATTTGTCAATTTGAGTTATTTAGTACTTTTATAATTTCTTCTGCAATCGCATGTATAACGGGAACAGCTACCGAGTTTCCAAATTGCTTATATGCTTGGGTATCACTTACAGGGATGATAAACTCTTCTGGAAACCCTTGCAGTCGCGCCGCTTCTCTTGGGGTAACTTTACGAGGGTTATTGTCTCCTTGTGCAATTAATATTTCGCTACCGTCCTTATAATATCTTGCGGAAATGGTGTTGGTATAGGGGCTGTCTGCTGTGAACAAGGTGTACCCAAAACCATTACCTTTTTCTTGATGTTCTGCCTTTCTCCGTTGATGGCCACTCCATAATTTATCCGAAATAGTGTATTTCTCATCAACGTACGCCTCCAGAATTTGTCCTACGTTGGTTTCTGGACATGGTGGTATTGGCATGGAGAACTCCGTATAATTTGGCACTTTCTTTTTGTTAAAGCCGACAATATAAATGCGCTCTCTGTTTTGCGGTACACCAAAGTCTTTTGCCTTAAACAAGCTAGGAATGACCGCATAGCCTAATTCTTCCAAGGTATTGATAATAACTGCAAATGTTTTTCCATGATCATGTAAGGTCAAGTTTTTCACATTTTCAAGAAGAAATGTTTTAGGCTGTTTATCCTTTAGAATACGAGCAATTTCAAAAAACAGCGTTCCGCGCGTGTCTTCAAATCCAAGTTTCTTACCCGCTTGACTAAATGCTTGACAAGGGAATCCGCCAACTAAAATGTCATGTTCGGGAATATCATTTGATGATATTTTTGTAATATCACCAAACGGCTGCTCGCCAAAGTTGGCTTTATATGTTTTTACTGCGTGTTCGTCAAATTCACTGCTAAATACAAAGTTAGTCTTTCCGGTTTGGTAAAAGCCCAAACGAGTTCCGCCAATACCCGCGAACAGATCTATTGTTTTATATGGGGCATTATCTCTATTTGGAAACGGAATATGTTCAGGAAAACTAAGAACATGCTTTAGTTCAATGGCGGAGGGCTGAGTCTCTCCGGCCTCCCACCTTCGAATCGTTCTATCTCCGTTTTTGGACATCCCAATCGCGTCTGCAAGCTCTTTTTGTGTCATATGAAGGCGTTGGCGTTTTTCTCTAATTAGATCTGCAGGTGTTTTTGATATATTCTGTGATGCAACAGCCATAATTCAATACCCCCGATATTTGTGTCAATTTGCGGACAGGTTGTCCTCTTTTTGACACTATAACATGTTTCTACAATAATTTCAAGATAGGAGAGAAAAAATGCAAAAGTATTCACTGAAACGTTTTCAAGATATTGTGAAAATTGAACGGCAACGGGCTATGGCGCCCTATGAACTGGTTTATAAAGGCTTCATATCGTTAGGTTATAACCAACGAAAAGCAAGTTATTTTTTTCAAAATGCAAGTGCAGTGGTCGAGGCTCTTCGAGATTTTTGCTGGAATAATTTTGTTCCTGAAGAAGAGCGCTTTTCAAGCGATATGTTGAAGAAACTCATTGATGATTCCTCTCTTGATGGTCTATCTGCACGCGAAGCAATTGAATCCTTTATTGACAGCTACCCTCAACACATTTATCAACTCTGTTTATCGAATACTCAAAGCAGAAGAAGTCGCGCAGGCAAAGAATTTGAGGCAATCATTGAACTGTTATTAATGGGTGCTGGAATCCCGATGGATACACAAGGAAACATTGGTAAAAAGGTTTTTATCGAAAAGTCTTTAGGTAAATTAGTCGACATCGTTTCCCCTGGCGTAGTAGAGTATGTGATTGATAAAAACTATACAAGCCTCATAAGCGCAAAAACAACGCTTCGCGAAAGATGGCAGGAAGTACCGGAGGAAATGAACCGTACCGGTGCACGAGAAATGTTTTTAGCAACTTTGGATGATTCTGTCACCACGGAAGTTTTAAACACTCTTTATGAAGCAAATATACGGATAGTTACCACTAAAAGGAACAAACAAGAAAACTATGCCACAGAACGACGCGTAATTGATTTTGAGACATTACTTGGTATCTGCAGTACAAACCAGCAGTATTGGAGCCAAGATACGTATAATGATGGAGAAAAGGAAGCTGTTATAGTTAATATAAACAAGCAAATTGAAAAACATAGGAATCATGAATTTGTTTGTGAGTATTACAAAAAAAGAAAAGAAGAATTTGAAAAATAAATATGGTCTTATGCCCATCCCAAGGAAAACTTGCGGGTGGGCTTTTTTGTTTAGCGCTATGTTATTAACTTGCTGTTAATGTCTTCGTTGTTTGTTTGCCAGAGTAATACATATAATTAAATATAGGGTAAAAATGCGACACTCTTTCGGAAATGAGGAGGCTCTATGTTCTTGAGAGCATATTCCACAAGCACTGAGATTCAGGAATTTGCAAACAAATGTGTCGATCACAGGCGGGAAAGCCCCAATAAAGAGAGCCACCCGTTTGGGTGGCTCTCTTTATTGGTGGACCTGAGGAGATTCGAACTCCCGACCCCCACAATGCGAACGAATAGAGAGCCATGATTTGTACCGATTTTCAGCCATTTCTAACCCTTTCGTCTAAAAATCAAAGGGTCTTGTGACCTCTTTGACCACTTGTTCCCATGTGTCCCGGCGGCGTCTGTGGTGGTTGTTGTGGTCATAAAACGAGCCTCGTTGGAATGTGAACTGCTTCCCGTCAAGCGGACAATGAAAAAATATAAAATTTTCTCGGCCAGTAGCGCAAGCTGCTGGCCGCTTTTTATGCAACAAGGAAAAGATTGTGCTTCTCAAAGGGCGTAAGAACACCCAAGTTACGTTGCACACGGCGATTGTTGTAATAGCTGATGTAATTGGTGATCATCTGAATTAATTCTTGTTTGCATGTGAAACGCTTTCCATAATAACGTTCGCGCTTCAGAATGCCCCAGAACCCTTCCATAGGCCCGTTGTCAATGCATTTGGCTACGCGGGACATACTCTGTACCATCCCGGTCTTTTCTAACTTGTGGTGAAATGTCCTGTTCGTATACTGGAACCCACGGTCGGAATGGAAAATTGGGTGGGCGTCAGGATTTGCTTTCACTGCCTTGTCAAAGGTTTTAAAAACAAGCGGATTATCATTGCGGTCACTGATAACGAATGAAACAATACGGCGATCATACAAGTCCAGAATGGCGCTTAGATAGACTTTGTGGGCATCGGTTCCTTCGTACCACTTGAACTCTGTCACATCGGTCAGCCACTTCTCGTTGGGTGCGTTAGCATGGAAATCCCGGTTCAACACATTCTCTGCAATATACTGAGGATTCTTTGCTCTTCGTGTACAGCCGTGGTTGCTGTACTTGATGGTGGACTTGATATTTGTCTTGCGGCAGATCCTCAGCACCCTTTTGTCGTTAACATGGATATCGTGGTCATGAAGAAGATCATCGTTGATACGGCGATACCCTTTGTCCGGACTTTCCATGTGGATCTGCTCGATCTTTTCTGCAATTGCCTCGTTTTCTGCGGTTCTGGCGCTTTTCTTGCCGGAGAGCCAGCGATAATACGCTGCTCTGGATACTCGCAGTATAGAACAAGCTTCTTCGACTGCGTTGCCGCTTTCTTCGCAATGCTCCTTGATAGCTTTATAGAGATGGATCTGCCTTACTTGCGATAGGCATCCCTCCTCATCACCTTGTCCAATTTTTTTAGCAGATCGCGCTCCATTTCCGCCTTGTGTAATTCGTGCTTCAGGCGCTCAATTTCAATCTGAGCCTTTTCCAGTTCGGTTCGAGGCTCCTGATCCTTCTTCCGTCTGCCACGCCGATCCTCCAGACCTGCCTCACCCAACTCCTCGTAACGCAACGTCCAGGTGCGAACCTGTTGGTAACTTACGTTGTACTTGAGCGCCATCTCGCCGTATTTCTTCCCTGACGCATAGCATTCCTTTGCTATTTGAATACGCTCTTCCAGTGTGGTGTCCCGTCCTTGCTTCATGTAGCTTCCTCCTCCGGAAAACTTGACAGAGTTAAAATCTCCATGAGCATTATACACCTTTATCCAGTTCCTGAGTTGACGTGTGCTTCGTATTTTGTACTTCTTGCAGACATCCAGTAAGCTTCCGGCACCTGTCAGATAGTCTATAACGGCACACTTTTTCATTTTTGCGCTATATGATCGACTTCTTTCTTGGCACCGAAATCCTTCTATGCCTTCTGTTTCGTACCGAACAATCCAACCACGTACGGCTTCTGAATCTACACCCGCAAGTCGCCCTGCTTCATTCACGCCGATTTCTCCGGCTAAGTATCGTTGAATCAATTCTACTTTTTCGCTTGGACTCAATTTCTGTTTTTGAGGCATAAAAATACTCCCTTCATTCCCAGACAGTTTTCTTTTTCACTGTCTCTCATAAAGGGAGCATATCAATGCACCAACGAGGCTCGACTGCTGTCTGCGTGTTGATAGTAACTCTGGTTGCAGGGTTAGTCAACAGTTTTCTTCACCTGGGCAACGCAGGCCGTGCGATGCCATAAACAAAGATAAACCCAATAACCTTAATCCTCTTCCAAGAGCTTGGAGGGCGGGATATTAAGAATATCGGCGATCTTAAACAAAGTCTCCAGGGACACACCTCGAGTGGTGCCTGTGCCTTCGACCTGCGCGATGAAGTTGACGCTTTTGCCAATTTTTTCAGCAAATACTTCCTGCGTATACCCGGCCTTCTTTCGATAGTATGCAATCTTC
>JAGBIE010000030.1 GCA_017935145.1 Oscillospiraceae bacterium
CGGGGGGTGTGGGGGGTTCGGGAGTGACGGGGGGTTTCACAGCAGATTTGTACCAAAAGACGCACAGCACCACAACGCCCGCCATAAAACACAGTGCCAAAAGAATGGCAAGAACTTTTTTCATGAAAAAAACCTCCTTCTAAAATTAGTCGTAAATTCTTACCATATCCTTGGGGAATACGGAAAGATTGTACCACAGGTCAAATTCGGGAATGCTTTCAATATAGCAACGAATGTTCGCTCCATCTAAGCGGAATGTGGCAGTTTGCGCCAACTGAATTGCCTGATTCATGGGGTAGGAAACACTGCTCCATCCGTTTGCCAGCCGATCGATGATTTCATTCCGCACCTCAAACTGCCAATCAGCGCCCTCACGGAAGATGTTTTCCAAGGTGTATTCCTCGCCTGTGCGGTAGTTTACCAGCCGCTCCGTGGCAATGCGGGTATAGATTTCGGGATTGCCCTCTTCTTCGTAGCGGTCAATGTAAGCACCGCCTGCCATGAAGAAATAGGAGTAGCGGTAGGATGCGATGAGTTTGTCTTTGTATTCGCTCTCGTACAAATCCATGGGGATTTCGTAAATATCCATATTCCACGAAGAACCCACGGCGTTGGATGCATCGTGCACCCATGCGTTATCCACAAACTGGCTTCGCTCCACCACAAAGTAGGCGGGCTTTGCCAAAAGGATGTAGAACTTGTCGGGATTTTCCTTGGCGATGGTCTCGTAGCGGGTAATTTCGGCATAGACCTCGTCAAACAGACTGTCCTCAAAGGCATCCAGCAGGACTTTGTCCGCCAAAGAGATGCCATCGGGAAGCCATGTGCCCATCATGGTGACATCGTACCAAAGATTTTCGCCCTTTTGACCGAAATCGATATAGTGCATGGCGTGATAGGATGTAGAGTTAGCGCAGGTGAAAATGTTGTCAAAACCAATGCCATCCTCGGCAAAAATGCTGTTTTCTGTGAGAAAACGTTCATAAATGGCAACTTCCGTGGGGATGGTGATAAAGTCCACTTGGGCGGAATAGTCGCCACTGTAAAACTGCACCCTTGCAGAAGAAAAACAGAACTCGGGATTTTCTGCATCCATAAAGTTCTTCACCGTGCGGTACAGCAGGTTTTCATCGGGAGAGACAGCGTTGCCATAATCCCACAGATTCAGGGACAGACTATCGTAGAAACTCTCCCGCACCAGCGTCAGCAAATCGGTGTCCTCATAGAACAGGTCGGTGACATGGAGGGGCTCGCCTGTGACCAAATTGTAGTTAAAAAACAGGCGTTTTGCGCCATTGGGGGGACAACTGATGTGGTACTGAATGGAAAGCACATTACCAAAGTTCGCCATAAGACTCCCTGAGGCGTAACTTGCGCCCTCTGCGGAATCCAGCGCGGTGTAGATGCTCTCCCGCATTTGGGAGTTGATGGCATCCTCCACGGCTTTATCTTTGAGTCCCGAAATTTGGGGGATGGTGATTTCAAGACCCTTGTATGTGGCTTTTTCGTCTGTGTACACTAGGTCATTTTCATCGAACGTGCCGTACAGGTCAATGCCATCACCCCTTTGAACGGGAGGCGGAACATCATCCTCCCCCGAAACAGGCGGAGCGCTGTGTTTTTCAATGAGTCCGTAGGTGAAGCCCAGCGCCAAACCCGTAAAACAGAGGGTGACGATGAGCAAAATGCAAATCCATTTTTTCATAAAAACACTCCCTTCCTTGTTTTTTCAGCATACAACACACCCACTTTCCCTGTCCACAACAGAATGTAACCCCTGAGGGACTTTTTTCTAACAGAATGTAACCGCGGGTAACAAAAGCGCTTCACGCGGTTATGGAATCCGCAGTTACGCACGATTCATATGATGTTTTGCTCTTTCAAACATACGAAAACGCGCGTGTCTACCCACAGTATATATCACATATCGTATATTCGTCAATATACGATTTTTGATATGCGAGAATATACAAAAAAGAAAGGAAGAGGGAACATGTACCACTATCCAAGAATAAGAGATTTAAGAGAGGATAGAGATTTATACCAAAAAGACATAGCGAAATTATTACAGACCACGCAACCATACTATTCAGAATATGAAAGTGGTATAAGGGAAATCCCCTTTCATCATGCCATTACTCTTGCGGATTTTTACGGCGTTTCCTTGGACTATATTGCAGGCAGAACCAACATCAAAAAACCTGTTTTATAAGTTTGCCCCGCCCTACCATCGGGCGGAGATGAAATTTGCCCTTACGGAAACTCCTAATTCCAAGAAATACCACATCTTGTGGCGGGGTGGGGGCGGAGTCCACAAGTTTGGGGAACGGAAAAAATCAGTTGACATATTGCCGTTTTATACTGTATAATACCTAAGCACTATGTGCGTATATCCGTTATGGAACGCTGCGGTTTCCAAAATAGGGAAACTGTTGAGCATAATTTTACAGGAGGTGTATCGGATATGGCAACTGTTCGTACCTATCAGCCCAAGAAGCGTCACAGAGCAAAGGTTCATGGCTTTAGAGAGAGAATGTCCTCTTCCAACGGCCGCAAGGTGCTGGCCCGCCGTCGTGCAAAGGGCCGCGCAAAACTGTCTGCCTAATTTGCCGTGACCGCAAATATCGCTGAGATATAGGGGTGAAAGGAAGTTGCTTCTTTTCGCCCCATTCATTTAGGGAGATTTTGACCCTGGGAGGTGGGGAATGTATGCGGTTTTCTCATTCGCTGAAAGAAAACTATCTCTTCCGCCGGCTGTATCGCCGTGGGGATTCCCTCGCCAACGGTTTTTTGGTGCTTTATTGCCGTAAAAACGGCTTAAAGGAGAACCGATTGGGCATCACCGTCTCGGGAAAAATGGGAAAGGCCGTGTATCGCAACAAAATCCGCCGCCGTCTGCGGGAGATTTATCGCCTCCATGAGGAGGAGTTTTCCTGCGGGTTTGACATGGTGGTGGTGGCGCGCACCCGTGGCATGTCAGCAGACTACGCCCAACTAGAAAAGGCCTTTTTGTCCCTGGGGGGCAAACTGGGGCTTTTGCGGGGGGATTTGGGATGAAAAGCGTCTTTTTGTTCCTCATCCGCTTCTACCGCAAGCACATTTCTCCTCTCAGCCCCGGCAAGTGCCGTTTTGTACCCACCTGCTCCCAGTACGCGCTGGAAGCCGTGGAAAAATACGGCGCTGTGAAAGGTGGCTGGCTTTCTCTCAAGCGACTTTTGCGCTGTCATCCATTTTATAAAGGCGACAACTACGACCCTGTGCCATAAATCAGGCATGGGGAATTTGCCGTTTTTCGGCAATCCATTTTTAGGAAGGAATCCAAAGATATGGAAATTATCACTGTCCCCTTTGGTTACTTGCTGGACTGGCTGGTGCAACTTCTTGGGAACTATGGCTTCGCACTCATTGCGTTCTCGCTGATTCTCAAGGTTCTGCTCCTGCCCGCAAGTGCCAAAAGCAGAAAAAGCTCTCTGAAAATGTCCCGCTTGGCGCCCCAGATTAAGGCGCTGGAAATTGAATGCGGTGAGGATAAAAATCGCTACCAGCAGGAAGTTTCCAAACTCTACAAGCAGGAAGGCATCGGCTGTACCGGCGGTTGCCTGTGGTCTCTCTTGCCCCTGCTGATTCTTTTGCCTCTGTATGCGGTTATCCGCAATCCCATTCAGTATATCATGCATATCGATGCAGAGACTGCCAAGGACATTGTCACTTGGATTGGCGCTTCTGCCCCCAATCTCCTCAGTAGCAACAACTACTATCATCAGATGGAAGCCGCCGCGCATATCGGGGAGTATCTGCCCCAGTTGCAGGCCGCTTTCCCCGAAGTGGCGGACAAACTCCGCGCCATCGACTTTAGTTTCTTGGGCCTCAACTTGGGTCAAATCCCCAGTTGGAAGTTCTGGAACTTCTTTGGCGAGGGCGCAACATGGGCCAACTGGGGCATGTTCCTCATCCCCGTGGTGTCCGCAGGTAGCCAACTGCTTTCCATGTTGGTGAGCCAAAAGTCCAACAACAAAGTGGTCACCGACAAGGACGGCGAAGAGGATAAGGACGCTCAGGCTACTGCCAACTCCACCTCCCGCACCATGACCTTTGTCATGCCCGTCATGTCCCTCTACTTCTGCTTTGTCATGCCCGCCGCCATCTCCGTGTACTGGTTTGCCCAGTCTGTCTTTGGCGTGGTGCAGGATATTATCCTCAATAAGCATTTCCGCAAAATCTATGAAGAAGAGGACCAAAAGCGCCGTGAAGCTGCCGCCCTGCTCCGTCAGAAGGAAGCCGAACGGGAGCGCATCCGTGCCGAACGCCGTGCCAAATATGGCGAAGAAGGCATGGTAGACCCCAACACCAGTAAAAAGAAAATGAAAGCACAGGAAGAGGCCGCCAAAAAGGCCGCTGCCGATGCTTACGCCGCTGCCAAGAATCCCGTGCAGGAAGAGCCCGCAGAAACCGAAGATAAGCACTTCTCCGGCGACCCCGAGCGCCCCTACTGCAAGGGTCGTGCCTACAAGGCAAACCGCTACGGCAGAAATGTCGAGGACTAAGGAGTCGTATGGAAAAGTTTATCATCACCACTGGTAAGACAGTGGAATTGGCGGAAGAAGCCGCCCTGAAGGAACTGAATTTGGATCGTGACAGTGTTTCCGTGGAAATTCTGGACATGCCCAAAAATGGTTTCTTGGGCATTGGCGCACAGCCTGCCCGCATTAAAGTGACCTATGAAGGTCCTGCTGAGGATTATGCTCCCGCCCTGTCCTCTGCATCCCGCAGTAAGCCCAAAAAGCCCACCGCACCTAAGGCGGATGTGAAACCCGCTCCCGCGAAGGAAGTGAAACCCGCTCCCAAGGCAGAGGCAAAGCCCGCTCCCAAGGCAGAGGCAAAACCCGCTCCCAAGAAGGACTATGCTCCCGCCGCCGCAGGCAGTGTGGAAGAGCAGGTGGAAGTGTTCCTCAAGGGTCTTTTGGAGCACATGGGTTCTACTGCCGTGCCCCACGCATGGAAAGATGAAGAAAACATCTATCGTGTGGACTTGGTTGGCGAAAACTTGGGCGCTCTCATCGGTCGCCGTGGCGATACCTTGGATGCCATCCAGCATTTGACCAACTACGCCATCAATCATGGCGGTGGCAAGCGCCTGCGCATCAATGTGGATGCAGAAAACTACCGCGCCAAGCGGGAAGAAGCCTTGCAGCAACTGGCTCGCAAGGTGGCTGGCAAGGTGAAGAAATATCGCCGTAACATCACCCTCGAGCCCATGAATGCCTATGAACGGCACATTATCCATGCGGCACTGCAGGAGGAAGCGGAGATTACCACCTTCTCCACGGGCACAGAGCCCAACCGCCGTATTGTGGTGGCATACAGCCAGTACAAAACCGCCTTCACAGAAGACTAATCAAAAAAGCACCGACCATTTGGTCGGTGCTTTTTTGCAATATTCCCGCATTTTGGTGTTGTAATTCCCCAAAAAGGGTGGTAAAATCTCTTGTTGTGAATTTATGTTGCAGTTTTCTAGGATAAAGGAGTGCTTTTTTATGGCACAGCAAAACATTCGTAATATTGCCATCATCGCCCACGTTGACCACGGCAAGACCACCTTGGTGGACGAAATGCTCAAACAGGGCGGTGCATACCGTGAAAATCAGACCGCTGTGGATCGGGTCATGGACTCCAACGATTTGGAGCGAGAGCGTGGCATCACCATTTTGGCGAAAAATACCGCCGTACATTATAAGGATACCAAGATTAACATTGTGGACACCCCGGGTCACGCCGATTTTGGCGGTGAGGTGGAGCGTATCCTCAAAATGGTCAACGGCGTTATCCTCTTGGTGGATGCCGCCGAAGGTCCTATGCCCCAGACCCGCTTTGTTTTGTCCAAAGCCTTGGAACTGGGTCACAAGGTGATTGTGGTGGTGAACAAGGTGGACCGCCCCGACCGCCGTATCCACGAGGTTATGGACGAAGTTCTGGAACTGCTTCTGGACTTGGATGCCACGGAAGAGCAGTTTGATTCTCCCACCCTCTTCTGCTCGGGTCGTCAGGGCACAGCATCCTACTCCCCCGAGGTGCAGGGAGAGAATCTTACGCCCCTCTTTGAGACGATTTTAGAATACATCCCCGCCCCCGAAGCGGACGAGACCGCACCTTTCCAAATGCTGGTTTCCGCCATCGACTATAACGAGTTTGTGGGCAGAATCGCCATTGGTCGCATTGAGCGTGGCACCATTAAGCAAAATCAGGAAATTGCCGTGACCAATTTCTATAAAGACGAAGCCCCCAAAAAGGCAAAAGCCGTCTCCCTCTACACCTTCGATGGTCTTGGTCGCACCCCCGTGACGGAAGCCTCCGCTGGCGAAATCATCGCCATGAGCGGTATGGGCGAAATCACCATTGGTGATACCATCTGCGCCAGTGACGCGGTGGAAGCCATGGAATTTGTGAAAATTTCCGCCCCCACTTTGGAGATGACCTTCTCCATTAACGATAGCCCCTTTGCGGGCAAAGAGGGTAAGTTTGTCACCTCCCGCCAAATCCGCGAGCGTCTCTTCCGCGAGACCCTCAAGGATGTATCCCTGCGAGTCACGGAAGTGGGTTCTTCCACCGATGCGTGGAGCGTAGCAGGTCGTGGCGAATTGAGCCTTTCCATCCTCATTGAGAACATGCGCCGTGAGGGTTACGAGTTCCAAGTTTCTCCTCCCCGCGTGCTGTACAGGGAAATCGATGGGGTGAAGTGCGAACCCCTCGAGCGGGTTGTGGTGGATGTCCCCACGGATTATGTGGGCTCTGTCATGGAAAAATTGGGCGCACGCAAGGGCGAATTCATCACCATGACCCCTGTGGGCAACCGCACCAAACTGGAATTTTTGGTACCCTCCCGTGGTCTGTTTGGCTACCGCAACGAATTCTTGACCGATACCAAGGGCGAAGGCATTATGGCATCCGTCTTTGAAAAATACGCCCCCTTCAAGGGTGAAATCGAGCGCCGTCTCACAGGCTCTCTGGTGGCATTTGAAACAGGCGAAGCCTGTGCCTATGGTCTTTTTGGCGTGCAGGAGCGCGGTCAGCTGTTCATCGGCGCTGGCACTCCCGTCTATGCGGGCATGGTGGTTGGCATTTGCAACCGCAACGAAGATATGAGCGTGAATGTCTGCAAAAAGAAGCAACTGACCAACATGCGCGCCAGTGGCTCGGATGAAGCCCTGCGCCTGACCACTCCCCGCACCCTTTCCTTGGAGCAGAGTCTGGAATATCTTGCCGATGATGAACTGTTGGAGGTCACCCCCAAGTCACTCCGCATCCGCAAGCAGATTCTCAACCATGCCGACCGCATGAAAGCCGTCAAGGGTAAATAAAGAAATAAAAAGCACCCCAAACGGGGTGCTTTTTTCATTTCTTTTTGGGGTAGGGTGTTTTCACATCGGTGCGACCAAGCAAATAGTCCACACTGACGCCATAAAAATCCGCAAGGGTGTGTAGAGAAGCGATGGGGATGTTTAAAAGACCCCGCTCGTAGTCTGAGTAGGTGGTCTGATGCACCTGCAACAAATCTGCCAGTTGGGTTTGGGTCAAATCCTTATCCTCTCGCAAATCACGAATCCGCAGTGTCATATATCATCCCTCCTGCCGTTTATTATGGCGTAAGGGATATTCCCTTATTGCATTTTAAGGGAATATCCCTTAAAACAGGGAGAGGGAGGGAGAAAAATGCCTGATTTTGAAGGATTGTATTATCGCTTGTTTGCCACCATAGCAGACGCGGTGGAGTTGTTGGAGCAAGGTCAAGGGGAACAGGCGCGGGAGCGTCTTATCTCTGCCATGCAAGACGCAGAGGAGCGCTTTCTGCAGGAAAGCGAATAGAAAACGATTTGTACTTTTCTTGCGGGCGGATATGGAAATCCGCCCCTACGAACGCACCACCCACCATGCTTTTTCTCGGGAGGGCAAACGGTCGTGGAACACCTTTGCCGTGAGTGAGACCGCAGAGGGTGATTCCTTAGGAGGGGTGGTTATTAGGAGGGGATGGCTGGTAAAAAATCCCCTCCTAAGGCAGGAGCAGCAGGGAGATTTATCGCCCGTAAAGGTGGCAAACACCCCCCGTCTTCGTTAAAAACCC
>JAGBIE010000003.1 GCA_017935145.1 Oscillospiraceae bacterium
CCGATGAGCTTAACGACGGAGTGTCTCCGCTCGAAGAGTGTGAAACCTTCAGAGAAAAAATCAAGGCTCTCGGTCTTGAAGAGGAAAGCGAAAAGAAGCTTCTTAAGGAATGTGCTAGGCGGCTGCTACGCAAAGGTCATCAACCTGGACAAGGAATCTGAGCCCGACATCTACAACGCCATCAAGCGCAACGCTCTGCTGGAGAACGTTACCGTTGATGAGAACGGCAAGTGCGACTTCGCTGACAAGTCCGTCACCGAAAACACCCGCGTTTCCTACCCCATCAACCACATCGAGAAGATCGTTCGTCCCAAGTCCGCAGGCCCCGATGCCAAGAATGTCATCTTCCTGTCTGCTGACGCTTTCGGCGTTCTGCCTCCCGTCTCCATTCTGACTGACGAGCAGGCTAAGTACTACTTCCTCAGCGGTTTCACCTCCAAGCTGGCTGGTACCGAACGCGGTATCACCGAACCCATTCCCACCTTCTCCGCTTGCTTCGGCGCTGCATTCTTGGAACTGCATCCCACCAAGTACGGCGAAGAACTGGTTAAGAAGATGGAAAAGTCCGGCGCAAAGGCTTATTTGGTGAACACCGGCTGGAACGGCACCGGCAAGCGTATCTCCATTAAGGATACCCGCGGTATTATCGATGCCATCCTCGACGGCTCCATCCTGAAAGCCGAAACCAAGACCATTCCTTACTTTGGCCTGACCGTTCCCACTGCTCTTCCCGGCGTGGACAGCGGCATTCTCGACCCCAGAGACACCTACGCTAACGTAGAAGACTGGGAAGCCAAGGCAAAGGATTTGGCCGCCCGTTTCGTCAAGAACTTCCAGAAGTACACCGGCAACGAAGCCGGCAAGGCACTGGTTGCTGCAGGCCCCGAGGTCTAATTTCCCGACCCCAAAAACGGCAGCAGACCGAAATCTGCTGCCGTTTTCCCTATATTTGAAATTTTGGAGGATATTATGGCAAAGAAAGTTCAAATTACTGAAACTGTCCTGCGGGACGCCAACCAGTCCCTCATGGCCACTCGTCTGCCCTATGCAGACTATGAAGGCATTCTCTCCACCATGGATAAAGCCGGCTACTACTCCGTAGAATGCTGGGGCGGTGCTACTTTTGACTCCTGCCTGCGCTATTTGGGCGAAGATCCCTGGGAAAGACTGCGTAACCTGAGAAAGAATCTCCCCAACACCAAACTGCAGATGTTGCTCCGTGGCCAGAACCTGCTGGGTTACAAGCATTATCACGATGACGTGGTGGAAAAGTTCGTAGAACTGTCCATCAAGAACGGCATTGATGTCATCCGTATTTTTGACGCTCTCAACGACTTCCGCAACATTAAAACCGCTCTGGAAGCCACCAAGAAATACGCTACTGCCAACACCGTGGCATCCGGCTGTATCTCCTACACCCAGAGCCCTGTACATACAGTGGAAAAGTACATTGAAATGTGCAAGGAACTGAAGGAAATGGGCTTCGATACCATCTGCCTCAAAGACATGGCAGGCACCATGAGCCCCTATGAAGCCGAGCATCTCATCAAGGGCATTAAGGATGCCATTGGCGATATGCCCATCGCTCTGCACACCCACTGCACCACGGGCATGGCTTACATGACCCTTATGAAGGCTGTGGACAGCGGTGTGGATATCATCGACTGCGCTACTTCCTGCTTCTCTAACGGCACTTCTCAGCCCGCTACCGAGACCATGTTCTATGCTCTGAGCCAGTACGGCATCGAAACTGGTTTGGATGAAAAACTCATCAACGAAGTCAACGACTACTTCAAGCCCATTAAGCAGAAGTATGTGGATGCTGGCGTTCTCAACCCCAAGAGCATGGCTACCGATGCGCAGGCTCTGGTCTACAAAGTCCCCGGCGGTATGCTCTCCAACATGATTGCAAACCTCACCGATATGCACGCCATGGATAAGTTTGAAGAAGCACTGGCAGAAATCCCTGCCGTCCGTGCCGATATGGGCTATCCTCCTCTGGTCACTCCTCTGAGCCAGATGGTGGGCAATCAGGCTGTCACCAACGTGCTGTTGGGCGAACGCTACAAGCAGATTTCCAAGGAAATCCAGAACTATATTAAGGGCGAATACGGCATCGCTCCCGCCCCCGTCTCCAAGGAATTGGAAAACAAGATCCTCGGCGAAGGTGGCAAGCCCGTGGACTGCCGTGACGAAGACGTGAAACGCACTGGCAACGAATTGAAAGAAGCCAAGGAATATTTGGGCGATTTGGCCAAGAGCGAAGAAGATCTCATGAGCTACATCTGCTTCCCGCCTCAGGCTGAAAAGTATCTGAAAGACCGCAAGGCTAAGGAAGAAAACTCCGCCACCTACTCCATCGTAGAAGTGTAAGGAGGAACGATTATGTTTTTAGCAAGTCCTGCTGTAGAAGGCATCAGCAAAGCCGATGCTCTCGTAGCCGCTATTTTGGGCTACGCAGTTGTGTTTGTGGGTCTTATTCTGCTGATGATTGTGGTCATCATTCTGGGTAAATCCATGGTCAAGGCAGCCAAGACTAAGAAGGAAGCCCCCGCCACTGTGGCTCCCACTGTCACTGACGATGCTACCGCTCCCGGTTCTGCCGGCGAAGTGAAACTTTACGATGTGCCCGACCGCACCGCCGCCATGCTCATGGCTATTGTTGCGGAAAAGACGGGTCGCCCCCTCAATGAACTTCGTTTCAAATCCATCAAGGAGGTCAAAGAGGTATGACTTACAAAATTACGCTCAATGACAAGGTGTATGAGGTGGAAGTGGAACTGGGCGAAGCCATGCTCAAAAGCGAGTATGAAGCCATTTGCCCCACTGCTACTCCCGCACCCGCCACTCCCGTAGCTGCTCCCGTAGAATCCGCACCCGCCCCCGCTGCCGCACCCGCCGCAGTGACCGCCGCTGGTGAGACTGTTACCGCCCCCATGCCCGGCACTATTTTGAAGGTGCTGTGCCAGCAGGGCGCAACCGTCAAGGAAGGCGATGTGCTGGTGATTCTCGAAGCTATGAAGATGGAAAATGAAATCCTCGCTCCTCGCGCTGGCACTGTGGCGCAGGTTGTGGTCTCTCCCTCCACCACGGTGGATACAGGTGCTGTACTGGTGGTACTCGCCTAAGGAGGACAACATGGAAGTTTTCATGAAATTGCTGGAAAATTTCCAGTATATCCAGTGGCAACATGTTGCCATGTGGGTCATTGGTGGCATTCTCATCTATATGGCAGTTGCCAAAGAGATGGAGCCCACCTTGCTTCTCCCCATGGGCTTTGGTGCCATTCTCATGAACCTGCCCGTGGCAGAAGTGGGCACTGGTGTGCAGGCGGTGATTAACGCCCTGTTCAGCATTGGCATTGACTACCACGAACTGTTCCCCCTGCTTCTCTTTGTGGGCATTGGCGCCATGATTGACTTTGGCCCACTGCTGAGTAATCCTAAGATGATGATTTTTGGCGCTGCGGCGCAGTTTGGCATCTTCTTCACCCTGTTTGTGGCTTCCATCTTCTTCCCCGAACTGAAGGATGCCGCATCCATCGCCATCATTGGCGCTGCGGATGGTCCTACGGCCATCTATGTGGCAAAAATGCTTGGCTCTAACTACATTGCTCCCATTATGGTGGCAGCCTACTCCTACATGGCCCTTGTGCCTCTGGTACAGCCCCCTGTGATTCGGCTCTGCACCACCAAAAAAGAACGCCTTATTAAAATGAAGTACGAGGGCAAGGATGTCTCCCGTACCACCAAAATTCTCTTCCCCATTGTGGTTACCATGATTGTGGCCGTCTTTGCCCCCGATGCGGTGGCGCTCATCGGCTTTTTGATGTTCGGTAACCTTCTGCGGGAGTGTGGCGTGACCAACTCACTCAGTGATACGGCACAGAATGTGCTGGCAAACCTCATTACCATCTTCCTTGGCATCACCATCGCCGCCCGTATGCGGGCAGAAGAATTCCTGCAGATTGAGACCCTTATCATCATGGGTCTGGGTCTGGTGGCATTCGTGGTGGATACCATGGGTGGCGTGATGATTGCAAAACTCATGAACCTGTTCTTGCCCGAGGGCAAGAAACTCAATCCCATGATTGGCGCAGCGGGCATTTCTGCCTTCCCCATGAGTGGTCGTGTGGTGCATAAGATGGGTCTGGAAGAGGATAGTTCCAACTTCCTGCTCATGCACTCCATCAGCGTCAATGTGTCCGGTCAGATTGCATCCGTCATTGCTGGCGGTCTCATTCTGGCTCTTATGGGAGGTAAGTGATATGCATAACTGGATTGTGAATCTTGGTGACTCCATCCTGCGCCTCTTTAGTGAGCGTAGCGCCAATATGGGCGAAGCCCTGAAAATCGTGGGCGTAGGCATGTTGGGCATTTTTGTGGTCATGGGTGCTATCATCCTGACTGTGCAACTGCTCAACAAACTGGGTTCCCGTAAATAAAAGAAAAGAGTGTATTATTATGAAATATAAAATCACCCTCCACGGCACGGTGTATGAAGTGGAAGTCATGGATGGCAAAGCCAGCATTGTGGATGAATATGAAGCCACTGCGCCTGTAGCCACTCCTGTTTCCGCCCCTGCCCCTGCTACTCCCGCACCCGCCGCTGCTCCTGCCCCCGCTGCAGTGACCGCCGCTGGCGAAACCGTTACCGCCCCCATGCCCGGCACCATTTTGAAGGTGTTGTGCCAGCAGGGCGCTAGCGTCAAAGAAGGGGATGTCTTGGTTATTTTGGAAGCCATGAAGATGGAAAACGAAATCCTCGCTCCTCGCGCTGGCACTGTGGCGCAAGTTGTTGTCTCCCCCTCCACCACGGTGGATACGGGTGCCGTACTGGTCGTTCTTTCTTAAGGAGGGCATGCTGTGAATATTGGTGAAACTCTTCTGAAACTCTTGAATGATTCCGGCTTTGCCGCCTTCTTTATGGCTGGTGGCTGGAGAAACCTTGTGATGATTGCCATCTCCTGCGTTCTGCTGTATCTTGGCATTGTCAAGAAGTTTGAACCCCTGCTCTTGGTAGGCATCGCCTTTGGCTGTTTGCTCACAAACCTCCCTGGCGCAGGTCTGTATAACGATGCTCTGTGGCAGGAATTCATGAACCCCGATTCCGCCAACTACCATTCCTATGGTGCTATCCTGCGGGAAGGCGGTCTTTTGGACTTCTTCTACATCGGTGTCAAGACCTCTATTTACCCCTGCCTTATCTTCATGGGCGTGGGCGCTATGACGGACTTTGGTCCTCTGCTGGCAAACCCCAAGAGCCTTCTTCTGGGCGCTGCCGCACAGTTGGGCGTGTTTGTGGCATTCATCGGCGCTGTGCTTCTGGGCTTTGATGGCTTTGAGGCTGCTTCCATCGGCATCATCGGTGGCGCAGATGGTCCTACTGCCATCTTCCTCACCACCAAGCTGGCTCCCCATCTGCTGGGTGCTATTGCCGTGGCGGCTTATTCCTACATGGCGCTGATTCCTCTGATTCAGCCCCCCATCATGCGTCTTATGACCACCAAAAAACAGCGGGAAGTCAAAATGGAGCAGGCTCGTGAAGTCTCCAAGACTGAGAAGATTATCTTCCCCATCGTGGTTACCATCTTCGTCTCCTTGCTTCTGCCCTCCACCGCACCCCTCATCGGTTGCTTGATGCTGGGCAACTTGGCAAAGGAAACTGGTGTTACCGACCGTCTCAGCGATACCATGCAGAATGCTCTCATGAATATCGTTACCATTTTGCTCTCCACCTCCGTGGGCGCAACCATGGTTGGTAGCAACTTCCTGACCCTCAACACCCTGAAGATTATCGTGCTGGGCGTGGTTGCCTTTGGCATCTCCACTGCAGGCGGTCTTCTCGGCGGTGTTGCCATGTACAAGATTACCAAGGGTAAGGTCAACCCCCTCATCGGCTCCGCTGGTGTTTCTGCCGTGCCTATGGCAGCCCGTGTGGCACAGATGGAAGGTCAGAAGGCCAACCCCTCCAACTTCTTGCTCATGCACGCCATGGGTCCCAATGTGGCTGGCGTCATCGGCTCTGCCATCGCTGCTGGTTTCCTGCTGGCTGTCTTTGGCTAAAAAATGCAATAAAAATCCCGTGCCCTTTGGCACGGGATTTTTTTATTTTCCAAAGAGGCCTTTTTTCTTTTGGGGGAGGGAGACGGCATCGTGGATGATGCCCACCACCCGTTTCCAAGCGGTTTTTTCGCCCTCTGTCCATGCTTCATGGGAAAAACGGTAGTCATTCTTTCGCTGGATTTCATCCAATTCATCCAACAAAACCTGATAATTGTCGATGGTAATCTGTCCCACAGCGGTGTAGAGGTCCTCACCCAATTTCTTCTTTTTGATGCACTCATGCACACTGTGCAGATGATGCAGACACAAGGGCGCACTCTTGCGATAGGCTTCCAAAAATTCTGCGTTTTGGCAGGAGAGGGTCATGGCGTTGACATATAAATCTTCCGCTTTTTGGGTATGCTCACAGAAATAGCAAACCTTTGGTTTCTCAAAGGCGGTAAAATCGTCCGCCACCACATCTTTGAGGGCGGCGCGCAGAGCATCGCCATAGACAATGGCGTGGGCGAGGGCATCGCCCTCCTGCA
Source organism: Oscillospiraceae bacterium (assembly GCA_017935145.1). Taxonomy (GTDB): domain Bacteria; phylum Bacillota; class Clostridia; order Oscillospirales; family Oscillospiraceae; genus RGIG3566. The sequence goes on from JAGBIE010000003.1 coordinate 6,593, forward strand.
AAAACATGTTCCCGTGATGGCGACAAAAGCCCCGCTGGGAGCGGATGCGTTCCCGAATTTGGCGGTCGGTCATACCTTCGTAGAGGATGCTTTTCATGGTCTGACGCACGCTGTCATTGACCGCGCGACACAGAGGACAACCCTCTTTTTGCATATTTTCCGTTAAAATTTCATAAGCGCGACTCTGTTCCATGGCATTTTCCTCCCATTTCTGCTTGTATCATAAAAGAAACGGCAAATTTTGTCAACGAAAAGGCGCTAGATACTTGAATTCCTACTAATTTTGTAGTAAAATACCGCGGAGGGAGGAATGACCCGATGAATATTACCACCAAAGGGCGCTACGCCCTGAAAATTATGATTGATTTGGCACAGCAGGGGGAAGACCAAGTGGTCTCTCTCAAAGCCATTGCCCAGCGGCAGGATATTTCTATGAAATACTTAGAAGCCATCGCCGCCATATTGCACAAAGCGGACTATATTACATCCATTCGGGGCAAGAACGGCGGATATCGTCTCTCCCGCAAACCCAAGGATTATGTTTTATCGGAACTGCTCCGTTTGACAGAGGGCTCTCTTGCCCCCGTGTCCTGTTTGGAAAGTGGCTGTCCCAATGCAGAGGGATGCATCACCCAGCCTCTGTGGGCGGGACTGGAGCGCCACATGGATGAATATTTAAGCAAAATCACCCTTCAGGATGTGCTGGATGGCACAGTTCCTGGATGAAAGGAGTTTTTTACTATGGCAATTTATGCAGATAATGCGGCCACCACCCGCATGAGTGATACCGCTGTCAAGGCCATGCTTCCCTATATGCAGGAAGTGTTCGGCAACCCCTCCAGTCTGCACACCGCAGGGCAGACCGCCAAGGAAGCCCTCAATTCCGCCCGTGAGACCGTGGCATCCTGCCTTGGGGCAGAAGCCAAGGAGATTATCTTCACCTCTGGCGGTAGTGAAGCGGACAATCAGGCGATTTTGACCGCCACCGCCATCGGCGCACGAAAGGGCAAAAAGCACATCATCTCCACGGCATTTGAACATCATGCCGTTCTGCACACCTTGCAGAAACTGGAAAAGCAAGGCTTCGAGGTCACTTATTTGGATGTCCACGAGAATGGTCTTGTCACCGCTCAAGAAGTATCCGATGCCATTCGGGAAGATACCTGCCTTGTGACCATCATGTACGCCAATAACGAGATTGGCACCATCCAGCCCATCGCGGAAATTGGTGCTATTTGCAAGGAAAAGGGCGTGCTGTTCCATACCGATGCCGTGCAGGCAGTGGGACATCTTCACATTGATGTAAAAGCACAGAACATCGATATGCTCTCCCTTTCGGGACACAAATTCCACGGCCCTAAGGGCGTGGGCGCGCTCTATGTCCGCAAGGGCATTCTGCTTATGAGCCTTATCGAAGGTGGCGCACAGGAACGCGGTAAGCGTGCTGGCACGGAAAATATTCCCGCCATCATGGGCATGGCCGCCGCCATGAAAGAGGCCTGCGACCATTTGGAAGAAAACCACAAATATGTCTCCCATTTGCGGGATACTCTCATCGGGGAATTGTCCAAAATTCCCCACTGCGCCCTCAATGGTGCCAAAGAGCCTCGTCTCCCTGGCAATGTGAACTTCTGTTTTGAGGGCATTGAAGGGGAGAGTTTACTGCTCCTTTTGGACGATTTGGGCATCTGCGCCTCCTCGGGTAGCGCCTGCACTTCTGGTTCTTTAGACCCCAGCCATGTGCTTCTTGCCATCGGCCGTCCTCACGAGGTGGCTCACGGCTCTCTGCGCCTGAGTTTGTGCGAGGAAAACACTATGGACGAGGTCATGGAAATGGCAAAGGGCGTTGCCGATGTGGTAGCCCTGCTCCGCCGTATGAGCCCCGTGTGGAGAGATTTACAGGAAGGGAAGAGAAACTATGTTATACAGTGAAAAAGTCATGGACCATTTCCGCAATCCCCGTAATGTTGGCTTCTTGGAAGATGCCAACGGCGTGGGCGAAGTGGGTAACGCCAAGTGTGGCGATATTATGAAAATCTACCTGAAAATCGAAGACGATATGGTGAAAGATGTGAAGTTTGAAACCTTTGGTTGCGGTAGCGCCATCGCTTCCTCTTCCATGGCAACGGAACTCATTAAGGGTAAACCCCTGAGCGAAGTTCTCACGCTCACCAACAAAGCCGTGGTGGAAGCGTTAGATGGTCTTCCCGCTGCAAAGGTCCACTGCTCCGTCTTGGCAGAGGGCGCTATCAAAGCCGCCGTCAAGGACTATTATGAGCGCGCTGGCATCGAGTACGATAAAACCCTCTTTGAAAACTGCCACAGTTGCGACCACTGCTGCAACGGCTAAGTCAGAAATCCCTTTGGACAATCAGGAGAACCTATGGAAAAATATCTTGTTGCCCTCTCTGGCGGTGTGGATAGCACCGTCACCGCCCAACTACTTCTCTCCACTGGCGCGGAGGTTATCGGCGCGCACCTGCTACTCCATGCCGATGCTCCCGAGCGGGATGTAGAAGCCGTGGCAAGACAACTGAACATCCCCGTCTGCACCTTTGATGCGCGGGAACTGTTCCGCCAAAAAGTCATGCGGGATTTCGCCCAGTGCTACACCATGGGCGAAACGCCCAGCCCCTGCATCCGCTGCAACCGATATCTGAAATTCGGATACCTGTTGGAAAAAGCCAAAACCCTCAACTGCACCCATATTGCCACGGGGCACTATGCCCGTGTCCGCTATGATGAGGCAACGGGTCGCTGGCTTCTCCTGCGGGGCAAGGATTTGGAGAAAGACCAAAGTTACATGCTCTATGGTCTCAGCCAAGAGCAACTTTCCTATTGCAAATTCCCCTTGGGCGAACTGACCAAGGAGGAAATTCGCGCCATGGCGCAAGAAGCGGGTCTCATCACCGCGGAAAAGAAGGATTCTCAGGATATCTGCTTTATCCCCGATGGGGACTACGCCTCTTTTGTCCGCCAGTTTACGGGCATGGACTTCCCTCAAGGGGATTTCCTCCACGAAGATGGTACCGTGCTGGGTCAGCACAACGGCATCATCCACTACACCGTGGGTCAGCGCCGTGGTCTGGGTATTAGTTATAAAGAACCTCTCTATGTCAAATCCCTTGCGCCCATGGATAACACTGTGACCCTCTCTACAGATGAGGGGCTTTACGAAAAGACCCTCTTGGCGGGGGATGTGAATCTCATCGCCCTCAAAGAACTGGGTCGCCCCATTCGTTGTCAGGCAAAAATCCGCTATCGCCATACCCCCGCTGACTGCATTGCGCAGATGGAGGGGGAGAATCTCCGTGTGATCTTCACAGAGCCTCAGCGGGCCATCACCCCGGGTCAGTCCGTGGTGCTGTACGATGGCGATTTGGTCTTGGGTGGCGGTGTGATTTTGCCAAGCCAAGGATAAAAAAGGAAACCCTGCACAGAATAAAGATAGAAAAGGAAAAGGAAGAACATCATGAATCAAGATAAGACATTCAAGCCCTATATCCCTGCTGAGCGCATTACTCCGGAACTGACTTTCCGTTCCATTTTGGTGGGTATTCTCTTGGCAGTGGTCTTTGGCGCCGCCAATGCCTATTTGGGTCTGAAAGTGGGCATGACCGTGTCCGCCTCCATCCCCTCCGCGGTGATCGCCATGGGCGTGTTCCGCATGCTCAGACGAAAAAATTCCGTGTTGGAAACCAATATGGTGCAAACCATCGGCTCTTCGGGTGAATCCTTAGCCGCTGGCGCCATTTTCACTCTGCCCGCCCTGTTTATTTGGGCAAGCGAGGGTGTTATGGGCAAGCCCAGCATTGTGGAAATCACCCTCATCGCCCTCATTGGCGGTATGTTGGGTATCTTCTTTATGGTGCCCTTGCGCAACGCCCTCATTGTGAAAGAACACGGCATTTTGCCCTATCCCGAAGGCACTGCCTGCGCTGAGGTTATCTTGGCAGGGGAGAAGGGCGGAAAAGGCGCTGCCACCGTCTTTGCGGGCATGGGTATCGCCGCCGCGTTTAAGTTTGTGGTGGATGGACTCAAAGCCGTGGCGGGGGAAGTTTCCGTCACCTTCAAGGGCTTTGCAGGCACCATCGGCACGCAGGTCTATCCTGCGGTGCTGTCTGTGGGCTATATCTGCGGTCCTAAGATTGCCTCCGTCATGTTTGCCGGTGGCGCACTGAGCTGGCTGGTGCTCATTCCCCTGATTGTGCATTTCGGTGCCAATGACCCTGTTATTGCAGAAACCTTTGCCAGTGGCGGTGCTTATGGCATTTGGGGGAATTATATTAAGTACATCGGCGCAGGCGCGCTGGTGGCTGGCGGTTTTATCAGCCTTGTGAAATCCATGCCCCTCATTGTCAAAACCTTTGCCGATGCCGTGAAGGGTCTTAAAAATAAGGCAGAAGCCTCCGCCCTCCGCACGGAAAAGGATATGAGCTTCCTTGCAGTCATTTTGGGCGTGGTGGTGCTCACCTTCCTCATTTGGCTGGTGGATGTGATTCCTGTAAACTTGATTGGCGCTATCATCATTGTGGTGTTTGGTTTCTTCTTTGCCACGGTTTCTTCCCGCATGGTGGGCTTGGTTGGCTCTTCCAATAACCCTGTTTCTGGCATGACCATCGCTACTGTTCTTGTGGCTACGGTTATTCTCCGTGCCACGGGCATGGTGGGCGCTAAGGGCATGGCAAGCGCCATCGCCATCGCCTCCATCGTGTGCATTGTCACCGCCATCGCAGGCGATACCTCTCAGGACCTGAAAACTGGCTATCTCTTGGGCGCTACCCCCGTCAAACAGCAGATTGGCGAAATTTTCGGCGTCATTGCATCGGGTCTTGCCATCGGCGGTACGCTGTACCTGCTGGATAGCGCATGGGGCTTCGGCGGTAGCGGTCTGGAAGCACCTCAGGCCAGCATGATGAAGATGATCATCGAAGGCGTTATGGATGGCAATCTGCCTTGGGCGCTGATTATCTCCGGCGCTTTCATCGCTGTGGTGGCGGAACTGCTCCGCGTGCCTGTGTTGCCCTTTGCCATCGGTGTGTATCTGCCTGTACAACTCAACGCCTGCATCATGGTGGGCGGTTTGGTGCGCTTGGCATTGGATCGCCGTAAGAAAGCCACGGCAGAAGAAAAGGAAGCCTCTTTGAACAATGGCACGCTCTTCTGCTCCGGCATGATTGCTGGCGAAGGCCTCACCGGCATCCTTTTGGCAGTGTTTGCCATCTTCGGCTGGGATAAGGTTATTAACCTCTCTGCTATTTTGGGCATTTCTCCCGCACTAGCCAATGTGGGCGGCCTTGTGGCCTTGGCACTGCTTATCTTCCTGCTGTTCCGCTTCTCCCTCAAGGGTAAAAAAGAGGCATAATCATGGCAAAAATGCAGAACGAAAATTTCCTGGACCGCATTCCTGTGGTGTCTTCCGAAATCCGTGTGACCACGGAGGAAGACGGGAAAGTGGTCTTGGAAAAGGATAATAAAGGGCTTATGAATCGCTTCGCCCAACTGGTCTTTGGCAAACCCAAGGTCAGTTACATCCACCTTGATGACATGGGCAGTTTCATTCTCCCTCTCATGGATGGTGAGACCGATGTTCACGCCTTGGGCGAAAAAGTCCATGAGCGTTTCGGTGAAAATGCTGAGCCTCTCTACGAGCGTCTGTGCCAGTATCTCTCCACCCTCCACAGTTATGGTCTTGTGGACTGGAAAAAGTAAGAAAAAAGCACCACCCTCACGGGTGGTGCTTTTTGTTTGTTACTACAAAACTGCGGTGACAAAACAGTTATAATAGTTCGTTGCCACAGAGAGAACAGTGGGTATTTTCTTTTGGATTGCGGGTGTTACAGGACTTGCAAACCTTAAAAGCAACCGCTTGAGCACTTTCATGCTTGTCCAAGGTCTGCAGAGGAGAACCGCAGTTGGGACAAAATTTACTGCCAGAGAAAAAGGTTTTATTGCAATGACTACATACCTTATAGCAATTGCCAGAGGTGACAAAAACCTGCCCAGCCAAATAAGCTACCGCGATAAAAAGCGCCATAGTAACATAGACGCTGGAGCCAATACTGCTTACAACTTCTCCCAAAGAGAGAAAATCCAAGAAAAAGGAGTCATTGATCATTCTTGCCCAAAATTCGAGGACAATGAAAAAAACGCAAGGCACAGAAATTGCACCCCATATGGAGGCATTACGAGCAAGAGTTTTTTTACCCAACACAAAACCCAAAACGGAAAGCACGCTCAAAATTGCAGGAGCATACAGCAAAAGAGACCCAATTCCACTAACCCAAGAGGTTTTTGCTAATTGCCCTGCTGAGAAGTTGTATGAAATGATACCTGCACCTACATCTATTAAAGGCAGATTTAGATAACAAATCAGTGTTGCAACAGCAAGAAGCACTGCCGTAAGAAATTTTGGCTTTTGTAGTGATTCAACGAAATTTTTTATTGTATTTTCAGACATATTATTTCCCTCTTTCTTTTTATACATGCTCGATAAAACGAGCATACTAATATTATGGTCTATTTATCGACAATTGTCAATAGATGGACCACAAAAATACAATGGTTTCAAAGGAGGTTGCCTATGATTTCCTACGAGCCGTTTTATAAAACCTTGAAAGACAAAGGCATCAGCACATATAGGCTGATCAATGAATATGGTATCAGCAGAAGTTTGCTGAACAGATTGCGTCACAATAAGCCTGTCAGCACGGTTACTTTGGATGATCTTTGCAACATCCTTGGGTGCAAAATAGAAGACGTTCTACTGCATATACCAAATCAATAAAAAAGCACCACCCGTGAGGGTGGTGCTTTTTGTTTGTAAGATTTATTTTTCCAAAAGGCGCATGCACTGCTCATACACCCATTGGGGTTCTACATCTTTTGCACGGATTTCCACCAAAACATCACCATATTTTACGCTAAATGCCATTCTCCATCCCTCTGTATCGCCCGCTTCCTTGACTTTGTAGGCGCGTTTATACACGGCTTCCAAGGTCAATTCGTTGGCATCAAAAATGGGATTGTCAACGATTTCTCTCAGGTTTTCGGGGACGGATTCCGCTCTGGGGATGGGATACAGGGACAAATCATAGTTTTCTATCTGCGCCACGCTGGTGAAGCGGGCAGTATCCTCTTGGTTATAGAAAGAAACATTCCAATATAGATGGGAAAGCCCCTTTCCCCACAATCCGGAAAGATAATCGTAGTTTTGGTCTTTGTAACGGCGGATGGCTTCCGCAGTGAAACCCTCGGGCACTTCTTGCACCATGAACGCGCCAAAATTTGCGTCCTTGTAGGCGTCATGCAAAGAGAGTTCTTCGTCAAAATATTCGGGGATATGGTCTGCCACCACAGCGGAAAAATCGGGGCTATACTCCGAGAAACACAGAAGCACCATGGCAAAATCCGTTTTGTCTTTTCGTAGGGTTTGGGTAAATGCCTTGTGCTCAATTTGCATAAACCAATCATCCACCTCTGCCGATGCGCTCAAAATATACTTATCGCCATCGGGTGACCACTGATAAATGGTGTAATCCTTCTCATGCACAGTACTGACGCTGGGGGGTTCTTGGAGCATATACTGCTGAAAAGGTGCGCTGTTTCGCAGGGTAACAAGAACAGGGTCATCCCAAGTAGGCTCGGTGATGGTCAAGAAGATTTCCAGCAGTGCGCCATTTCCGTCAAATCCCGCCACGGCTGAAAAGTCCATATCGGGATGTTGCATCTTGGGCACGATGGCAGAAAGTTCTTTTTCTGTTAATTTCTCTGTAAAGTAGCCCGAAATGTAAGCCCTCGATCCGCTGAGATGAGCAGTTGCTTCGTTAAAGAATAAGGAATCGAGAGCAATCGGCTCGTCCAGCACAAACCCGGGAACAATGACCGTTGGGGGAAATTCTATGGGATTATCATCCCTCTCAATGGTTCCGTTGGGATTGGGAATGGCGGGTTGGGGTTCTTTTGACACTTTTGGTATTGTCAAAACACCTGCAATCACAAGACATAAACAAGCCACCATAGCCCCCCATTTGACCCATGGCAGGGCGCTCTTTTTGGCTTTGTCAGCGGCTTCAATATAAGCGGGGTCAATAAACTCCATCTTATCTAAAAATTCAGTTCCTCTCATAAGGTGTAGCCCTCCTTTTTCAGGTATTCCCGAAGTCCGTTGCGACAGCGGAACAGGGTGGTTTTTACCGTGCTTTCCGATAAAGCAAAGCGCTTGGAGATGTCTGCCACGGAATCCATAAACCAATACCGCCGAAGAAAGATGTTCCGCTTTTCTTCCGATAGATGGCTCAAAAAATCGTTAATTCCACCACATAATGCCATAGCATCTATGCGACACGCCACATCATCCGGGGCGGGGATGCACTGTTCCATCTCTGCGCTCAGTTCACTTAAAAAGGCACTGCGTTTGAGCTGATTGCGCTTGCGACAGCAGTTGAGCGCCATGTGGCGGGTGATTCGAGCGAGAAAGGCATAAAAATAATCTCTCGGCTCATGGGGCGGGATGGAATTCCACGCTTCCATATAAGTATCATTTTCGCATTCTTCTGCGCTTTGGGCATCGCAGACGATTCCGTAAGCCAAAGAGCGCAGACGACCGCCGTACTTTTCCGCGGTTTGTGTGATGGCGGTTTCATCGCGCTGTAAGTATAACGAGACGATGCTGTTATCATCCAAGGCACTCATCTCCTTTCTGAAAATTTCAAAGGCTTTCACCTTCATAAGCACCCTTTGTGGTCGGGGGGTTACATTTTTTGCTAAAAAAGAACGATACTCCCATTGCGTATCGTTCTTTTTCTTATCTGTTTTGATATTACCCTTGTAGCATGGTTTTGACATCCTGCAAGTTGGGCATGGCGGGGATAGCGCCAGCACGGCTGGTGGTGACTGCAGCGGCGGCATTGGCAAAACGGAGCATTTCTTCCAGTTCTGCCTGCCCTAAATTCTCCATGCCCCCACGGGCGGAGACACGGCTCAAAAATGCGCCAAAGAAGGTATCGCCAGCGCCGTTGGTGTCTGCCACTTTCACGGAAAAGCCTGCCACACGCCCGCAGAACTCCTTGGTGGCATAGAATACGCCCTCAGCGCCCAAGGTGATGAGCACCAAGGCGATTCCCTTATTTAAAAGTGCCGTTGCGCCTTTTTCGATATCACGTTCGCCACTGACGAGTAGGACTTCTTCATCGCTGATTTTCAGAATATCCACCAAGGGAAGGGGAGCGCGCATTTCTGTGATGGCACGAGCCTCACTATCCCACAAAGCGGGGCGATAGTTGGGGTCATAGGTAATAATCGCGCCTGCTTCTTTCGCTTTTTGTACGGCACTTAACACGGCGGACTTGCAAGGCTCGGCGGTCAAACTGACACTGCCAAAGTGGAAAATTTCCGCATTTTCCAAAAGGGGAGCGGGAACATCCTCGGCACTCAGGCAGATATCCGCACCAGGGCTACGGTAGAAAGCAAAACTCCGCTCGCCAGCACCATTCACCGTGACCACTGCCAAGGTGGTGGGCACAGTGGGGTCACTGGAAAGACCTGTGGTGTCCACACCATTTTCTTCCAATACACGGCGCAGTTCATCGCCAAAGGCATCTTGCCCCACCCGACCAATAAAGGCGGGCTTCAAACCCAATCGAGCCGCCGCAACGGCCACATTGGCGGGCGCACCACCGGGGTTGGCCGCCAAAAGGGCAACGCCATTTTCCTGTACGCCCACTTGGGTCAAATCCACCAAAAGTTCCCCCATGGTGACCAAAGGATATCTCTTCATAGAGCACCTCCGTAGCATTTTTTCTCAGTATAGCACAGAATCCGCACCCCCGCAACGAAAAATCCCAGACCACTCCAAAACGGCTCAGCCCTTTTTTGAAACATCTCCTTGACTCAGCAGACTGCAGTTCTCATTCCGTGTAAACCTACCACCGGATTTGTGGGTACAAAGTGAGAATTAAGTTTCAAAATGAGAATTTCCCAATTTCTCCCTGAGAATTTGAAAAATCGCAAAAATCCTATGTGCAAAATAACCAAAAACAGAGCTCTGTTTTTGTCGATAACAGAGATGTACTGGCAGAGAATTGGAAAAACTCGATTTGAGAGTTGTTTTTTCTCTCTTTTTTATATAGAATAACAGAGACGAAGAGTGCCCTTATACCTATGGTTTTCCTAGGGTTTGGGGCAATTATGGTTTACGGGGGAATGGTTCTCATTTCCTGTGACCCTTCCACAGCAAATTTCAAGAGAGGATTGATACCTTATGACACAAGTGGTCAAGCAACCGGTTCCTGTGACTCCCGAAGCACCCCGTCTTGGGAACCCCACCATCCGCCGTTTCAAGAGAGACTGGCAGTTGCACCTTCTGGCGCTGATTCCCGTGGCTTGGATTCTCATCTTCGCCTACAAGCCCATGTACGGTGCACAGATCGCCTTCCGTTACTACACCATCAAGGGTGGTATCTGGAACTCTGAATGGGTCGGCCTGCGTTGGTTCATGCGCTTCTTGGAGATGCCTCAGTTCTGGGAGATCGTGGGTAACACCTTCTTCCTGTCTCTGTACTCCATGTGCATTAACTTCCCCTTCCCCATCTTCATGGCACTGCTCCTCAACGTCATGCGCAACCAGTTCTTTAAGAAGACAGTGCAGACCATCTCTTACATCCCCCACTTCATCTCCACCGTCGTTATGGTCGCTATCCTGAACCAGGTGGTTAACCCCATCACCGGTCTGTATGGCTACTTCTACGAACTGTTCGGTGGCATTGGCGTGCCCAGAGATATCCGTGGTATTCCCGAAGCCTTCCCCCACTTGTATGTTTGGTCTGCTGTGTGGCAGAACATGGGCTGGAACACCATCATCTATCTGGCTTCTCTGTCCTCTGTTTCCAACGAACTGCACGAAGCTGCTGAGATTGACGGCGCTTCCCGCTGGAAGCGTGTGATTCACGTGGACCTGCCCGCCATTCTTCCCACCGTGGCTATCATGCTCATCATGCGTATGGGTAACCTGCTGAGCGTCGGTTTCGAAAAGACCTTCCTCATGCAGAACTCCCTGAACCTGAAGACCTCTGAAGTTATCTCTACTTACGTTTACAAAAAGGGTCTTGGCGGCACCTCTGCTGACCAGGCATACGGCACTGCCGTTGACCTTTTGAACAACATCATCAACTGCGCTATGCTTCTGCTTGTCAACTGGATCTCCAAGAAGGCCAGCCAAGACGAAGTCAGCCTGTTCTAAGGAAGGAGGATGCTTACCATGAAAAAGAACGCAACTGCTACTGCTACCCCTGCTGCTGCCCTGCAGCCCAAAAAAGTTGGTGTGCCTCTGGAAGATAAGATCCTCTACACTACGGTCAACGTGGTCATGATCCTTTGGCTCATCATCGTGTTGTTCCCCGTTATCTTCATTGTGGCCAGCTCCTTCTCCTCCTCCACCGCCATCAGCACCGGCCGTGTCCTGCTGTGGCCCGTGGAATTCTCCACCGCGGCATATAAAGCCGTGTTCCAGTACAAAATGGTTTGGAATGGCTTTGCCAACACCATTTTCTACACGGTTGTGGGTACCATCATCAACCTCATCGGCACTACCCTCTGCGCTTACCCCCTGTCCCGCAGAACTTATCAGGGTCGCGCTTTTGTTACCACCCTGTTCATCATCCCCATGTTCATCGGCGGCGGTATGATTCCTGCCTACTTGAACGTGCGTGAACTGGGTCTGTTGGATAACCGTCTGGTTCTCTTCATCCCCGGCCTCATTTCCACTTCCAACATGATCATCATGCGTACCTTCTTCACCAGCAGCATTCCCGCTGACCTGCAGGAAGCCGCTTCCTTGGATGGTTGCTCTGATATCCGTTATCTGCTGCAGATTGTTCTGCCCCTGTCCAAGGCTGTTATGTCCGTTCTGCTGCTGTACTACGCTGTTGGTCACTGGAACGCATACTACAACGCTCTGTTGTACCTCCGCACCGCTTCCAAGTATCCTCTGCAGCTGATCCTGCGTACTGTGCTGATCTCCTATGAAGGTCAGGATGTCAACGCCGGTGGCGCTCAGGCTATGAAAGAACAGGCTGGCGAAGCTATGAAGTACGGTCTTATCGTGGTTACCACCGTACCCATTCTTCTGGTGTACCCCTTCATCCAGAAGTACTTTGAAAAGGGTGTTATGATCGGCTCTTTGAAGGGTTGATTATTTACCAATACCTCTCTTTACCTTATGAAACAAGAAGCACCCGCCATTTGGCGGGTGCTTCTTGCTTTTGTATTTATGAGGTTTATGCCATGGTTTCCAGTGCAGCCAGTTTCAGGCTGGTGCAGAAGATTTCCATAGCGGCAGCCAGTTCCTGCACAGGGGGCAGGCTGGGAGCAATGCGGATATTGCTATCCTGCGGGTCTTTGCCGTAGGGGAAGGTAGCGCCAGCGCCGGTCATGACAACGCCGGCTTCCTTGCACAGGGCAAGGGTTCTCTTGGCAAGACCGGGGTTGGTGTTCACGGAGACAAAGTAGCCACCCACGGGCTTCTGCCACTGGGCGATGCCCAAAGGAGCGATTTCCTTTTCCAGCATGTTAAGCACGCAAAGGAACTTGGGACGGAGAATTTCCGCATGTTTCTTCATGAGTGCCAAGGTGTGCTTCTTATCCTTCAGGTAGCACACATGACGCCACTGATTCACCTTGTCGTAGGAGATGGTCTGGATGCCCAAGAGAGCGACCATATACTTCATGTTGGCTTCACTGCAAGCCATAACGGAGATGCCAGCGCCGGGGAAGGTAATCTTGGAAGTGGATGCATATTCAAAGACCATGTCTTCGTTGCCATATTCACGGCACAGGGAGATAATGTCCTTAAAGGGCACAAACTCGCTGTCAAACTCGTGGATGCAGTAGGCGTTATCCCACATGAGAACAAAGTCCTTGGCGGCGGGCTTCATGGAAGCCAGACGGCGGATGGTTTCATCGGAGTAGATGATGCCATCGGGGTTGGAGTACTTGGGCACGCACCAAATACCCTTGACAGCGGGGTCTTTCACCAGTTCTTCCACCACATTCATGTCAGGACCTTCGGCGGTCATGGGAACGGTAATCAGTTCTGCACCAAAACTTTCGGTGACCTTGAAATGGCGGTCATAACCGGGGGAGGGGCAGAGGAATTTCACCGTGTCCAGCTTGCTCCAAGGCTTCTCAGAATGAAGAAGACCGTGGGTGTAAGCTTTGGAGATGGTGTCATACATCAGAGTCAAGCTGGCGTTGCCACCGATGAAGCATTCTTCGGGCTTGCAACCGAGAATTTCCGCCCACAGACGCTTGGCGGCGGGCAGACCCGTCAGTTCGCCATAGTTACGCACATCCAAGCCATCTGCCACGCAATCCGTGGGGGTCTGGAGGGTGGTGAGAATATCGCTGACCAAATTCAGCTGTTCGCGACCGGGCTTGCCACGGGACATATCCAAGTGCAGTTCCTGCGCTTTCAGTTCTTCAAAGCGGGCAGTCACGGCAGCTTTTTCCGCAGCCAGCTCCTGCTTTGTCATTTCCTTGTACATTTTCATGGTTTTTGCCTCCTTACAAATTGGCTTAGACTCAGTATAGCAAAGCGGGCGGGCAGTTTCAAGAAAAAAGAGCAAGATTTGTTACAGTTTCTTGATATTTTTCTCAATAAATTTGATATAATTTCCCCTGTAAGCACACTTTCTCTTTCTATCAAGGGGAAAATGTGGTACAATAATAAGAAAGATGAACCGATGGCCCTTTGCCATCAGGAAAGGATACACTATGGGACTGTTTACAAAGATGTTTGGCACGCGCTCGGAGCGGGAAGTGAAGAAAATCATGCCCACCGTGCAGGCGATTTTGGCACTGGAAGAGGAGTATAAAGCCCTCAGCGATGAAGCCCTTTCCGCCAAAACGGAGGAGTTTAAAACCCGTCTGCAACAGGGGGAAACCTTGGAGCAAATCCTGCCCGAGGCTTTCGCCACAGCACGGGAGGCCGCTGACCGCGTGTTGGGCATGCGTCCTTACCCCGTCCAGCTCATTGGTGGCATCATTCTCCATCAGGGCAGAATTGCAGAAATGAAAACCGGTGAAGGCAAGACCCTTGTGGCAATTTTGCCCGCCTACCTCAATGCCCTCACGGGCAGAGGTGTGCATATTGTCACCGTCAACGACTATCTTGCCAAGCGTGACTCGGAATGGATGGGCAAAGTCTATCGTTTCTTGGGCTTGAAGGTAGGCCTTATCATCCACGGTATCCCCGCCCCCCAGCGTCGTGAAGCCTATGCGGCAGATATCACCTACTGCACCAATAACGAACTGGGCTTCGACTACCTGCGGGACAATATGGCCATCTATAAGCACGATATGGTCCAGCGGGAGCATGCCTTTGCCATCGTGGACGAGGTGGACTCTATTCTTATTGATGAAGCCCGCACGCCTCTCATTATTTCAGGCATTGGCGAAGCCTCCACCCAGCTTTATGCCATGGCGGACCAGTTTGTCTCCCGCCTACGGAAACAGGTCTTTGCCAAAACCGATGAAAAAGAAGAGCAGGATGCCTTGGACTGCGACTATGTGGTGGATGAAAAATCCAAGAGTGTCACCCTCACCGCCCAAGGCATTCAAAAGGCGGAAAGTTTCTTCGGTGTGGAGAATTTGGCAGACCCCGAAAATACCACTCTTTCCCACCACATTAACCAAGCCATGCGTGCCCGCGGTCTTATGAAGCGGGATATTGACTATGTGGTTAAGGACAATCAGGTGATCATCGTGGACGAGTTCACAGGTCGTCTCATGTACGGTCGCCGATATAACGAGGGACTCCATCAGGCCATTGAAGCCAAGGAAAATGTCAAAGTGGCCAACGAATCCAAGACCCTTGCCACCATCACCTTCCAGAACTTCTTCCGTCTGTATGATAAACTTTCGGGCATGACGGGCACAGCCCTCACGGAAGAATTGGAATTTAACGGCACTTACAATCTGGATGTGGTGGAAATTCCCACCAATCGCCCTGTGGCCCGTGTGGACCATGCCGATGCCGTCTATAAAAATCAGGCGGGCAAATATCGTGCTGTCATCCAGCAGATTAAAGAGTGTCATGAAAAAGGTCAGCCTGTTCTGGTGGGCACTATCTCTATTGAAAAATCCGAACAGCTGAGTAAACTCCTGAAGAAGGAGGGCATACCCCACCATGTGCTCAATGCCAAACACCACGAAAAGGAAGCGGAAATCGTGGCGCAGGCGGGCAAACTGGGCGCTGTAACCATCGCCACCAACATGGCTGGCCGTGGTACGGATATCATGCTGGGCGGTAACGCAGAATTCTTGGCCAAGGACGATTTGCGTAAATCGGGCATGGAGGAAGACCTTCTTGTGGAATGCACCTCCTTTGCCGAAACGGATGACGAGGAAATCCTCGCCGCCCGCCGTGCCTATACAGAAGCCTATGAGCGCCACAAGGCCGCCATTCAGGCGGAAGCCGATGCGGTGAAAGCCGCAGGTGGTCTCTTCATCATCGGCACAGAGCGCCACGAATCTCGCCGTATTGACAATCAGCTTCGCGGTCGCTCTGGTCGTCAAGGTGACCCTGGCGCTACCCGATTCTATCTGTCTCTTGAGGACGATGTCATGCGTCTGTTCGGTTCAGAACGCATCATGGGCATGATGGAAACCCTTGGCTTGGACGAAGATACCCCCATCGATGCCCGCATCCTTTCGGGTGCCATCGAAAATGCCCAAAAGACTGTGGAAGGTCGCCATTTCCAAGCTCGTAAGAGCACCTTGGAGTATGACGATGTCATGAACACCCAGCGTAAAGTCATCTACGACCAGCGCCGTAAAGTGCTGGATGGGGAAGACCTGCAGAGTAGCGTTCAGCATATGCTGGAGGGCTTTGTGGAACTGGAAGTGGGCGAAATCCTCATGGGTGCGCCCATTGCCGATGAAGAGCAAATCCGCGCCCTGATGCAGAAGTTTGAAGGGGTGTATTTCCCCCTGCGCGCTGTCTCCCTTGCTGTTGGCATGAGCCAAGAGGAGGTCTTGGATAAAATCCTCTTTGCCGCCAAGGCAACCTATGAAGAAAAGAGCATTCTCTACACCCCCGCTGTCATGCGGGAAGCGGAGCGGGTCTTCACTCTGCGGGTGGTAGACGAATACTGGATGGACCACTTGGATGCCATGACGGAACTGCGTCAAGGCGTGTCCCTCCGCGCCTTCGGTCAGGTAGACCCTGTGGTGGTCTACAAGAAAGAGGGCTACGAGATGTTTGCCGCCATGAACGATGCCATCCGTGCAGAAATCGTGCGCCGTCTCTTCGCCTTCCGCTTGAAGACCCAAGAGGAACTCAAGCGGGAACAGGTGGCAAAAATCACCTCCGAAGGCGGGAGCGATGGCACAGTCAAGCGTCAGCCTGTGGTGAAAAAGGACAAAATCGGTCGCAACGATCCCTGCCCCTGCGGTAGTGGCAAAAAGTATAAAAACTGCTGTCTGGACAAGGATTTGAACGGAAAGTGAGGCTTTGCCCCATGAAAAAATGGCTTCTTGTGGGTTTGTGCCTGTGCATGCTTTGCGGTTGCACCACCACACCCACACCCTCTGCCCCCAACGGCAGTGACCCTGTCCCTCCCCAGCCCGATACACCAAAAACCATCACCCTCCCTGTGGAGGATGCCTCTGGCTTTGACCCCTACAAAACCCTCTCCTATGCTAACCGCTTGGTGCTGAGTTTCGTCACCCAACCCCTCTTTGTGGCATTGGAGGATGGCACAGCCCGCCCCATCTTGGCAGAGAGTTTTGAGGTTTCTCCCGATGGAAAAACCACCAAGGTGACCCTCTGCACGGATGTGACCTTCCACAATGGCACAGCTCTCACGGCGGATGCGGTCATAGAAAGCATCCAAAGTGCCAAAGAGGGTGGCTACTACCAAGGTCGCTTCTACGCACTGGAGAACATGACCGCGGAGGGAAACACAGTGGTCTTTACCACCACCCAAAGTTATGAATGTTTCCCGCTTCTTTTAGATGTTCCCATCGTTTTAGGGGATAATGCCCTTCCTGTGGGCACTGGACCTTATGCCTTTTCCTCGCCTACGGAACTGGTGGCATCGCCCCACTGGGATGAAAAGCAGGACTATCCTGTAGATGCGGAGGCCATTACCCTCAAAAACATCACCGATGTAAAAACTCTGCGGGAGGAGTTCCAGTATGGCGCTCTCTCCGCCATGGCAGGCGACCCCAACGGCGCAGGCGCGCCTGTGTTCCCCAGCACGGAGGAACTGTGGGGCGTTCCCACCACCATTTTGCAGTATGTGGGGTTTAACCTGCGCAAGGGCATTTTTGCCGATGAAAAAATCCGCGCCACCGTCACCTATGCCATCGACCGCTATCCCATCGTGCGGGAAGATATGATGGGCTTTGCCACCGAGGCAACTTTGCCCTCTCTCATGGGTGGCTTGTGGGATGAAGCGAGCCTGCGGGAGAATGTGGATTATTATCCGCAAAATCTCATGAGCATTCTGCCTCAAGGGCGGAGCGCCAAGATGATTGTCTGCGGGGATAGTAGTCAAAAAGTCACCACTGCCAAGCGCGTGAGCGCCTCTATAAGCGATTGCGGACTTACGGTGAATTTGGAGATTCTCTCTGCCGAAGACTTTGCCAAAGCCCTGCAAAACGGCAATTTTGACCTGTATCTGGCGGAAACCCGCCTTCCCTCCAATGGAGATTTGAGCGCGTTCTTCACAGCGGGAAGCCCCTTGGCAGTGGGTGGTCTAGACAAAGAGACCACTGCCTTGGAACTGTGCAAATTGGCGCTTTCCAACCAAGGCAATGCTTACGATTTGCAGAAAAAGATCCTCTCAGAGGGTCTTATCTGCCCCGTGGCATTTAAAACCACCGCCCTGTGTTTGGAAAAAGATGCCTTTCACGGCATAAACCCTCATTTGGGTGGCTGGATTTTCTAACAGACAAAAAAGGACTGTTTTCGATAAAGAAAACAGTCCTTTTTTCGCCCTGTGGGGGGAGAAAATTTGCCCATCTACATTCTTCGACATATTTTGAAGGAAAAATGTGGTATGTTGTCACTGAGCAGAAACGGGTCGCAGTTTCAGCACAACTGCCGTTCCGTCATCTTCTCCCTCGCTACATCCTTTCTCCACCATGGTGGCAACCATAGCCTCAGGGGACATGTCACGCCCCCGTGTGGCTATGTGTTCGGCAACCTCTCCGCCGATGCCGTCTGTGGTCAGGATGAGCGCCTCTCCTCTCCTCAGGGACAGTCTTATTTGCTGCGGCTGATGCGTTCCTCCAACGCCAATGCCAGGTGGCAAAGAGGCTGTCCCCACCTTTTTTGTTCCGTGGGCGCTAGAAAGGTACGATGGCGCACCGCCCCATTTGTAGAGCACCGCCTCACCTGTGGATAAATCCGCATCCACCAAGTCCAAGGCGCATTCTCCCGCCCCCTCCTTGAGGATGGCAGTGAGATTGAGGGTCTCCAAGGCATCATCTGTGGCCATGCCTGCCGATAGAAGTCCGCTTAACAGCCTCTCCGCCCGCTTTCCGTCTTCCATGGCAGCCTCGCCTGTGCCCATGCCATCGCACAGAAGCAGGAAAAAGCGATTTTCTCGCCGTAGTTGCCACACCCGATCCCCGCAGACGCTGTTTCCCGCCTTGATTTTTTGCGAAAATTCAGCCAGTGGCTCCCACTGTATGGCAGAGGGAGTCTCTTCATTTGCCTGTCCGCGGAGAAAATCCGCCAAAATGCGGTACTGGCTCGCCACCACACCCCGCAATTCCCGCCGTCTGCTTTTCTGTTGCAGAAGAAACAGGTCTTTGCGAAAACTGTCGTATCCCTGTCCCACAGGCGTGTCCAGTTCCCGATATACTCCCTCCAAGGCATCGGCAACGGAACTTAAGTGGGCGCTTTCCGTCTCCCATGGGTCAAGGGGGGGAAGAAGACACCATATGCCCGCCCCCAGTGCCATGGAAAGGAACAGAAGACCACCTTTTCCACCTGTGAGGAGAACGGCAAGTCCTCCCGCCACCAAATAGATGGCAACTTTATAGATTTTTTTGGAAGTTTTCAGACACAGCGCCATGGCGGATAGTGCCAAAATGGGAAGAGCATTCGCTGTCCCCATGCTCCAATCGAGAGCGATGCCCACACTCATGGCGGCGGGGAAAAGCCACGAATGGGGCAAAAGCAGGAGCGTAGCGCCTGCAACCATCCCACCCAAGGGAAGTCCCGCGGGCAGAGGGATGGTACTGCATCCACTGACGATGCAAAATAGCAGAAAACAGATATCCCCCGTGCGGGGTTTGCGCAGCCATCGGGTGGCGCTGAACGTGCCAAAGAACAAAAACAGCAGTTGGAGCAAGAAAATCAGCGCCCCTTGCCACTGCTTTTCTCCCGATAAAAACAAAAGTCCCCCGCAAAGAAGCGCGGGCACTGTGGCACAAAAGGGCGCAAACCACTTCTTTTTGGGGAATTCCAGTAGCGCCCACGAGAAAATAAAAGTGAGAAATCCACTCCCCAGCAGGAATAAACTCTCCTCCCATGACCAAAACAGAAGCGAGCCTACCATCACGCCCAAGCCTGTCCAAAGGGTGGCTGTACCCATCCCCAGTGCCGCCATGAGGCAGAGGGATGCGGGCAGAGGCGCTGTATGAAATCGTGCGCCCGTGAGCAAAATTCCCGCCCCTATGTAAAAGATAGCCTCCCGCATGGGATAAAAGGGTTTGAACCATTGGGTAAAGCGCTCCCACGGCAACACCCGAGTTTTCAGTTTTTCCATGAAAATCCCGCCTTATTTGAACTTTTTTTCATCTTAGCACGGGAAAATTGCAGTTTCGGTCGGGAAATGGCGGGGGAAATAGCCCTTGCAAGGCAAAGTTTTGGCGGGTATAATAGAGAAAAAGTGGAGGTGATTTTATGGAGTTTGAAATTAAATTAGTCGCCCCCGATGTAAATGTGTTGGACAGCATTGCATTTGCGTTTCCCCAAGGTACGGAAAAAGCCATGTCCGCCCGTTATTTTGATACGGCTTCGGGCGCTCTTTCCGCCCGCAAGTGGACACTCCGCCTGCGACAGGAGGGGGAGAAGAAAGTTCTCACCTTCAAAACCAAGGGCGAGGGTTATGCCCGTGGCGAGTGGGAGTATGAAACGGACACCACGGATGGTTGTGGAAAAATCCTTCTGTCCCTAGGCGCTCCGCAAGAACTGGAAAGCCTCCTGCAAGCCCCCCTCCATGAGGTCTGTGGCGCAGAATTTACCCGCCGTGCCACCTTGGTGCAGTATGGCGAAAGCACCTTGGAACTTTCCTGCGATTCTGGTCGCCTCTACAAGGGCGAAAAAAGCCAAATCATTTGCGAGGCAGAGGTGGAACTAAAAGAGGGTCGCGAAGAAGATGCCGTTGCCTTTGCCAAAGAACTTGCCACTCGCTTTGCCCTAAAAGAAGAGAGTAAAAGCAAGTTTGTCCGCGCCATCAATTTGTGAGGATACGCCCATGGATGTGAAAATTACAGTTCAAAAAATCGTCTGCCATGAGGATTTAATGGCGCAATATGAAAACCCCATTTCCCACGCCTGTTTTATGGAAGTGGGACGGGAATTTCTCTCCAAAAATGGGCAGATGCCTCCAGATTTTTGCGAGTCCGCATGGGAAAGCGTGCGCCCCTTTGCCGAAAAACTTTCCCAAGGCGAAGGCAATTTCTTTGACGGATGGATGAAAGACCCCTATTCCGCCATGATTTCCTGCAACGATGGCTTCCGCCCTGTGAGTTTCTACTTGGAAACGGTCAGAGAATAAAAAAAGCACCTGCTCAAAAGAGCAGGTGCTTTTATGTTCCTTTAGTCGATGGCGTAGATAAGGGTGTAGGGATTGGTGTCAAGGGGGTTAATAAACCATCTGCCACCCTGCTTCACCACGCTCACCTTAACAGTGCCAGAGCCACTCTCTTCGCTGCCATTCAGTGAGATTCTTACCTTCATGATTCTGGCATCAGAAACACTGCCGTACTTGGCATCTTTGTAAATTTCTTTCAAACTCCGCAGTTCGGACTTATTTAGTTTTTTCGTCTGCTCTACTTTTACGCTGACTTTTCGTCTTGCGCCAAAATAATCGTCCATGTCTTCATCCATGGATTCCATGATTTCATCCATGCGATTTTCGTATTCTTTGGCGCGCATGTCATTGTTTTTATAGATGGTTTTCAGGGCATCGGGAGGCATTACGGCAATAATTTCGTCTGCCTCACAAGCAAACACTGCTTTCACATATTCCTCAGCGGCACCCTTGGGGCTGGCAGAGCCGGGGAGCAGAGCCACCACCAAAATGACAAGGAGAATCACCGCGGCCAATGCCGCAGCAGCGATGGTTACCACCTTTTTGGAGAAGGTCTTGCCAAAAAGCACCAGACCGGTGATTTCAACATCGCCCTCTTCTTCCACAGTGGCGGTTTCTTCCACGGGAGCGGCAGTTTCTTCGGTTACCGCATTCTCAGTGACGGCTTGCTGAGCACCGCACTGGGTGCAGAACTTCGCACCATCCTCTAATTTAGCACCACAATTCACACAAAACATAGAGTTTTCCTCCTTTATATTTCTCTCTTTTTTCATTGTACCATATTCTCGGAAAAATGGTAGAGGGTCTCATAAAAAAAGCACCTGCTCTTTGGAGCAGGTGCTTTTTGCTATTCTAGATTATCTCTGGCTGTTTTCTTCCATCTCGCGGATGGCGTCCTTACGGGAGAGGTTCACGCGACCCTTTTCGTCAATTTCCATGACCTTAACCCAAGTCATGTCACCAACGTTCAGCACGTCTTCCACCTTTTCCACACGGCGGTTTTCCAACTTGGAGATGTGCACCAAGCCGTCCTTACCAGGAGCCAGTTCCACAAAAGCGCCGATGGGCAGGATGCGGACAACCTTGCCGTAGTACAGGCGACCCACTTCGGGAACAAAGCAGATGTCTTCAATCATCTTCTTGGCGGCTTCGCAGGAAGCGGTGTCGGGGGAGGCGATGTGGATGGTGCCATCGTCTTCGATGTCCACCTGAGCGCCGGATTCGGCAACAATCTTCTGAATCATGCTGCCACCCTTGCCGATGACTTCGCGAATCTTGTCGGGATCGATCTTCAAGGAGATCATCTTGGGAGCAAATTCGCTGACTTCGGGACGGGGTTCTGCGATGCAGGGGAGCATGATTTCATCGAGGATTTCCAGACGAGCCTTGCGGCAACGTTCCAGAGCGTCAGCGATGATTTCCATGGTCAAACCATCATTCTTCAGGTCCATCTGGATGGCGGTGATACCTTCGGTAGTACCGGCAACCTTAAAGTCCATTTCGCCGTGGAAGTCTTCCATGCCCTGAATGTCCGTAAAGGTTCTCCATTCGCCAGTTTCCTTATCGGAAATCAGACCGCAGGAGATGCCGGCCACAGGACGGCGGATGGGAACACCAGCGTCCATGAGAGCCAAAGTAGAGCCACAGATAGAGCCCTGAGAGGTAGAACCGTTGGAGGACAGCACTTCGCTGACCACACGGATGCAGTAGGGGAACTCTTCCACGCTGGGCAGAACGGGCACCAGAGCTTTTTCTGCCAGAGCGCCGTGACCAATTTCACGACGGGAGGTAGAGCGGGCGCCACGGGCTTCGCCAGTGGAGAAGGCGGGGAAGTTGTAGTGATGGATATAACGCTTGCTGTCTTCGGGGAAGATGGTGTCCAGCTTCTGTTCCATGCTCATGGTAGCCAAGGTGCAGATACTCAGCACCTGAGTCTGACCACGGGTAAAGAGACCAGAGCCATGGACACGGGGCAGAACGCCAACCTCAGCGCTCAGAGCGCGGATCTGATCCATGCCACGGCCGTCCACACGCTTGCCAGCCAGCAGCCACTTTTTGACAACCTTCTTCTGCATCTTGTAGAGGCAGACTTCAATGTGGGTGTCAAAATCTTCGTACTTTTCAGCGAATTTTTCCATGAAGTCCACTTTTGCCTTGGTCAGGCGTTCTTCGCGGACATTCTTGTCATCGGTGTCCAGAGCGTACTCGATCTGGTCCAGGCCGTATTCCATGAGATCGTTCAGCAGGTCATGGTTTACAGCGGCCTTTTCGAAGGTGAACTTTTCCTTGCCGATGACAGCGACGATGGAGTTAATAAACTCCACAATCTTCTTGTTGGTTTCGTGAGCCAGTTCGATGCCCTTGAGGAGAGCTTCTTCGCTTACTTCGTTGGCTTCGGTTTCAATCATAACCACCTTTTCGCTGGTAGAAGCGATGGTGCAGAACATCTTGGCGTTTTCACGCTGTTCGGCAGAGGGGTTAATGACATATTCGCCATCCACCAGAGCCACTTCGGTGGTAGCCATGGGGCCATTCCAGGGTACATCGGAGCAAGCAGTCACGATGAAAGCGCCCAGAGAAGCAACCACTTCCACGGGGTTTTCATGGTCAGTAGCCAGAGCGGTGCAGGTGATGACCACATCGTTACGCAGTTCATCATCGAAGAAGGGACGCATGGGGCGGTCGATGAGACGCATGGTCAAAATGCCCTTTTCAGAGGGGCGACCTTCACGGCGGTTGAAAGAACCGGGGATGCGACCCACGCCGTAGAGGCGTTCTTCAAACTCGATGGTCAGGGGGAAGTAGTCGATGCCACTCTTGGGCAGGGGGGAAGCGGTGATGGTGGTGAGCACCACAGTATCGCCATAACGGCAGATGCATTCGGCATTGGCCAGTTCAGCCACTTTGCCAGTTTCCACGGTAAAGGTTCTGCCGCCGATTTCGGTTTCGAACACGTGGTGATTGGGGTAGGTTTTCTTGGTAATCATTTCATTTCCTCCTATTCGTGTTTTTTGCAAAACACGGGAGATTTAGCTCTTGAAACCGCCGCCGAATGTGTTCAGCAGTGCTTTCAAGGACTAAACCGTGCTCCCGTGCAATGCCCTCATTTGGAAAATGGGCAGCCATAGGGCTGCCCATTTTTCTGACAAATTACTTACGGATGCCCAGTTTGGCAATGATAGCACGATAGCGCTCAATATCCTTCTTAGCCAGGTAGTCCAGCAGGTTGCGGCGCTTACCGACCATCATCAGAAGACCGCGGCGGCTGTGATTGTCGTGCTTGTGCACGCGCAGATGCTCGGTCAGTTCGTTGATGCGGGCAGTGAGAATGGCGATCTGTACTTCGGGAGAACCGGTATCGCCTTCATGGGTTGCGTTGGCTGCAATGATAGCAGTCTTTTCTTCTTTTCTCATCATAGTGTTTTTCCACCTTTCAAAATATTTACCCTCACCCTAAGTAGCGGGACGGCAGAGTGTCCTTCTCAAAAAGAACCTGACCCCGAAACTGAGAAATGGGGCATGGCGCATGACGCCAGCCTGTTAAGAATAGCACACAAAAAGCAAATTGTAAAGAGGAATTTACCTATATTTTACGGAATTTGTGGGATTTTATGAAAAATTGTGCCGTGGCAAATGCCACGGCACAAGTGCTTGTATGTTAGAACCAAAGGATGACCCACTGGGAAACCAAAACCACCATAATCAGTGCCACAGGATAGGTGGATGCGTAGGCAGCGGCCACATCGTCTGTGCCAGCCACATGCACCAGTGTGCCCAAAGCGGGGGTGGAGGTCATGCCACCGGTGATAGACCCCAGAGTGTTCAGCAGGTTAATCTTCAGCACATACTTGGCGAAGAAGAAGCCCACAATCATGGGAAGCAGGGTAATCACTGCGCCGTAGAGGAGATACACCCAGTCAAACACGGCAATGAACTTCTGTCCACCGGCAATACCTGCGCCAATGAGGAAGAGCATGAGACCCAGCTCGCGGAGGACTTTCAGGGTCTTGGTAGAGGGGACAATGGAAATCTTGCCCACATGACCAAAATGACCGAAAGCCAGTGCCACAATCAGGCAACCGCCCGTGGTGGTCAGGGAGAATGTGCCAATCTTAATCGAGCCCAGGGCGATGCCCAAAAGGGATGCCAAGGCAAAGGGCATAAAGTTAAAATCGTCCATTTCCATGAGGCCTTCGGGGAGTTTCTTGGCAGTGCCTGCGGTGGCGGAGACCAAAGCGCGCTCTTTCTCCATATCGGCCTTGAGGAACTTGGGCATCAGTTGCACAAACAGCACTACGCCAATGACGCCAAAGATGTAGGCAATGCCGTAGCCCACGGCCACGAGAGATTCCAGTTCTGCGCCGGCGGCTGCTTTGGCAGCGGAGAAGGCGGGAGTGGAGGTGAGAGCGCCAGCCAAAAGGCCAGAGAAGATGGCGGAAAATTCGCTGGTATCAGCACCCTTGAGTGTGGAATGGAGCACTAAACAACCCATACAGGCAGCGCCACCCAACAGGATAATCACTGCGCCCAACAGCACATAGGACTTAAAATTCTTCTTAAAGTTTGCAATGAAATTCGGGCCTGCAATAAAGCCCACAGCGGAAACAAAGAGGATAAGACCTAAGTTTTCCACAATCTTCAGTGCGTTGGTCAGGTAGGAGGTCTCACCCACCATAAACTCTTTGGCAAGGTCATTGTAGAACACACAGCCAAAGACCAGCGCAATGAGGAACACGCCTGCAGTGCCCAAATTCACACCCTTAATGGTAATGCGACCCAACGCATAGCCCACAGCGGTGATGGCCAGCACGCAGAACATCAAAAAGCCAACGCCTGCAATCGAAAATGTCATATTCTTCTCCTCCATTCGTCATTTTGGAAGTTATTTACCAAAGGATATTATACTCCTCTGTCTTTGGGGGGTCAATACCAAAAGGGGCGAAAAAGAGGACGAAAAGCGCCACTAAATTGTCTAAAACGCAAAAAATCCCGCCTCTTTGGAGGCGGGATTTTTGTTTTGCTTAGCAGATTCTTGTGCCCACGGGGATGGCGTCATCCACAAAGATGACCTTGCATCCGCAGGCGTTGTTGGTGCCAGCCAAAAGCATGCCTTGGCTGGTTACGCCCGTAATGCGGGTGGGTTTCAGGTTGGCAACTACGATGATTTTCTTGCCAAGGAGTTCTTCGCACTTATAATCGTGCTTGATGGAAGAGACAATGACGCGACCTTCCAAACCATCGTCCAAAGTCAGTTTCAGACAGTTGGCGCTCTTGCGGATTTCCTGCGCCTTAACAATCTGGCACACACGCAAATCCATCGTGCCAAAGTGGTCGATGGAAATTTCGTCCTTCACAGGCTGGACGGGGTCAGGCTCGCCATAGACCTTTTCTTCCGCCACTTCTTCCACCACTTCTACCTTGGCTTCTTCTTCCGTCATGGGGTAGGAGAAGTCCAAAAGACCCAAGTAGCGCTCTTTTTCAATGGCGTAGAGGAACAGATACAGTCTCGGCCCTTTTTCCTTGCCGATGAGCAGGTTATACACATTGCGGAAGAAGGTGCTCTGCAGAGTTTTCAGTTCCTTAGAGCCTTGCTCCACGCCGTGAACCTTGGCGGGGATGGCATAGATGGCGGTATTGAGCTCTTCCAAAGTGTAGGTGCTGGTGGAGAGATATTCATGGAGCAGACGGATTTCTTCCTTCTGCTTGTCATCCAAGGTGTTGTACACTTCCCAGTTGCGCTTCTTGCAGAGGGAATTCACCTGATCGGGGGCGCACTGCTCCAGCCAGAAACGGGCGCGCTCCAAGCGGTCGGCAAAATCGGCGTATTTGTAAGGTGTGCCGATTTTTTCAAAGACCGTTTCCAGCATTTCCACATTGAAGTCCACCACAGAGCCCATCTGGACAATGAGGCTCATGGGCACGGGGATGACATCGCGACCCTCTACCTTGCAGTTGTAGAGGATATCCTGCACCATTTCGTCTGCCGTGCCATCGTTCAGAGCAGTGAGCATGCGGTCAAACTCAAAATACTGTTTGAGAATGCCATCGTCAAAGCAGAAATCAAAGGCGCGGGTGGGTTCGGTCTTGGAGTAGAGCCACAGGATGATTTCGGGCTGATAGAGCTTCAGGAGCGTGTCGGGAGTCAGGTTCAGACCCGTAGAGCCGGACATTTTGCCCGTCATACCCTTAATGCCGATGAATTCGTAGCCTTGGAACAAGGGGGCATCGTAGCCGAAAATCTTCTTGGAGATGATTTTGGAGTTGGAGTAAGAGCCAGTGGGAGCGGCATGGTCTTTGCCACCGGGTTCAAAGTCCACGCCCTCATAGCGCCAACGCATGGGCCAGTCAATCTTCCAGCCCAACTTGCAGTCAGTTTCCTTGGTGAAGTCGAATTCACCGTGATGACCGCAACGGGTGCAGGTGTAGGTGGCGTGGGTGCAATCTTCGCTGAGGGTTTCGATGGTGGTAAAGTCCGTACCGCACTGGGGGCAGAAGATGCTCACGGGGTAGTACTTGGCCTTTTCTTCATCGTGCTGACGCTTTAATTCTTCCTCGGAGAGAGACTTGTCCTTGGTCTTGAAGGAGTCCAAAATCTCGAAAATTTCTTCTCTCTTGCGGAGGGATTCCATAATGTCCTCACGATATTTGCCATCGCGATACATCTGTGCCTGATAACGGCAATCCAGAGGGATGCCGAACTTTTCCATGGATGCCAAGAACTCTTCTTCAAAATGCTTGGCGTAGTTTTCGTGGCAACCCCAAGGGTCGGGGATGTCCACATAGGGACTGCCGATGTATTTATCGTAACTATCGCCCACCAATTCCCGCACATTTACGGGGATTTTACGGCAACGGTCATACTCGTCCCAAGAGAAGAGCAAGCGGGCTTTTTTGCCCAGTTTCTGCAGGGCTTTCACCACAAAATAACTGGTAGCCACATCGCGGAAGTTGCCAATGTGGATAGAGCCAGAGGGGCTGATGCCTGCGGCGCAGACATATTCTTCTTTATCGGGATTGCGGGCGATGACCTCACGGGCAATCTTTTCAGACCAATGCATAACGCTTTCCTCCTTAGGAACTGCATGTTTCATTCTCAATAGGGCATTATATCCTATTTTTTCCGCCTTGGCAAGGGATAAGACCCCCTTTTCCTGCGGGAATTTTACACAAAATGCGAAATTTTTGCATAAAATGGCGCAGAAGGATGAAAAAGGGGGTCTTTCCATGGAAATTTTGCGGAGTGAGGAGCTTGCCTGCGGGGAAGATTTTCGCGCCGTGGCGGAGAGAATTTTACAGCGGGGGAAGAAGGACTCTTTCCTTGTGCCTGCCCCCGGTGCTCGCTTTCTCGGAGACAAGAGCGTGGAGGAACTGCTATCTTTGTGCGTCTTTTTGCGCCAAAACAAGAAACCGTGGGAGCGGTGTTTTGAAGCGGTGGCGGAGCGCTTTCGGGAAATTGCCCACCACAGTGGCACATTTTTCCCTGTGGAGCGGGAACTTTCTGCCCTAAAAGAAAAACTGCATCGCGGAGAGGATATCACCCCTTACGGGGCAAAACTTTCCGCCCTCATTCTCAAAGACCTTATCACAAAACAATAAAAGCACCGCCCTTGAGAGCGGTGCTTTTTCTTATTCGTTACGGAAACGGGGCAGAGGAGTCACAATGGGGTTTCCGTCTGCACCCAAAAGGGGTGTGAGACCGCCTGCATAACCACTGGCGGCAAAGAGATAATTCACGCCGGTCTCTCTGTCCACCAAAATGGAGGTGCCTACCCCTGCGAAACTGGACTGATTGTAGACCGTTTCGAAGCGCTTTTCTTTCTTCGCCATGTTATTTCTCCTTCACGCCCTCAACTAACCCTGTGGCCATGCCCACAAGACCCTGCATCTCCGAGGGGATGATAATCTTGGTGGCCTGCCCATTGGCGATATTCTGCATGGCTTCAATGGATTTGAGCTTAATCACTTGGTCGTTGGGGCAGGCTTCGTTGAGGATTTTCAGGGCATCGGCAGTGGCCTTCTGCACAGCAAGGATGGCCTGTGCTTCGCCCTCTGCCTTCAAAATGGCGGCCTGCTTTTCTGCATCGGCACGGAGGATGGCAGATTCCTTTTCACCCTCAGCAATGAGGATGGCGGACTTCTTCTGACCTTCTGCCTGCAAGATGGCCTGACGGCGGTCGCGTTCTGCCTTCATCTGCTTTTCCATGGAGGACTGAATGTCCTGAGGAGGCAGAATGTTTTTCAGTTCCACGCGATTGACCTTAATGCCCCAAGGGTCGGTGACTTCGTCCAAAATGGCACGCATTTTGGTGTTGATGACATCACGGCTGGTGAGGGTCTGGTCCAGTTCCAAATCGCCAATGATATTACGGAGCGTGGTGGCGGTGAGGGTCTCCATAGCCACCATGGGATATTCCACACCGTAGGTGTAGAGTTTGGGGTCGGTAATCTGGAAATACACCACGGTGTCAATCTGCATGGTGACATTATCCTTGGTAATCACAGGCTGAGGGGGATAGTCCAAAACCTGCTCCTTGAGGGATACGATTTTCGCCACCCGCTCAATCAGGGGGATTTTCACATGGATGCCCACGCCCCACACAGTGGAAAACGCGCCCAAGCGCTCAATGACATAAGCCTTGGCCTGAGGCACCACGCGGATGTTGGCAATGATGAGAATAAACAGGACTACAGCAACAGCAATGACAATACCCATAAATTTTTCCTCCTTATACGGCTCTTACAATGACTTTGACACCTTGGATTTCCAAAATTTCCACCACGGTGTCTTTTTCGATGATTTCGCCACTTTCACTTCTGGCAGACCAAATGTTGCCCTCCGCTTTCACAGCGCCTGTGGCATTTAGATTATCAATGGTTTCCACCACAGGAACTTTCTGCCCGATGATGCGGTCAAAATTGGTGGGTGTGATGCGGGGCGAGAGAACCTTTTTGATAAAGGGGCGCAAACACGCCAAAAGTCCACCCGAAACCACCACAAACAGCACAATCTGCAACCAAAGTTCCGCACCCAACAGCGATGCAATCAGTGCCGCCAGTGCGCCACCCACAAACCACAGGGAAACTAAGGCAACAGTGCTTGCTTCCACCACGGCAAAGAGCACCACAGCGGCAAACCAAAATATGGTCAATGTGTCCATTGTAACCCCTCCTTACTTGGGATAAAACCTTGTGTCTATTATACCACAAGCGGGAGTTCTTGTCATTAGGTATTTTTGGCGGAAAAACATTGCGATACGCAGGGTTTTCTGCTATAATTATAATGATTGAGCATTTTTGCGAGAAATAGGAGAATTTATGAATCAGTATACCTTCTGCGCCCCCTGCCTTTTTGGCTTGGAGGGCTTGGTGGGCGAAGAAGCCCGCCGTCTGGGATTCGAGAATGTTACGGTAGAAGACCGCCGTGTCTTTTTCACGGGGGACGAGCATACTTTGGCCAAAGCAAATCTCTGCCTGCGCATGGCGGAGCGGGTCATGGTGCTTATGGGTCGCTTCCCTGTGAAGAGTTTTGAAGATTTGTATCAGGGCGTCAAGGCCATCGCGTGGGGGGATTATATTCCCAAAGATGGTGTGTTCCCTGTGAAGGGATACAGCCTTGGTAGCGCCCTGCACTCTGTGCCCGACTGTCAGGCCATTGTGAAAAAAGCCACCGTGGACCGCATGAGCCAAACCTATGGCATCACTTGGTTTCCCGAGACGGGCGCAACCTATCAAATTCGCTTTTCCATTATGAAAGATTTGTGCGAGGTGTTTTTGGATACTTCGGGAGTCAGCCTCCACAAGCGGGGTTGGCGCGCTGTGGGTAACGATGCCCCCATCCACGAGACCATGGCCGCTGCCATGGTGAATCTCTCCCGCTATCGGGGTCGGGAGTTCTTTTGGGACCCCTTCTGCGGTAGTGGCACCATCGTCATCGAAGCCGCTTTGGCGGCGCTGAATCGCGCCCCTGGTCTGGACCGCAGTTTTGGTGCGGAAGCGTGGAGTACCATCGCTCCCAATGTGTGGCAGGAAGAACGCACCGCCGCCATGGATCGGGAATATCGTGGAAACTATGAGATTTTGGGCAGTGATATTGACCCCCAAAGCCTCAATATTGCCATCGCCAATGCCAAAAAGGCTGGCGTGAGTAAGTATATTTCCTTCCGCGAGGGAGATGCCACCAAACTCTCTCTGCCCACGGATAAGGGCATTATCGTCTGCAACCCGCCCTATGGCGAACGCATGGGCGAACAGAACGAAGCCAAGCGTCTGTACCGTGACTTGGGCAAGCACCTGCGCTATGCCGATGGCTGGAAGAAATATATCATCTCCTCGGAAGCCGATTTTGAACATTATTTCGGCACACCTGCCACCAAAAAGCGCAAACTCTACAATGGCCGCTTGCAGTGTAATGTCTATATGTACTACTAAGGAGTGACGGGAATCCATGAAACATCTGTTTATCATCAATCCTGCCGCTGGCAAAAAGAATAGTTCCGTGGACTTTGTGAAGAAAATCGCCGCCCTCTGCAAACCCCAAGGGCTGGACTACGATATTAAAGTCTCCGCCTACAAAGGAAACTGCACGGAACTGGCTCGTCAGGCCGCCAAAACGGGCAAAGAATATCGCATCTACGCCTGCGGTGGCGATGGCACACTCAACGAAGTGATTAACGGCGTGGTGGGCTACGATAATGTGGCTGTCACCCATTTCCCTGGTGGCTCGGGTAACGATTTTATCCGCATGTTCGACCATCCTGAGGCTTTTTCTGACCTGTCCCGCTTATTGGACGCAGACGAGGCTAAGATGGATTTAATCAAGGTGAACGATACCTATGCCATGAACATCTGCTCCATGGGAATTGATGCCCGCATCTGTCAGGCAATCCCCATCTATAAGCGCTTGCCTGGCTTGGGTGGTTCTGCGGCCTATAATCTCTCCACTGTGGTCAATGTGGTCAAGGGCATCCACCGCCCCTATGAGGTGGAAATTGACGGCAAAACCTTGGTGGGCAATCAAACCCTCATCTGCGTGTGCAACGGCCGATTCTATGGCGGTGGGTTCTATCCCGTGCCCGATGCCCGACCCGATGACGGTATGCTGGATGTGCTGATCATCCGTGATGTCAGCCGTTTCACTGTGGCAAAAGTGGTGGGCCACTACAAGCATGGGGAATACAAAAATTATCCCGACCTCATCACCCACTATCGGGTCAAGGAACTCACGGTGCGCTCTTTGAAGGAAGATGTCATTAACGCCGATGGGGAAACCACCTTGGGAAAAGAAGCCCACTTCTCCGTAGTGCCCTCTGCCATCCGCTATTTCTATCCCAAGGGGCTTACATACAGTGCAGAGCCCGCAAAAACGGAAGAAGAAGCCGTGCCCGTGTAAGGCAAATGTAAATAAATTGCAAAATTTCCAAAAATTGACATTTTACCTCTTGCCAAAAAGGGAAGAGTGTATTATGATATCTTAGCACTCGGGGCGAAAGAGTGCTAAAATGACAAAATAAACCCGCAAGGGTAAACAAAGAAAACTTTGGGAGGACTCAATGATGAAACTGAAACCTACTGCCGATTATGTGGTACTCAAAGCACTGGAAGCCGAAGAAACCACTGCTTCCGGCCTGATTCTCTCCACCTCCAGCAAGGAAAAATCCGTCATGAGCGAAGTGGTTGCCGTGGGCGAAGGCAAGCAGGACGTGAAGATGGCGGTCAAGGTGGGCGATAAGGTCATCGCCGCCAAGTTTGCCGGCACAGAAGTGAAGCTGGAAGGCGTGGACTACGTCATCTGCAAAATGGAAGATATTTTGGCTGTGGTGGAATAATTCTACCCTACATGCAATAAAGGAGATTTTGAATTATGGCAAAACAGATTATTTACGGGGAAGAAGCCCGCAAAGCCCTGCAGGGTGGCATTGACCGCTTGGCAGATACTGTAAAGGTTACCCTTGGTCCTAAGGGTCGCAATGTGGTGCTGGGCAGAAAGTTCGGCACACCCCTCATCACCAACGATGGTGTGACCATCGCCAAGGATGTGGAACTGGAAGATGTGTTTGAAAACATGGGCGCACAGCTAGTGCGTGAGGTAGCCACCAAGACCAACGATGTGGCTGGCGATGGTACTACCACCGCAACCCTTTTGGCACAGGCTATCATCAAGGAAGGCCTCAAGAATGTCACCGCTGGTGCAAACCCCATGGTTATGCGCAAGGGCATTGAAAAGGCCGTTGCCACCGCAGTGGAAGCCATCAAGGCCAACTCTCAGCCCGTCAAGGGTAGCGATGATATCGCCCGCGTGGGCGCTGTCTCCTCTGGCGATGCTTCCGTGGGTCAGCTGATTGCCGAAGCCATGGAAAAGGTCACCGCCTCCGGTGGTATCACCATCGAAGA
>JAGBIE010000004.1 GCA_017935145.1 Oscillospiraceae bacterium
AACACAGTAAGCCCAGCAGACGTTTTCAAAGCAGATGGGCTGAATGCTCTTGACAGTTTCATAGGGGTCAAAGCCAGCGGCCTTGCACATTTCGCGGCATTCTTCCACGGAGGAGATACCGTACTGAGCGAGGACACCGTTGATTTTTTCAATTCTTCTTTCGTAACTTTCAAACAAAGCCATTTTCGTATCCTCCCTCTCTTATTCGTGTCTGGGGTCGATGTACTTGGCAGCGCCTTCGAACTGGCCGTAGTGACCCTTGGCCTTTTCCAGTGCGGTGTTAGCATCGTCACCCTTTTTGATGAAGTCCATCATCTTGCCCAAGTTGACAAATTCGTAGCCAACAATTTCGTTATCCTTATTGAGGGCAACGCGAGTGCAGTAGCCTTCTGCCATTTCCAGATAACGGGGACCCTTTTCCTTGGTGGCGAACATGGTGCCAACCTGAGAGCGGAGACCCTTGCCCAAGTCTTCCAGAGAAGCGCCGATGGCCAAGCCGTCTTCAGAGAAAGCGGACTGGGTACGGCCATAGACAATCTGCAGGAACAGTTCGCGCATAGCGGTGTTGATAGCATCGCAAACCAGGTCAGTATTGAGGGCTTCCAGCAGGGTCTTGCCGATGAGGATTTCGGAAGCCATAGCGGCGGAGTGGGTCATGCCGGAGCAACCCAGAGTTTCCACCAGTGCTTCTTCGATGATGCCGTTCTTCACGTTGAGGGTGAGCTTGCAAGCGCCCTGCTGAGGTGCGCACCAACCCACACCATGGGTGAAGCCAGAAATATCGGAAATCTGCTTAGCCTGCACCCACTTGCCTTCTTCGGGGATGGGGGCGGGACCGTGATATGCACCCTTGGCAACGGGACACATATGCTGAACTTCGGTAGAATAAATCATTGCAATTCTTCCTTTCATTTATGTTCAGACCCTGCTGTGGGCAGAGGTCTGCTTATACGGAAAATATCCGATAGAATTATACCGAAGATATGGCACAAAGTCAAGAAAAACCCGAGCTTTCCCCAACATTCCCAAAAAAGGAAAATCCGCATCCTTTTGGATGCGGATTTTGGCTTATTTTTCCAGCAAGAAGGTGGTAAAACTGTTCACCACATCGGGATAGTGCACCGTTGCGGTGTAGACCAAGTAGATGGGTTCATCGGGAAGGGTGAAATAGGCTTTGGCATCGGGGTCGTCAATGAGAAGACCCATGCCATCTTCCCGCAGGAGGTGGGAGTACTTGGCAAAATTCTCCTCTGTGAGGACATCCTTCACAGGGACAATGGTTTCATAGTGGTTGAGGAACTTTATATAGGTTTCCGTTGCCAAGTAGCAGTCCACTGCACCAGAAAGGATGAGGGTCAGGGCGAACTGCTGTTCTTCAATGGTAGAAACGTCATCTAGCGGGTCGGGAGTGGCGGCACGGTCAGAGAGGTTGCCCTCCACCAAAACCACGTGCTTGCGATTATGATCCCCGATATAGTTTTTGACATCCTTGCGGATGGTTTTGACATCGTCTTCCGTCAGTTGGGAGTTGACCACGCCCACGGTGAGGATATAGTCCTTGGTGGAGTTATCAATGAAGTAGATGCCGAAACCGATGGTCACAAGAACCATGATGGTGACGATGATTTCTAAGCCCCAAGCGGAGGAAATGTACTCCACTTTTTGGCGGAACGTCATGTGCTCCATCTTCTTCTGTTCCCGCTCTTTGAGAGCCAGCCATTTTGCCCGCAGGCGGGAGAAAAATGCTTTCATAGTGCGATCCTTTCCAAGATAAAAGGGTGAAAACAGGCCCGCCTTGTGGCAGGCCTGCAAAGATTACTTTGTGCCGAAGATGCGGTCGCCAGCATCGCCCAGACCGGGAACGATGTAAGCATGGTCGTTGAGTTTTTCGTCCACTGCGGCCACCACGATATCGATATCGGGATGGTCTTTCTGCACCTTGGCGATGCCTTCGGGTGCGGCGATGATGTTCATCATGGTGATGGACTTGCAGCCGTATTCCTTAATGAAGGTGATAGCATCGGAAGCGGAGCCGCCGGTGGCCAGCATGGGGTCTACCACGAAGACATGGCGCTCAGCAATATCGGTGGGCATTTTGCAGTAGTATTTCACGGGTTCATGGGTATCGGGGTCACGATACAGACCGATATGGCCAACCTTGGCGGAGGGCACAAGGGCAATCATGGTATCCACCATGCCCAAGCCAGCGCGGAGGATGGGAACGATGGCCATCTTTTTGCCAGCGAGAACCTTGCACTTAGCAATGGCAAGGGGAGTTTCTACATCCACTTCTTCCGTGGGAAGATTGCGGGTGGCTTCATAGCACATGAGGGCGGAAATTTCGCCAACGATTTCGCGGAATTCCTTAACACCAGTGTTCTTATCGCGAAGGATGGAGAGTTTGTGTTGCAGCAGGGGATGATCCAATACCAATACGTTACCCATGATTATACCTCACCTTTTTGTTTTAATTTTTCTGCCCGTTCCCGCTCCGCCTGAGAAAGGCGAAGGTAGTTCAGGCTTAATTCTTCGTTAGAGGGGAAATTCCCTTGTTCCAGTTGCGCCTTTGCAGCCAGCACCACACCTGCGGCATGCTGAAAACGGCGATGGGCGGGGGCTAAGTGAACTGAGGGAAGCCCGCAGAAAGTATTATAGCACAACTGGGCGCCATCTCCAACCAAAATTTTCTCTTTTTCATAAGATTCCAGTTCTTTTTTCAGTTCTTCCACGGAAATGGCACGATCGGGAGACAAGCGAGTGATGGTTTCGCCATCAGACTCAAAGATGGCGTTGTACACTTCGTTACGGCGGGCATCCATGCAGGCGACAATGATTCCGCGAAAAGGCAGAATGCCGTATGCCATAGCCTCTAAGGTAGAAACGCCCAACACGGGCACTTCCCTGCCCCATGCCAAACCTTTGGCGGCGGCAAGACCAATGCGAAGTCCTGTGAAACTGCCAGGGCCGTTGGCTACGGCAACCACAGAAACATCGGAGACTTGGAGGTTACAGCGGGAGAGCAAGTCCTGCGCCATGGGGAGCAGGGTGGCAGAATGGGTCAGACCCGTATTCTGAAAGGCTTCTGCCAAAAGAACGCCGTCTTCCATCAGGGCAACGCCTGCGGATTTGGCGGAGGATTCAAAGCCCAAAATTTTCAAGGGTATCCCCTCCTAAGATGGTGATTTTGCGGTAGTCCTCCCCTTGGGGCGTGCGGGTGATATCCACACGGATGGCATTGGGGAAAGCATCGGCGGCGATTTCGCTCCACTCCACAGCGCAGACACCGCCACGGGCAAGGTAGTCATCCAAGCCGATATCATAGAGGTCATCAGAGGAGGAGAGGCGGTAGATATCGAAGTGGAACAGAGGAAGTCTGCCCGAGAGATATTCGTTGACGATGGTATAGGTGGGGCTGGTAACCCGCTCTGTAATGCCCAATCCTGCGGCAAGACCACGAGTGAAGGCGGTCTTCCCTGCCCCTAAATCTCCCGTGTAGGCAATGACATCGCCAGCATTCAGTTGTTCCGCCAGACGGCGACCCAATTCTTCCGTTTGGGTAACGGTGGAGGTGATGAATTCCATGGGGAAACTCCTTTTGGGGAAAATTACATGCCGATGGCATCTTCCTTTTTGCGGAAGAGTTCTTCAAAGTCCAAGGGATTGGCCGTGATATCCAAGGCATTTTCAATATGGGAAAGCACCTGATTGGTGATAAGTTCCGTAGCCTGCTTGGTGTAGTAATGGGTCAGGTCGGAATGGTAGGATTCGGGAACATCTTTCAGAAGGCCGTAGAGGTCGTTAATCTCTGCGCCATACTGACGGAGCACTTCCACAGCGGCGGCGTTATAGCGCTCAATATCCGCATTGCGACGAATCTGCACCTTGTAGCGCTCGATGACGGGGGTAGATGTGGCGAAAATCATCTTGGCATTGGGATAGAGAGCCTTCATATTGCGGCAGATACGGTGGAGGTTGCGGACATAGTCCTCAATGGGCAGGAGGGTTTCCCCGTCAAAAAGGGTGAAGCAATCCCAAAGACCTGCGTTCCAGTGGATGAGATCCACATCGTCCCCGCACTGCCAACGGTTCTTCCAGTCGTAGAGTTCACGGAGAATATAGGTGGTGAAACGGCAGTTATCCTCGGTGTAATACACCTCTGCCACGCCTTCCAGTGCCATTTTCACATAGCGGTCATAACCTTGGCGGATGGAATCGCCAATGAGGATGATTTTTTTCATAAAAGCACCTCCAAAATTCGCTTTTTATTGTAGCACAGTTCCTATGGTTTTGCAAAATTTTTTCTTATTTACATTCCATGGGGTGGATGGTAAAATAACAGAAGATTGGTCGAAAGGAGGCTGACCGTTGAAAATACTGCAAAAAATAGGCACATTTTTCAAAAAAGCGGATATGCTACTTCTGGCGCTCTGCGTGGCAGCCTCTCTCTTTGGCGTGCTGATGGTATCCAGCGCCACCCGTTACTATGGGGGCGACCGCTATATTCTCATCCAGTTGGCGGCTACGGCTTTGGGTGTGGGTATTTTTGTGCTACTTTCTTTGGTGGACATTGAGATTATCACAGGACGACCTGAACTTTTGGTGCTGTTTAATCTTCTGTTTATCGGCTCGCTGTTTATTTGGGGTGTGGAAGGCACCACAGGTAACCGCAGTTGGCTGGATTTTTCCTTTTTGCCTTTTAACATTCAGCCTGCGGAAATTTGTAAGATTACCTTTATTCTCATCTCTGCCAAGATGATGCGCCGTAATGAACGGCACATCTCTTCCCCCCGCTCTGTGGGGATGCTCACGGGACATCTGCTTTTGACCGTGGGGCTGATTATTGTGGCATCCAAGGACATGGGTGTGGCGCTGATTTATGTGTTTTTGTTCCTGCTTATGTGCTTTGCAGGTGGGGTAAACCGCTACTGGTTCTTTGGTGGAATTGGCGCAGTGGCGCTACTTTCCCCTATTTTGTGGAATTTTGTGTTCCGTCAGGATCAGAGAAACCGCATTTTGGCGCTTTTTGACCCCTCCATCGATGCCACGGGACAGGGTGTTTTGTGGCAGACCAATCTCTCCCTGCGTGCCATCCAAGGGGGCGGTATTACAGGACAGGGATTGTTCCGTGGGGAGGTGACCCAATCGGGTATTAACCCCCAACAGCACAACGACTTTATTTTCTCCGCCATTGCCGAGGAATTGGGTGTGGTGGGCTGTATTGCGGTACTGCTTTTATTGGCAGGTATTATTTGCCGATGCATTTATGTGGGCATTCGTTCCCGCAGTTACATGGACCGCCTTATCTGCGTGGGTGTGGCGGGGATGCTGTTTTTCCAAGTGACCATTAACATTGGTATGTGTTTGGGCATTCTGCCTGTGGTGGGCTTGGCGCTTCCCTTTATCTCTTACGGTGGCAGTAGCATGATATCCCTATTCTTTGCCGTGGGCTTGGTATCGGGCATTCACATGCGTCCTGCATCGGATCGAGAAGGTATTTATGTGAGACCTCCGCAATAAATTTAGGAGACCGAAGAAAAATCTTCGGTCTCTTTTTTTGCATAGTTTTTCCCAAAGTCGCAAACAATACCTCCTGACGACAAAAGGAGGTTTTTTCTATGAAACGCAAATGTTCCCTGCTGTTTCTTGCAATGTTTGCCGTGGTTTCCATGAGTACGGCAGTGATGGCCACTGACACGGCGCAGTACTGCTTTGCGCCCACGGATTTTGTGGAGAACAGCGATTCCCTGCGTGGCATTTTTCTGCAACAAGTACCCCAAACCGAAGATGGCATTTTATACTTGGGTGAGCGAGCCTTGCGGGCGGGCGATGTAGTCCCCTCTTCCCTTTTGGAAAAACTCACCCTTGTGGGCACAGAATCCCGTGATGCGGTGATGGTCTACTGCGCCATTTCCGATGGTGAGATTGCACAGCCCACGGAGATGAAAATCTCCCTCAAGCCCAAGAAGAATTTAGCACCCACGGTGGAAAACTCCGCACTGGAGACCTACAAAAACATTGAAAATGTGGGCACATTCACCGCCACAGACCCTGAGGGGGATAAAATGACCTTTTCTCTGCAGAATCCCCCCAAACGGGGTACGGTGGTGATTCATGAGGATGGCACTTACACCTACAGCCCCCTGAAGAACAAGGTAGGGCGGGATGAATTCACCTTTGTGGCAACGGACAGCGCAGGTAATGTATCGGAGACCGCCACGGTGAAAGTGGAGATTCTTAAGCCCACAGACAAGGCCACCTATGCCGATGTGGAAGATGGAGAATTTTACGCCATGTGGCTCAAGGATAAAGGGCTTTTGGTGGGTGAGAAAATCACAGGGAAACTCTGCTTCTCGCCTGAAAAGGCAGTGACCCGCGGGGAATTCCTTGCCATGGCCATGAAACTTTTGGGTGTGGACACGGAACTATCTGTAGAAACAGGCGGTTTTGCTGATGAAAATGACG
The DNA here is from genome assembly GCA_017935145.1 of Oscillospiraceae bacterium. Taxonomy (GTDB): domain Bacteria; phylum Bacillota; class Clostridia; order Oscillospirales; family Oscillospiraceae; genus RGIG3566. The sequence goes on from JAGBIE010000004.1 coordinate 6,463, forward strand.
CACCCCAGTGGATGCGGGAATATCTCTTGACCGCGCTGAAAAACGGAATCATCAGCGGTGTCAGTACGGCAGATGGCATGTTGTTCCGTCCCCACAAGGATGCCAGCAAAGCGGAGTGCGCTGTGATGGTCAAGTCCCTTTTGGGGCTGAGTAGCACAGGGGCAAAGGCGGTATTTGGAGAAAACAGCACCGTGCCTGTGTGGGCGGAAGAATCCTACCACGCCCTTGCTTGCGCGGGGATTCTGCTGAATACCGAGGACAGCACCGAGACGATGACCCGCATGGAAGCGGCAAAACTTTTGTATGAAGTGAGCAAGGTGCAAGAAGCCAAGGGCGAATTCACCCTGTTCTAAGAAAAAAGCCCCCATGCCAAAGCATGGGGGCTTTTACTTTTGCATTATTCTTCTGCGGGGGCTTCGGTTTCCTCTTCCTCTTCCACACAGCAGGTGCCATTTTTGATGTCATCAATCATGTCCTGCAGGTCTTCAATGACGGCTTTGGATTCGGTAATTTTATCGCACCAAGGCAGATATTCGGCAGAGTCCATCTCTTCACTGAGGACATAGTCCCGATAGTAGAGTTTGCCCAATTCAATCTGCGCTTTGCGGATTTTATCTTCTTCTGCAACGATGGAGAGTTTTGCTTTGGCAATGGCAGCCAGTTCCTTGGTCTTCTGTGCGGCGGACTGGGCAACATCCACAGCCTTATCTTTGAGTTCGTCAAAATTAATCGCCATAATGTTTCTCCTTTCACAAAGGACAACAGCACTCTGTCATCCATTTCCTACTGACAGTATACCACTTTTTCCTGCAAGATACAACAGGAGATTTATGCGCTCTTATTTTGGTTTACATAAAGTTTGGAGCCATCAGGTTTTTTCCAAAGGCGCATGTACAGGAAGAAGCCAAGGGCGCAAACGAAGGACACGATGCCCACCAGTTGGCTGACGCGAATACCTGTAGAGAAGAGATAGAGGCTATCGGTACGCAGACCCTCGATGAAGAAGCGACCGATGCCGTACCATGCGGCGTAGAGGCTGAACACTTCCCCATCGAACTTGCGGTGTTTGGAATAGAAATGGAGCAGGATAAAGCCCACGGCATTCCACGCGGATTCGTAGAAGAAAGTGGGGTGATAGTAATTGAGGTTGCCCGACCAATCGTAGAGACCCATTTTGAGGAAAGAGTCTGTGACCTCGCCAAAGGCTTCACGATTAAAGAAGTTACCCCAACGACCGATGGACTGACCAATGAGCAGACCCAGCGCGCCTATATCCATCATAGCACCCACGGAGATTTTGGTGACTTTGCAGTAGACTACCACCGTGGCAACAGCGCCGATAATTGCGCCATAGATGGCGATGCCACCATCCCAGATATAAAGGCAAGTGATGGGGTCATCTTGGAACAGTTCCCAATAGAAAATACAGTAGTAGGCACGGGCGCAGATGATGGAGATGGGAACAGCATAGAGAAGCATGGTGAGAATATGGTCATCGGTGAGACCGAACTGTTTCGCGCGCTTCATGCCATAGATTGCTGCCAGCACCAGACCGATGCCGATAATGAGCCCATACCAGTGGATATTGCCCAGCACAGGGACGCCGGGGAACACCAACTGATTGGGGTCTACGCGGATGCCCAAATTGGGAAAGAGGATGGGCGATGAGGGGTTCACGAAAATTTGAGACAAAAACATAGGGTAGCCTCCTTAACGAATGGGATGAATGAGGGAAAGACAGAGATTCTCCTCACGGACAAGGGTGGTGAGGGCAAGAAGGACATCGTCTTCCGTGATGGACTCCATGACCTCATAAAAATCAAAATATTCGCCACCTTGGAACAGATACTCCGCAGAGCGATAACAGCCATTTTCAAAGCCGTCCAAGTCCCGCAGACGGCGACCCATGGTGGCTTTTTTCTGGCGCTGGAATTGGGCAGTATCCATACCCGTATGCCCCAGTTCCTCCACGGCGCGCAAAATGCTTTCCGTGACGGCTTGGGGGTTACGGCTATCGCCACCGAAGGTGAAGATGCCAACGCCTTTCATGCCCTCAAAACCTGCGGAAAATGAGCCATCGATGAGACCCTTTTCATAGAGGTCTGTATAGAGGGGGGCGGATGTGCCCAAAAGGCAATCTGCCGCCAAATCGAGGGTGAATTCCTGTTTCATGGCATGTTTGCCTGTGGCGGGAACACCCTTAAAACCTGCTACAAAGGTGGGCATGGAGACCTCTATATGGTCTTCTATGCGGGCGGAGGCAACAGAATTTGGCTCTTGGGGGTAAAGAGGCGTAGCCTTCTGACCACTGGTGGCGGGGGTAGAATCCAAAGTCCAGCGGAGAATATCATCGGCATCTACATCGCCCATGACGCAGAGCATGGCATTGGCGGGGGTGTAAAATGCCTTGTGGCACTGGCGGAGGGTTTCTGCTGTGATGGTCTTGATACTCTCTTCCGTGCCGATGACGGGAATGCGCACGGGGTTTTGGTGGAACATGGCGGAAAAGAGATTTTCATAGACACGGGTTTCTGCATTGTCCCGATACATGCGAATCTCCTCCGCGATGATGCCCTGCTCTTTATCCACACTTTTTTGGGAGAAGCAGGGCGTGAACACCATTTCCGTGAGGGTGCGGAGATTTTCTTCCAAATTCTCCGTGCAACTGACGTAGTAAGCGGTGATGGTGTGGCTGGTAAAGGCATTGGGATTGCCACCGAAGGAGGCAAAGCGGTTCATGGCATCCCCATAGGGCATGTCGAACATTTTATGCTCCAAAAAATGGGCAACACCCGCAGGAGTGTGATGAGTTTGACCATTTAAGGTAAAATCCATATCGATTGCGCCGTAGTCCACTGCCAAAAAGGCGTATTTTTTAGCAAACTCCTTGCGGGGAATCACCCGCAGGCGCAGACCATTGGGGAGGATGGTCTCTAAATATCCTTCAGGGAGGAAGGGAAATGTGACTTTGTTCATGCCTGCCCTCCTTTGAGGAAATAGATAGTATCCAAGGACATTTGCTGGGAAGCAAACTGGACATCCTCTTTGGTGACGGTGGAGATTTTTTCCATGAGGGAGTCCATGGTCTCTTCTGTGCCTGCCACGGCTTGACCCAAGTAAAAATCATCCGTCTGACCCAAGCTATCCTTTTGGGTGCGGAGGGAGGAACACAGATGCGCCTTGGCGGAGGAGAGTTCTTCCTCTGTAATTTCACCGCGCTGGCAGGCTTCCCACTCCCTTAAGATAGCAGTTTTGGCTTCTTCGTATTGATCGAAGGAAATGCCCGCGGTCACAAGACCGATGCCCTTATGTTTTTCTATGGAGGAGGAAACGGAGTAGCACAAAGAGCGCTTTTCCCGCACATTTTGGAAGAGTTTGCTGGTGACACCTGCGCCGTAGACGGCATTCATGACCAGCATTTTATGCCAGTGGGGGCTATGGCAATCCATGCCCAAGCGGAAGCCCATGCAGAGTTTGCCTTGGGTGACATCCAAGGTGCCACTGCACTCTTTGACAGCAGTGGCGTGGGGGCGAAATTCCGTGGTGACGGGAGCCAGTTCCCCACGGGGCATGGTAGCAAGAACCTTGCGGAACACCTCTGCCACAGTATCTTCCTCCTGCGAGCCCATGTAGAGAATTTCCACACGGGAGGTGGCAAGAACTTTTTTCCAATGGTCTGTGAGCGATTGGGCGGTGATGGGGATTAGGTCTTCCTCCTCCCCCATGCGGTCCACGCGGTAGGCTTCGTCTTGGCACATGATATCAATCATGCTCCGCACGGCGTAGCTTTGTTTGTTATTGATACGGGCGCGGATGCTATCGGCAAGGGTGTCCTTTTCGCGGAGGACATAGTCCTCTTTCAGCGCGCCCTGTTCCATGTAGGGGTCTAAAAGAATTTCCGCCACCAAGGAGGCGGTTTTTTGGAAAATATCCCCCTCAGGGACAAGGGAATCTTCTACAAAATCCGCAAAGAGACCCATGCACTGCACCTCGCCCCGTTTGCGCAGAAGAATGCCAATTTCCGCACCATAAAGGTCATCAGTAGCGGAGGAAATGCTCTGCATGTCGGGGTGCAAGCGAGAACCACGCATGAGAACCTCCAAAAGAAGAGCGTTTTGAGAGGCTTCTTCCCGACACAGAGGGCGCAGGAGGTTTACGGAGAAACAGCTGGTTCTGAATTTATGACTCCGATGCACCGTGAGGCTCACACCAGGATAGAGGGTGAATTTTTTCATAGAGAACATCCTTTTTGTGGAATAGATTGATTATACTCCATAATTGGGAAAAAGTAAAATATCACTTGTCATTCGGTGAAATCTCCTGTAAACTAAAAAGAAATGAGGAGGTGAGCGCCATGCAATGGCTGGAACTGACCATAAAGACCCGCTCCGCCGGCATTGACCGTTTGGCAGAAGAATTGACCGTGCGGGGTTTTGACAGTTTTACCATAGATGACGAGGCGGATTTTCACGAGTTTTTGGAACACAACAAGGACTACTGGGACTATGTGGACGAAGAACTGCAGGAGAAAATGCAGGGCGTGAGCCAAATCCGTTTGTATTTGGAAAATAACGACTCCGCCACGGAAACGGTGCAGTTTTTAAAGGAAGAACTGCGTCAAATCCGCACCCGTTTTGGGGAGGATATTATGGGTGGCCTCTCCTTAAACATCCAAGGCATGCAGGATGAAGATTGGGAAAATAACTGGAAGCAGTACTACAAGCCCCTTGCCATCGGGGAAAAGTTGTTGGTGGTGCCCCAGTGGCTCACGGCAGAGAATCCCGAGGGTAGAATCCCTGTGATTTTAGACCCTGGCATGATTTTTGGCACAGGCGCTCACGGCACCACGCAGATGTGCATGCGGGCGCTGGAAAAAGTCGTTCGCGGTGGCGAAGAAATCATCGATTTGGGAAGTGGCAGTGGCATTCTTTCCATTACAGCCCTTTTGTTGGGCGCAAAGCATGCCACGGGTGTGGATATTGACCCCAAGGCAGAGGACATTGCGCGGGAAAATGCCGCCATGAATGACCTTTATGGTGACCGCTTCACCGCTGTGACGGGGGATGTCATTGGTGACGAGGGCATGATGCGCCGTTTGGCGGGCGATGGCTATGATATTGTCCTTGCCAACATTGTGGCTGATGTGATTATTCCCCTTTCTAAGGTTGTTCCACACTTTTTGAAGGAAAATGGCATTTTCATCTGCTCGGGTATTTTGGAAAGCCGATTGGATGAAGTGAAATCCGCCATTGTGAAGGCGGGACTTACCATTGTAGAAACGGTCAAACAAGAAGATTGGTGCCGCATTACCGCAGTGCCGTAAAAGGAGGCGAGAGCCATGCGCGTGTCTTACAAAGCCAAACATCGCCGTAAGAAGATTTTGAAGATTGTGGGCATCATCATGGCGCTGGCTGTCTTGGGTTTTGTGCTACGATTTATCTATTTGGAGCGGTTTTTGGTCTATGATGAAAACGGCGTCCATTTGGATTATGGTGGCAGACCCGTCTATGGAGAGACGGAGAAAAATCACGCAAAAGATGAGGACTACATCATAAACGAAACTCCCGCTTTGGGTGAGCATACAGGTCCGAAGATTAGCACATTGGATGGTTGCTTTTTGACGGTGAGCGATGTTTTGGACGGAAAACTTGCCTCCCTCTCCCCTGCCCAAGAGGATGTAAATGCCGTGATGGTCACCTTGAAGACGGACACGGGAAAATATCTCTATCCCACGGAAATTGCGGGGGCTGTGAGAGCCAACGCAGACCTTGACGGGGTGGAAAAAGCGCTAATGAACCTATCCAAGGTGGCAGGGGTGCAAGTGATTGCCAAAGTACCTGCCTTTAGCGACAGTGGCTATGCCATGGCGGATTACAACCATGCGCTTTCTCTGCGGAACGGCGCTCTGTGGATGAATGAAAACGGCAGTTACTGCTTAGACCCATACAGCAAGGATACGGTGGAATATTTAATCGCCACGGCACGGGAACTGTACAGTTTGGGCGCTGACGAAATTGTCTTTGATGAGTTCTCTTTCCCCAAGAGTGAAAACATTGTCTACAAACGGGATATATCGGGAGAAGAAGCCGTAAGAAATGCGGCGGAAGAAATCTCTGAGCGTCTGAGTTTGTGGGGCATTCCCGTGAGTTTTATATCGGACGACCCAGAGGTGGCAAACCTCAGCCACCGCATGTATCTCAGTGGCAAAACAGGGGCAGATGTGGCTGACACAGCGGAGGAATTTGCCCAATTTATGGAGGGCGAAACGGGAAAACTGGTGTTTTTGACCGCATCCAGAGACACCCGCTTTGAAGGCTACAGCCGTCTGCAACCCATAGAATAAGAAAAACCTCACCGTTTTTGGCGGTGAGGTTTTTTCATTTATTCCACGAAGTTGCGGAGGATGCCGATGTTTTCGACCTCCACCTCGACTACATCGCCCTTTTCCATGGGGCCGATGCCAGCGGGAGTGCCTGTGGTGACAAGATCGCCTGCTTCCAAGGTCATGGAGGCGGTAATAAAGGCGAAAAGGTCACCCATTGGGTGGAGAAAATCGCAGGTATTGCCCTGCTGTTTGACGACACCATTAAGGCGGGTGGTGACCGTGAGGTTAGAGGGGTCAACCTCATCCGTCAGAACAGGACCCACGGGACAGAAGCCATCCATGCTTTTGGCGCGAGTCCACTGACCATCGAAAGACTGAATATCCCGCGCGGTGACATCGTTAAGGCAGGTGTAGCCCAAGACATAGTCCGCAAAATCTTCCGCACGCACATTCTTTGCACGCTTTTTCACCACAAAGGCCAGTTCACATTCGTAATCCAAGCGGGTGACAAAGTCGGGGGCGGAGATGGGGCAGTCGGGATGGTTGAGGGTGTTAGGCCCTTTGAGGAACAAAATGGGCTGTTGGGGCACAAAGCCACCCATTTCCATGGCGTGGTCGCGGTAGTTTTTGCCCACGCAGACGATTTTAGTGGGCTGGGCGGGGGCAAGGAGTTTGCACTGGGAAAGAGGCACAAGGCGACCATCATAGTCTAACACCTCGTAGGGTGCGGTGCGAAGCAGGCGGGCGAAGTCCCCTTCCTGCACGGCCCAGTGTGCTTCCCCTTCAAACAGGACACGGAGATAAATCATACAGTTTCCTCCACAGAGGCGAGGATGACGGAGAGAAGTTCGTCCCGCCCTGTGCCTTTTTCCGCAGAAAACGGGATGACAGGCACTTCATCGGGCAGGCGTAATGTGGCACGAATTTGCAGTAAATTGCCGTCAATTTCGCTCTTTTTCCGCACTTTATCCAACTTATTGGCCACCACAACAAAGGGTTTGCCCGAGGAGAGAAAGAACTCTGCCATGGTGACATCGTTGGCGGTAGGTTTGTGGCGAGCGTCTACAATCATAACACCAAAGGTCATCAGATCCGTAGCGGCAAAATAACTCTCAATGAGCGCTGCCCAGCGGGCTTTTTCCGCTGCGGAGACCTCCGCATAGCCGTAGCCAGGGATATCCACAAAATACGCCTTGCGGTCAATGCGGAAGAAGTTAATATGGATGGTCTTGCCAGGCTTACCACCTACGCGGGCAAAGTCCTTGCGCCGAAGCAGGCGGTTTATGACGGAGGATTTGCCCACATTGGAGCGACCTGCAAAGACGATTTGGGGCAGACCGTCATGGGGACAGGTGGCAACAGATGCCGCAGAGAGAACAAATTCTGCATTTTGAAGATTCATGCTCTCACCTCACTGACGGATGGCGGTTTTGCTCTTGCGCTGGGGAATGTGCAAGGGGTTTTTCCTGTCCTGCGTGGGAGTATCTGCATTGGAAGATACCTGTTTTTGGGGGAAATTCAGTGCCGCGGCCATGACATCGTCCGCATGGCTGACGGTGATAAAATGCAGGCTCGAACGGACATTTTGGTCGATTTCTTCCAAGTCTTTTTTGTTATCCTGTGGGATAATCACCGTGTGGATGCCATGGCGCAGGGCGGCCATGGTTTTTTCCTTGAGACCGCCGATGGGAAGCACCCGACCACGGATGGAAATTTCGCCAGTCATGGCAATATCACGCCGTACGGTTGCACCTGTGAGGGCGGAAACCATGGCGGTGCAGATAGAGATGACAGCGGAAGGACCATCCTTGGGGATAGCACCCTCGGGGAAATGGACATGAATATCCTTGTTTTGGTAAAAATTGGGGTCGATGCCATACTCCTCTGCCCTGCTACGGATGTAACTGAGGGCGGCGCGGGCGGATTCTTTCATGACATCGCCCAAGTTGCCTGTGAGTTCCAGTTTGCCCGTACCGGGGACAACGGAGACTTCCACTTCCAAGGTTTCACCGCCCACAGAGGTCCAGGCGAGACCCGTCACCAAGCCCACAGAGTCCTGTTCAGGCAGGTGGTCGGGCAGGTATTTACGGATGCCAAGGAAGGATTCTAGGTTCATGACGCCCACGGAGACCTTCTTTTGGGGCTGTTCTGCCAAGTGTGCGGCGGCTTTACGGCAGACCTTTGCCAAGGTGCGCTCCAAGGTTCTCACGCCGGATTCCCGTGTGTAGCAGGTGATGATTTCCCGCAGAGCATCATCGGTAAAGCGGAGGTTTTCCTTGGAAAGACCGTGGTTTTTCATCTGTTTGGGGATCAGGTGGCGCTTAGCGATGCGGAGTTTTTCTTCATCGGTATAAGAACCCAGTTCGATGACCTCCATGCGGTCCAAGAGAGCGCGGGGAATGGTGGAGGTGGTATTGGCAGTGGTGATGAACATGCACTGGCTCAAATCGAAGGGCACTTCCAGATAATGGTCGCGGAAAGAGCTGTTTTGCTCGCTATCCAACACCTCCAACAGGGCGGCAGAGGGGTCGCCACGATAGTCGCTGCCCATTTTGTCGATTTCATCCAAGAGGAGCAGAGGGTTGCGGGATTTTGCCTGCAGGATGCCAGAGATGATGCGACCAGGCATAGCGCCGATGTAGGTTTTGCGATGACCGCGGATATCCGCTTCATCGTGAACACCTCCCAAGGAGATGCGGGCAAGGTTGCGATTGAGGCACTTGGCAATGGAGATGGCCACGGAGGTTTTACCCACACCAGGAGGGCCTACCAAACACAAAATGGAGGCGGGCATTTGGGGCGCAAGTTTTTTCACCGCCAGCATTTCCAAAATGCGCTCCTTGACGGTATCGAGCCCATAGTGGTCTTGATCCAAAAGACGGCGGGCAACACGGATATCCAGCCGCTCCTTGGTAGTGGTGTTCCAAGGCAGTTCCAGACAGGTATCCAAGTAGTTCCGAAGTAAAGATGCCTCGGCAGAGCCTGCGGGCTGACGGCTGAGGCGGGAGACCTCTTTGAGGAGTTTTTCCTCGGTCTCTTGGGGGAGCGCAAGGGCGCGAATTTTGGCGCGATAGGTATCGATTTCATCCCCATCGTCTGTATCGCCCAGTTCCCGATGAATGACGCTGAGTTGCTCGCGGAGATAGTAATCCCGCTGATTCTGGTCCACGGAGTTTTGGACTTTTTCCTGCAATTCCGTTTGCAGACGGAGAATTTCCAGTTCCTTTGCCAAGAGTTTGGTCACAAGGCGCAGGCGCTTGACAGGATGGAGTTCTTCCACGGCTTTTTGCTTATCGAGAAAGTGGAACGAACCGTTTTGGGCGATAAAGTCCGCCACATAGGAAGGGTCGGTAGCGCCCAAGACCTGCACCAAACTATCCTGCAGATGTTTGGGGGCAAGTTCAATGAATTCTTCAAACAGATCCAGTGCCTGACGGAGCAGAGCCACCGCCTTGGCGTTGTTGGCCTGATAAGTTTCATCGGAAAGAGAGTGGACAAAACCGCAGAGATAGGGCGAAACATGCACGCTTTCGGTGATTTCGCCACGGGTCTCCCCTTCCACCAAAACACGCACCACATCTCCAGGCATTTTCAGCACCTGCTTAATATTGGCCACAGTGCCCACAGGAGAAAGGTCGGTAAAATCGGGGTCGTCCACTTGAATATCCTTTTGGGTGACCAAAAAGATTTTTTGATTGGTTTTCATGGCTTCATCCAAGGCGCGGACGGATTTTTGCCGTTCCACATCAAAATGCACCAGCATTTTGGGCAGGACGCAAAGACCTCGCAGTGCCAGCACGGGAAGCCGTTTGGGCAGGAGAATTTCACCCATGATATATCTCCTCCTTCTTAGGGTAAAAAATAAGGCAAAAGGGGGCTTTTCGCCCCCTTTTTTATACTTTATGCACCAGGATTGGTCAAGGGAAGGCGGGGATTTGCTTCGTCCCGAATGACCACGGGCTTAGCGCCCTCGGTAACACATTCTTTGGTAATACGCACCGATTGGATGGTGGGATCAGACGGAATTTCGTACATGATTTCCGTCATGGTTTTTTCCATGATGGCGCGAAGTCCGCGGGCGCCAATGGCGCGCTCTGCCGCTTTTTCTGCGATGGCGGTGAGGGCATCTTCATCAAAGGAAAGTTTCACATGGTCGTATTCCAAGAGTTTTTTATACTGACGGCAGAGAGCGTTTTTGGGCTGGGTGAGAATGTTCACCAAGTCCGAAACTTTGAGGCTCTCCAAAGAAGTGATGACGGGCAGACGACCCACCAATTCGGGAATGATGCCGAATTTGAGAAGGTCATGGGGCTGAACCTGCCGGAACAGCGCGCCCACATCACGGTTTTTCTTGCTCTCCACAGGAGAACCGAAGCCGATGGCGCTACGGTCGGTACGGGCTTCGATAATCTTATCCAGACCATCAAAAGCGCCACCACAGATGAAGAGAATATTGGTGGTGTCAATTTGGATAAATTCCTGCTGGGGATGCTTTCTGCCACCCTGAGGAGGAACATTGGCAACGGTGCCTTCCAAAATTTTCAAGAGGGCCAGCTGGACACCTTCGCCACTGACATCGCGAGTGATGGAGGTATTTTCGCTCTTGCGGGCGATTTTATCCATCTCGTCAATGTAGATGATGCCACGCTGTGCCAGTTCCACATCGAAATCGGCGGCTTGGAGGAGGCGGAGGAGGATATTTTCCACATCTTCGCCCACATAGCCCGCTTCTGTGAGGGTGGTAGCATCGGCAATAGCAAAGGGTACATTGAGAATCTTTGCCAAGGTTTGGGCAAAGAGGGTCTTGCCAGAGCCCGTAGGACCGATGAGCAGAATGTTACTCTTTTGCAGTTCCACATCCGTCTCCTGAGCGAAGCAGATGCGCTTATAGTGGTTATACACCGCCACGGAGAGAGCCAGTTTGGCATCCTCCTGACCGATGATATAGCGGTCCATATAGGTGCGGATTTCCTGCGGGGTGGGGATGGTATCGGGCAGGGAGAACTCAGGCGTTCTGGCGATGTCCATATCATCCTGCAAAATGCCGTTGCAGAGATTCACGCACTCGTTGCAGATATACACATTAGGACCTGCAATCATCCGCATGACCTGCTCCTGCCGTTTGTTGCAGAAGGAACAGCGGATATTATCTCTTGCCATTAGGGGTGCCTCCTTTCAGGGGAGAAAATTAGCGTTTGTCGATGACTTTATCGATGATGCCGTACTTGGCGGCTTCTTCTGCGGTCATGAAATTATCCCGCTCCGTATCGTTCTTGACGGTTTCCAAATCCTTGCCAGTGTTCTGGGCGAGGATTTCCGTGAGGCGATTCTTAATTTTCAGCATCCGCTCCACATGGATTTGCATATCTGTGGTCTGACCCTGAGTGCCACCCAAGGGCTGATGAATCATGATTTCTGCATTGGGCAGGGCATAACGCTTGCCCTTGGTGCCAGCAGAGAGCAAAAATGCACCCATGGAGGCGGCCATGCCGATGCAGATGGTGGAAACATCGCACTTAATATACTGCATGGTATCGTAAATGGCCATGCCAGCGGTGACGGAGCCACCGGGGCTGTTGATATAGAACTGGATGTCCTTATCGGGGTCTTGGGCTTCCAAGTACAGAAGCTGTGCCACTACCAAGCTGGCAGTAGTGTCATTGACCTCTTCCGAAAGGAAAATAATACGGTCGTTGAGCAGGCGGGAGAAAATGTCGTAACTGCGTTCACCACGGCTGGTCTGCTCCACAACATAAGGAACTAAACTCATAACGATACCTCCAAAACGTAATGTTGGGAAATCTCCTTGTAGTCCAAAAGATAGCATGACGGTATTGCCATGCTATCTTTGGACAAAACATTCTAACCGTTAGGCAGGAAAATTATTCCTCGGTCTTTTTCGCAGCGGGCTTCTTGGCAGGAGCCTTCTTTGCAGTGGTTTCACCCTCAGCCTTCTTAGCGGGAGCTTTCTTGGCGGCGGGCTTCTTCTCTGCGGTTTCGCCTTCAGCCTTCTTGGCGGGGGCTTTCTTAGCGGCGGGCTTCTTCTCTGCGGTTTCGCCCTCTTCCTTCTTGGCAGCGGGCTTCTTGGCGGAGACAGCCTTGGCATTGTCAGCGATGAACTGGACAGCCTTACGGGTCTTCAGTTCGCTACGGACAGCTTCAGCACTGAGAGCTTCCTGCACCTTAGCCAGTTCCATGCCGTACTGGTCGGCAACTTTCTGCATTTCAGCAGTGATTTCTTCATCGGAAACAGTGAGGTTTTCCTTTTCAGCCACTTCGCACAGAAGCAGGTTGGAGCGGACAGTGGTTTCTGCCACGGGACGCATGCTGGCGCGCATGGCGGCCATGTTGCCACCAGCCATCTTAGCATAGTCTTCCATGCTCATGCCGTTCATCTGCAACTGGTAAGCGAACTGTTCCATGTGCTTGTCCACCTGCTCGTCAATCATGCAAGCGGGGATATCCACGGTCATGTTAGCGGCAGCGGCGGTGACAGCATCGTTTTCGAACTGGGCGCGGGCGGCTTCTTCACGATCTTTCTTCAGGCGAGCCTTAATGTCCTTCTTCAGTTCATCCATGGTGTCAAACTCAGAAACGTCCTTGACGAATTCATCGTCCTTTTCGGGCACGATGGTTTCCTTGACTTCATGAATCTTGCACTTGAAGGTGGCATCCTTGCCAGCCAACTTGGGATCGTATGCTTCGGGGAAGGTGACGTTGACATCGCGGTCTTCGCCGGCCTTAGCGCCCACAAGGGCTTCTTCAAAACCGGGGATGAACTGGCCGGAGCCCAGTTTCAGGGTGTGGTTTTCAGCCTTGCCACCTTCAAAGGCAACGCCATCCACAAAGCCTTCAAAATCAAACACAACGCTATCGCCCATTTTGGCTTCCCGCTCCACAGTGAGGATACGGGCGTTGCGCTGAGCCATGCGGTCGATTTCGGCTTCTACCTCTGCCTCGGTAATACGGACAGCGGTCTTGGGCACTTCGATGCCCTTATATTCGCCCAGAGTGACCTCGGGGTAGAGAGCGGTTTCCACAGTGAGGACCACAGCGCCGTCTTCGGCAAAGTCCACATTGGTGACGGAGGGCATGCCCACAACCTGCAGTTTTTCTGCGGAGATAGCGGCCTCGTACACTTCGGGGAAAATATCATTGATGGCATCTTCATAGAACACGGAAGCGCCATACATTCTTTCAATCATAGCGCGGGGGGCTTTGCCCTTGCGGAAGCCGGGAAGCATGATGTTCTTGCGGGCCTTGAGATAAGCGCCCTGGACAGCGGCTTCAAACTGTTCCTTGCCAATTTCTACCTGAATTTTGGCAATGTTCTTTTCTTTTTCGACACTTTTCACGGTCATGGGGTTATTCCTCCTAAGACGGTGGTTTATTTGCTTTTTTCCACCGGATTTTATATCCGTAACATTCTAACAGAAATTTTACGAAATTTCTACTGTTTTTTGAAAAATATTTACCTTTTTCCTGCATTTTTTCAGGGAAGAATCTTTTGGGGGGTAAAATTCACGAAATCTGCTGCCAAAAGGCGGTATTCAATGCCGTCCCACAGCCCTTCCATGGCCAGTTTATGGCTGTCCCCATGGAGGTGGCCGTAGAAGCACTGGCGGACACCATAGGTTTGAAGCAGGTCAATAATCTCGGGGCAAAGGTAGCCACGATAGCGGGGCGGATAGTGCAAAAAGCAGAGTTTTTCCTTCTCCCCTGCCCCTTTGAGGGAGGCTTCCAAGCGCCCTAATTCTCTGCGGAAGACTTTTTCATCGTGAGTGCCCTGCTGGTCTTCTTCAAAGAACCAACCACGGGTGCCACAGATGGCAACATCACCGTAGAAAAAGGCATTATTGTGGAGAAGGTGCATGTTTGTAAATCCGTTTTCTGTGCAGAAATCCTCAAATTTCTTTGCGGTGGACCACCAGTAATCGTGGTTGCCTTTGACGATGAGTTTTCTGCCAGGGATTTCATGGAGAAACTGAAAATCCGCTTTCGCCTCGCGTAAATCCAAGCCCCAACTGACATCGCCCAAAAGGACAAGGGTATCCTCCTCTGTCATGCAAGCGAGACCTTGTTTTAACTTTTCTACATAGCCATCCCACTTGCCACCGAAGATGTCCATGGGTTTATCGGTGCCAAAGGACAGGTGCAAATCGCCGATTGCGTAGAGGGCCATAGCAGTTCTCCTTAAAAGGCATTTTCCAAATGATGTATGATGGGGTCACGGGTTTTTCCCCCTTGGGGCGCGAGAATTTCCACCACATCAAAGCGGGGCTGTAAGTCCGTGGGGTGCCCACTGAGATACCACTGGGCGGTGGTGCGCAGGCGGGTCTGCTTGGAGAATGTGACAAATTCCCGAGGCTCGCCATGGCTTGCATCCTTGCGGAGTTTGACCTCCACAAAGACCAGAAACGCATGGTTTTGGGCGATGATGTCAATTTCGCCATGACGGCAGGAGACATTCTTCGCCACGATTTTGTAGCCTTGTTTTTTGAGGTATTGGGCGGCGATTTTCTCGCCCCAAGCGCCTGTAGAATCGGTCTTTTTCATAGAAAACTCCGCAAGAAAGTCATTCGGTGAATGGGACTGGGGCCAAATTCCCGAAGGGCTTCATAGTGTTTTTTGGTGCCGTAGCCTTTATGTACCTCAAAGCCGTACTGGGGATAGGTTTCCGCCATGCGCTCCATGAAGGCATCTCTTGTAACCTTGGCAAGCACCGAGGCGGCGGCAATATTGGCGCTGAGGGAGTCCCCTTTCACCACGGTTTTGACCGTGACGCCAAAATCGCTGGCGCGGTTACCATCCACCAAAGCGAGATTGGGAGCGATGGAGAGTTGCTGAATCGCTTCCCGCATGGCGCGATAGGTGGCTTGGAGGATGTTAATTTCATCGATGACTTTTTCATCCACCATGGCGATGCCGTAGGCAAGGGCCTTTTCACAGATGATGGGGTAAAGTTCCCGCCGTTTTTTATCCGTGAGTTTTTTGGAGTCGTTGAGACCCTCAATTTCTAAGCCGTGGGGCAAAATCACCGCGGCGGCGCACACAGGGCCAGCCAGTGGGCCACGGCCCGCTTCATCCACGCCACAGATGAGGTCATAGCCCTCTGCGCGACACTGGGTTTCGATGGCCCACAAATCTGCTTTTTCCATGTGTTACGCCTCCTGCGGGGGCAATTCCAAGGTGAAGCGCCCCAGTTTACAGCTGCGGTATTCTTCCAGCAGTACCCGCGCCATGCGCTCGGTATCAATTTCCCCTCGGGAGAGCAAGAAGCCCCGTTTTCTGCCTGCGGAGATGAGCAGTTCATAGCCATCGGTTTCGGGCGCTTCGTCAATTTTATAGCGCTCGCGCAAGGCATCGGGATAGCGTTGCCACAACATTTCCATGAGATGGCAGGCCAAGGCTTCCGTATCTAAAATATCGTCCTTGACAGCGCCTGTATAGGCCAAACGGATGCCCACCTGCGGGTCTTCAAATTTCGGCCAGAGAATACCAGGGGTATCCAAAAGAAGCAGGCCGTTATCCACGGTTACCCACTGGATACCACGGGTGACACCGGGGCGGTTTTCCGCCTTAGCGCCTTTGCGACCGGACACTTGGTTAATGAAGGTGGATTTGCCCACATTGGGGATGCCCACAATCATGATTTTGATAGGGCGACCAACCTGCCCTTTTTCTTCGTACTTTTTGATTTTATCCCGCAGGAGATTTCGCACAGCAGGGACAAAATCGTTAATCCCACGGCGACTTTTGCAGTCGGTTTTCACCACCGCCATGCCACGGGATTTAAAATAGTCCGTCCACTGCTGGATGGCGGTAGGGTCTGCCATATCCATGCGGTTGAGGATGATAAGGCGGGGTTTTGTGCCACAAATTTCGTCAATATCGGGATTGCGACTGGAAATGGGGATACGGGCATCCAAAATCTCACAGACAGCATCCACCAACCGCAGTTGTTCTTCCATAATACGGCGGGTTTTGGTCATGTGACCGGGATACCACTGAATGTTCATTTCTTGCATTAGGAAATCCCTCCTATGCGGGAGAAATCGCGTCCGCCGATGACATTGCCCTCGATATCGGTCTTTTGACCAGGCAGGGCGATACCCAAGACCCGACCCATGATACGGCGGGTATCCACCATGCCAATGGGGGCATATCGACTATCAGCAGAGTGGTTGCGGTTATCGCCCAAGACGAAGACGCACCCGTCGGGTACGGTGGCGGGAAGGTCGGTAGCGTCTGCATACTGCACCCAAATTTTTTCACTGATGTATGCTTCATCCAATCTTTCGCCGTTGACATAGACATCGCCCGTAGAAAAGTCAATATCCACCAAGTCACCCTCGGTGGCGATGATGCGCTTGACGATGGGGCTGGAGGAGAATTCAGGCACGGTGAGGACCACCACATCACCACGGTCATAATCCTGAGAGACCACATTACTCAGAAGGAGCATATAATCTTTATCCATAAGAGTGGGATACATGCTACTACCGTCCACGCCCACAAGGCGCACGGCAAAGACGAACAGCACGGTGACCACGGCTAAAATGATAGAAAAATCCCGCAGAACGGAAAATACTTCTTTGCGGGCGGATGTGGTTTGTTTTTCCATGGCGGAATTCCTCCTTTTGGGGCAATCAGTTCTTTTTATTATACACCTTTTTTCATGGAAAGAAAAGGGAAAATCGCATTTTTACAGCAAAAAACAGGAGCAGATTTCCATCTGCTCCTGCTTTTTGTGTTTTTAGACCTTTTCGCGAACTTTGGCTGCCTTACCCATGCGGTCACGCAGGTAGTACAGTTTGGCTCTGCGAACTTTGCCGTGACGGACGGTTTCCACATTCACGATGTTAGGAGCGTGAACGGGGAAGACTTTCTCACAGCCCACGCCGTAAGACACGCGGCGGACGGTGATGGTTTCTTCAATGCCACCGTGCTTCTTGGCGATGATGGTGCCTTCGAACACCTGGATTCTCTCACGAGAACCTTCCTTGATTTTGACATGGACACGAACGGTATCGCCCACGTTCATTTCGGGCAGTTCGGGCTTCATGTACTGGCTGGTCAAGGCCTGCAACAGATTCATAGTTTTGTCCTCCTTCATATTAGGGCGTTCATGACGCAGGAAATGCCGCTGCACCACATGTGCCGGCTGCGACAGAGGACCACTCCTTTTCATAGGCTTAGGTATTCTATCACAAGTTTTTGGGAAATGCAAGCATTATTTTTCACATTTTTCAGGAAAAGAAACTGCCCACACCCGCAGAGGCAAGACCCACCACAATACCTGCGGTGATAACCCCCAAAGCGATGGCGGGGAAGGCTTTTTTCAGCCGTAAATCCAGAAGGGCGGCGATGAGAGCGCCTGTCCATGCGCCTGTGCCAGGCAGAGGGATGGCAACAAAGAGAAACAGGCCCCAAAAGACGGACTCACGCACTTTGCCGGATTTTTTCAGCGCCCGCTCCTCCAAGCGAGTGATAACGCCATCCAGTTTGGGAAGTTTGTGGCGAATCCATGCAAAAATAGAGCGGATGAAGAGGATGATAAAGGGCACGGGGAGAATGTTACCCAGCACTGCCACGGGAATGGCGATGGCTTGGCTGAGACCATTGGCTTCTGCAATGGGAAGGGCGCCCCGCAATTCGATGATGGGCACCATAGAAATGAGAAACGTGGTGAGAATTTTCCCCCACAGGCTATTCCACAAAGGCAGGACCTCCTTTCACACAGTGATTGCATCATAGCATAGTTTAGAGAAAAATACCACCCCTGTTTGCCTTATAAGGAGGAAAATTGTTCAATATTTTCTATTTTAATAGTGGTTTTTTTCTAAAATGTGTTGTATAATGATTCAAACTGCAGTACTATTGCCTTGCGATTTTACAAAACCGAAGTGATAACAATTCCCACAAACAGGAGGCGAATGACGGATGAAACGAAGCGCAGGTATTCTGCTCCCTCTGTTTTGTCTTCCCTCCCCTTACGGCATTGGCTGTATGGACAAGGCGGCATATGATTTTGTGGATTTTTTGGCCTCTGCCGGTCAAAAGTATTGGCAGATTCTTCCTTTAAGCGCCACAGGACATGGGGGCAGTGATGATTCCCCCTACCAGTCCATTTCCGCTTTTGCGGGTAATCCTTATTTTATTAGTCTTTCTGACCTTGTGGAAGAGGGCGTATTAAGCGCTGAGGAATGCGAAGATGCGCTGGGCAATTTGCCCTATGATAAAACCGATTATGACGCGCTCCACGAGAAGCGTCTTTCCTTACTCCGTAAGGCTTATGAGCGAAGCAATATTTCCGGCAATCCTGACTTTTTGGACTTTGTGTGGGACAACGCTTGGTGGTTAGATGATTACGCCACCTTTGCGGCGGTACGGTCTTTCTTTGGGGAAACCGCCTTTTCCCAGTGGCCGGAGGACATCCGCAAGCACTGGGGCTTTGCCCTAGACCACTATCGCAGAGAACTGTATTTTGACATTGAGTTCCACAAATATCTCCAGTTCCAGTTTTTCCGTCAGTGGAAAAAACTGAAAGATTACGCTAACAAAAAGGGCATTTCCATCATTGGAGATGTGCCCATCTATGTCTCCCCAGACAGCGCCGATGTATGGGCGCACCCCGAACTGTTCCGTGTGGACAGTAACGGCAAACCCACCGATGTGGCGGGCTGTCCCCCCGATGCCTTTGCCGAAGAGGGTCAGATGTGGGGCAATCCCCTGTACCGTTGGGAGCAACACCGCAACACCGACTACGGTTGGTGGAGAAGCCGTGTGTATATGGCATTCCGTCTTTACGATGTGGTGCGACTGGACCATTTCCGCGGGTTTGATGAATATTACGTCATTCCCGCAGGCAGTGAAAATGCCTTGAATGGTCACTGGGAAAAAGGTCCTAATATGGAACTGTTCTGTTGCATCCGCCACCATTTGGGAGACAAGCAGTTTATTGCTGAGGATTTGGGCTTTGTGACCGATTCCGTACGGCAGTTGGTGCAGGATAGCGGATTTCCCAACATGAAGGTGCTACAGTTCGCCTTCGATGTGGGTGATACATATGGCAAAAACCCGTATCTGCCTCACCATCATGGGGAAAACTCCGTGGTCTACACAGGCACTCATGACAATGACACCCTCTTGGGGTGGCTGGAATCCATGGATACTGAGCAAGTGGCAAGGCTGGAGGAGTATTTCCGCCGTAAGGGAACGGAAGAACTCCACAAGGCGGTCATGGATGCCGCCATGGGGTCTGCGGCAAACCTTTGCATCATCCCCTTGCAAGACCATCTTCAGTTAGATGGTAGCCATCGGGTCAATCAGCCGGGAACGGTTGGAAAGAACTGGCGGTGGCGTGTAAACAAGAATTTACTCACGGCTGAGCGCGCGGAAGAGATTTTGCATCTCACCTGTCGTTTTGGTCGTGGTGAATAGTTACATTATAATTCACTCGTTGGGAGGAAATTATTATGAGTAAACGTAGTTTCATTTCTGTTCTTGTCTGTCTGCTTTGCCTGACAATGCTTTTGGCTGTCAGCGGTTGCAGTCTGGAACAAACGGTCTGTGACGAAAACAAGTCCATGAATTACGAAATTCCCGATATGGAACTTGCCGCAGGACAGAGCCGTAAAATTCCTTCTCTTATTGCCGATAACGGCAAAAACTCCACCTACACGCTCTCCAAAGAAGGTGTTGTGGAAATCAGAAACGGCACTGTGTATGCTTTGGCTGACGGCGAGGTCACTGTTACCGCCCGCATTGAATGTGTGGAAAGCATCTTTGATGTAGTGGTGAAGGACAGATACTACAAACTTGCCTTGACCAATGACACCAACAAGGGTGCTGTCAAGGGTTTGGCAAGCGAATACTTATCCGGTACCAATGCTACTTTGAATTTCACTCCCAAGGGATTTTACACCGTTGTGAGTGTCACTGTGGATGAAACCGTCTATAACGTTGTGAACAACAGCGTCTCCTTCCCCGTAACTGCAAACCATGCCGTTACGGTGAATTACACCGCTCCTCAGTACAACCTGACCATCAACAACAGCACCTCTGCTGTTTTGACAGGCTTCACCGCAGGTGAGCAGGATGCAGGTGTGAAATCCGGCAAGCTGACTGTGGACAGCGCTTTGGTCATTCCCACTGTTTGGGTCAATGGCGCACCTTTGAAGCTGACTCCTAAGGCTAACCAGACGGAATACGACATCTCCCTGACTTTGGACAAGGACACTACTCTGCAAGTTGCAGTCACCTCTTTGGAAGACCGTCCTCATGAATCTGCCACCATCAATGCCGTGGTGGATTATGCAACTCGGATGGTGGGCCAGTACTACATGTACAGCGAAACCAGAGAGATTCTGCCCGAAGACATGGAGGGCGGTTCTACCAATCTGAATGTTTCCGACTCCTCTAAGATTATGAGTGGTTACGTCTATCGTGGTTTGCCCTACACTTTGGGCACCACCAGTTTGGATGCCTTCCTTTTGGACGAGGTCGGTCAGGTATCTGCCACAGTGACCAACTCGCAGAGCGTATCTTCTCCCTGCGTTATCCATCAGATTGACACCAGCGACTACATTGGTAAGTGGTACGTAAACTACGGCGCCAGCTGTGGTGACCTGCCGCTTTGGGCTTGGGCGGAAGTTTGTGGCGAGATCAAGCTGGATGCCGCCACTTCCATGACTGCAGACCGCGGTCTTTGGAAGGTTGGTCAATACTCCGCTACCACCCACGGCAGTAGTTGCGATGCTGAGTGCATTTGCAAAACCCAAAAACATATTGTTGGCACCTATGTAAATACCCATATCGATGTGGAAAACAACGGCACCGAAGTGATGTATGCAGCTTACAGCATGCTCCGTCCTGGCGATGCTGGCTCTTGCTACGATCCCAGCAAGGGCGCAGGTCACGCCATTCTGATTACGGAAGTGAATGTAGTAACCAACGGTGACGGCAGTATTAATCCCACGGAAAGCTATGTGCTCTATCACGACACCCACAGTGGTCACGGTGTGATTGCTGACGTGGTTCGCCTCAACGGCACGAACTACCCCGTGTACACTGGCACTGCCGTGAATGAAATGAAGACCTTCGAAACCCTCTACAGCGAAGGTTATCTGCCCGTAACCTGCAAGCAGCTACTCACTCCCAATGAAGAAATTGTCCCCGTAGTGACAGACAGCCTGCAGTATGTAGATGCTGGCAACATGCTCACTGGTGTTGTCAGTGCCAACAGACCCATCTCTCATGTGACCATGAAAATCACGCAGGATGGCGCTGTGGTACAGCAGGCTACCCGTGTTTGGGCCAATGACCTGATGAACTTTAAGGTTTACTTGCTGGGCACCCAGTACCATTTGGAATGGTCCAAAAATGAGGCAGAGTCCTACAAACTCCACCCCGTGGACGATACCATTGACCTGAGCACCTTGCCCGCAGGCAACTACCACTGCACGCTGACAGTTACCCTTGGCGGTGGCTACAGCTGTGATATCCGCGACTTTGATTTTGTAAAATAAAACTTAAATCCCCCCAAACCCTGCGGTTTGGGGGGATTTTGTGTTTTTCGGTAATTTTTCACAAATAATGTCTTGCAGGGAGTATGAAATTATGTTATAATGTTTGCTATGTTGGGATGTTATGTGCCGAAATCTAGCGAACGGCGTTTTGTGACGATGGGCATTACATTTTAAATCACCCAATGGGAGGAAATTTTATGAACAAGCGTATCCTTATTGCTGTTCTCGCCTGCCTGCTGTGCGTAGCTCTGCTTTGCGTGGCTGGTTGCAGTCTGGAACAAACTGTCTGCGATGACAACAAGTCCATGAACTACACAATCCCCGATATGGAACTTGCCGCAGGACAAAGCCGCAAAATCCCCTCTCTTGTTGCTGACAACGGCAAGAATGCCACCTACACCCTTTCTAAGGAAGGTGTTGTGGAAGTCAAGAACGGCACTGTGTATGCCTTGGCTGACGGCGAGGTCACTGTTACCGCCCGCATTGAATGTGTGGAAAGCATCTTCGATGTCATTGTGCGCGACAGATATTACAAGCTGGCTGTATCCAACGATACCAGCAAGGGTACCATCAAGGGTCTGCTGAGCGAATACTTGGCCGGCACCAATGCCACCTTGACCATCACTCCCAAGAGTTTCTATGTTCCTGTGAGCATTACCGTTGATGAAACCACCTATAACCTTGTGAACAACAGCGCCACCTTCCCTGTGACTGCTGCCCACAACGTTACGGTGAATTACTACACTCCCCAGCACAACCTGACGATTGATAACCAATCCTCCGGCATACTGACCGGTTTTACCGCAGGTGAGCAGGATCAGGGTACTGTGAGCGGTACGTTGACTGCTGCCGGTTCTCATCTGATTCCCATTGTGTGGGTCAATGACAAGCCCATCCATCTGGATCCTCCCGATGATGCAGAGCAGGTGGAGTATGACATTTCCTTCTATTTGGACAAGGACACCACCTTGAAAGTGCGGTTCTACAACATGACCGCCCGCGACACCACCAATGATAACATCACCACCGTACTAAACTACGGCGCGCAGATGACCAACAGCTATTACATGTTCACAGACAACAAGGAAGTTCTGGCAGAAGACCTTTCCACCGGTAGTACTAATTTGAACATTCCTGCAGAACAGAGACTTGTCAACACTTACGTGTACCGTGGTCTGCCCTACAACCTGGGCCGTACCAGTGTGGAAGCCTTTAAGTTGGATGCCATTGCCACCATGTCTGGTTCTATCACCAGTGGCTCTAACGCCGGTTCCTACACCGTCACCAAGATTGACAACAGTGGCTACCTGAACAAGTGGTACTTGATTTACGGCGCCAGCTGTTCTGACGTGCCTCTGCACGCTTGGTCAAAGATTTGCGGCGATATTAAAATTACCGGCGCTGGCGAACTGAACATTGCCAACAACGTTTGGAAAGTTGGTAAATACACCGCCACTGTTAACGCTAAGGGTCATTATGTGGATACTTATGCCGACATTGAGACCAATGGCAGCACTGTGATGTGCGAAGCATACAGCATGCTCCGTCCCGGCGATGGTTGCGCCCGCTACGGTGCAGGTGCCTCCTCCGGTCACGGCATTTTGGTAACGGAAGTGGTTGTAAATAAAAACTCCAGCGGTGTGATTAACCCCGCTACCAGCTATATCCGTTATCTGGATAGCCACGGCGCTATGGCTGCTACCGGCGAAATTATGCGTATTAACGGCGTGAACTATCCTGTTTACTCCGGTTGTACTTACAATGGGCAGATGAGTTTCACCACGCTGATGAACGAAGGTTATCTGCCTGTGACCTGCAAGCAGCTGCTGACTCCTCTCGATGAAGTAACTCCCGCGGTGACGGACAGCGTGACCAACCCCACCTTGAGCAACATGCTCACCGGCACCATTACCGCCACCAACCCCATCTCTCACTTCACCATGACCATCACCGATGAAGGTGACAATGTGGTGCAGCAGGCCACCCGTCTGTGGGCCAACAACGATAATATGTTGGCTAACATCAACACCCTGGGTAGCCAGTATCTGATTGAATGGTCCTCCAACACCGCAGAAACCTATAAGTGTTATCCCGTGGAGGATACCATTGATGTGAGCAGATTGTCTTCTGGCAATTATCACTGCGAACTGACGGTGTACTTAGGTTGCAACTATTCCGAAACCACCCGCTCCTTTGATTTCACCATCTAAGATTTTAAACCCCCGAGCCACAAGGCTTGGGGGTTTTCTTTGCCCTTGCGGTGCTGAGGGAGGATATGATATAATCAGTTTTAGAGTTCATAACGCCTTTGGGGCAAGGAGGAGACACGATGAAAAACGGATTTTTAATCATGGCACTGGTGTGCGTTTTACTGCTTGTGGCATGTGGGGAAAAACCCGCGACACCGCCCACGCTGACCATCTTAAACGAGACATCTGCAGTGCTGAGCGGTTTTACCGCAGGTGAGCAGGAATTGGGTGAGAAGAGTGGCACGCTGACGGTGGATGACCCCCACAAGATTCCTGTAGTTTGGGTGAATGGCACTCCCCTGACCATGACCCCCAAGGAAAATCCCTTGGAGTATGATATTTCCTTCAACATGGACAAGAGTACGGAACTGAAGGTGCAACTCTATGCCATGGAGGATCGCCCCGAAAGTTCCCCCAACATCGAAAAGGTTTTGAACTACGCCACCCACATGATTGGGGATTATTACATCTATACGGAGAACAAAGAAATCCGCTCTTCCGATTTGAGTCCCTTGGGCATCCGTTTTGTAAAAGAGCATGGGGTGCAGAACTCCATTGTGTATCGGGGTATGCCTTACAACTTGGGCTTGACCAGCCAGCAGGCTTTTAATTTGGACAGCATTGGCACGGTCAATGGTGTTCTTGACGGAGAGGACTGCACCATAACGAAGATTGACAACAGCCACTACATTAATATGTGGTATGGCATGTACGGCGCCAGTTGCGCGGATGTGGTGCTTTACTCTTGGGCGCAGGTCAGCGGTAAATTGAGAATCACCGCCGCCACGGAGATGACGCCTCAAAACGGCTCTTGGAAGGTAGGAACTTACAATTCCACTGTCCATGGGGATAACTGCGAAAGCACCTGCGTCTGCAAGACTTCCGCTCCCCATTTGGTTGGCACTTATGTGGACACCAAAGCGGACTGCGATGCCAACACCGAAAAGGTAATGTATGACGCTTACACCTTGCTCCGTCCTGCAGATGCTTGCACCAACGGTGGGCACGCCATTTTAATTAGCGAAATGCACATCGAGCGCAACAAGGACGGCACGATCAATGGCGATTACAGCTATGTGCGCTATCATGACACCCATGGCGCTGCTCAAGACACGGGTGAAGTGATGGAAATGGATGGTGAGGAGTACGAAATCCACACCTGCTGTACCTACAATGGCAGAAAGTCCTTTGCAAAGCTTTTCCAAGAGGGCTATTTGCCTGTGACTTGCAAACAACTGCTCACCCCCGAAGAGGTGGTCACGCCCCAAGTGACAGACAGTTTGGAACAGGTGGACAAAGACAGCATGTTTGCCGGTACAGTCAGCGCCAACAACCCCATTTCCCATGTGGTGATGGTCATTACCGATGGCAGTGGCAAAGAGGTACAGAAAGCCGTGCGGTATTGGACAGACAACACCAGTGTGGAGGTGGCGCGTTTGGCAAGTGAGTACCACGAATGGGCCAGCGAAGACCCTGTCTACACGGCTGATAACACCATCTCTCTAGAGAACCTAAGCGCAGGGAACTATCACTGCACATTGACCGTTCACCTGTGCAACGGCTATTGGGAAACTGTGCGTGATTTTGATTTTAGCATCTAAGAGTTTAAAGCCCCCAAGTCACAAGGCTTGGGGGTTTTCTTTGTCCTTGCGGAATAGGGGGAAATGTGTTACAATGAAATTTAGATTTGATTACCACAAGGAGGATGCTCCCTATGAAAAAAATAACGCTTCTGATTGTGATGCTTCTTTGCATCGCCATGCTGGCATCTTGCGGAGAAAAGCCCGCCACCACCCCTCCCGCTGATGACAACGTGGCGGTGAGTGGTGACTGCACCATCACGGTGGACAACGATGACAGCAAGGGTTCTATCGCCTTTACGGATGCAGAGGGTAAGACCATGGCATCCTGCAAAAAGGGCGACACGGTGACCATTACAGTGACCCCCAAGGTGGACTACGCTGTGAAGAGTTTTACCATCAATGGCAAGGAACTGGCACTGAATAACGGCTCTATCACCCTGCAGGTCAACGGCAATTTTCAGATTGCTACCACGTATGAAGAGGTGACTTACACCCGCGCTACTGACCCCATTTTGGAGGAGCGCAGAAACAAGGCAGAAGCCAGCATGCGTGCCTTCTGCTCCACCCTCTTTGTGTATGACCGCGACCTGCCTTATGCTGCCCGTGGTGCTGACCACAGCATGGTCAAGGACACCATCTATCGTGGCGTGCCTTACAACAATGGCAACATCTCCTTGGAAGGCTATTTGAACTATGTGAAAACCACGGAAAACGGCATTAACTACATGGATACCGACCGCTTTGTGGATCGCTACGGCATGATGATGGGCGGTAGTTGCGCTGACGCAGTGTATTGGGCTTGGTCGGAGATTTCCGACTCCCTCACCTTCCGCTGGGCTAGTGAATCCTCCCCGAACCGTGGTTGCCTCATTGTGGGTGATTGGACTTATCACGGCGCCACCGAATACGGCGACACTCACGCCATTGTAGCTGAGAACGGCACGGAAGTGATGTTCAAGTCCTATGCTCAGCTTTTGAAAGCAGACGGCATCTCCTTCCAGAACAAGGGCGCCGGCGCACACATTGCCATGATTGTGGAAAACCACATTGAGTACAATGCCGATGGCACCATCAATGGTGATTACAGCTATGTGACCTATCACGACACCAACGGCTACACCATCGATGTGGAAGTGGAACTGCCCGATGGCGAGGTAGTCACAGCAAAATCCACCACCCAAGTGGACTGCAAGGCATCTTACAACATTCTCTTCTCTAGAGGTTATGTGCCCATTACCATTTTGGAACTGGTGGACCGCAACAAGGAAGTCACCTCCACCAAGGTGGAAGACAGCAAGGCTGGCGAACTGAATGCGGACAATGTGCTCAAGGGCGTGATCTCCTGCAACTACTACATGGACTACCACACCATGGTCATTACCGACAAGGCTGGCAATGTGGTGCAGAAAGCAGTGCGTCAGTCCTATGAAATGAACCACAAGGACTTCGATGTGAAGAACTTTGGCAACATGTATTTTGACGACAACAAGGATGTCTACGAACTGTATGTGGGCGATGACAAGATTGACTTAGACGCCCTTTCCGCAGGTACTTACCACTGCACGCTCACCAGCCACATTGGCAACGGCGAAGAAATTGTAGTTCGCGACTTTGACTTTACTGTGTAACAACGAAAAAGCAGTGCAATGGGAAATCTCATTGCACTGCTTTTTATCGCTCCTGCGCTCGCTGTGGGCGCGAGAGAAAGAAAACCGACACCCCGAAGGGTGTCGGTCTTTTTTATGTGATTGTGAAGATTTTCTAGAGGGAGATTAGCCCATGTAGAAAATGTTCTTATCCTTCTGCTCGTCGATGTTCTGGGCATTGTACCAAACACCAGCGATACCCACATCGGAAACGGACTTGCCTTCGATCTTGGCGATAGCCATCTCGACTGCCTTGTAGCCGATGTTGTAGGAGTCCTGTGCAACGGAGCCAACCAACAGAGCGTACTTGGCGCCAGCATCCTTCATCCAGTCATACTGGTTGGTGCCTGCGTCAAAGCCGCAGAACAGGATGGACTTATACTTTGCAGCATTGTCGGAGACTTCGGGGAACACTTCGTTGACAACACCTTCGTTGGTCATGAAGATAGCCTGTGCGCCCCAATCCTGCAGAGCGGTGAGACCCAGCTTGTATTCGCCAGCGTTGTTGGCCTTAACCTGAACGTTGATGTCCAGAGTGACGCCGTCAGCCTTTGCGAGCTTTTCGATGCCTTCCTTGAAGCCGGCAGCGCGGTCAATACCGGTGGAGGTGGAGTCGTGCTGGATGATACCAACCTTGTAGCCGTTGACAGCCAGGTTGTTGTCCTTCAGATACTTGTAGAAGTTGTCAGCGACAACGCCAGCAGCTGCCTTGTTATCGGTAGCGACAGAGCCGATGGTGGGGTCCTTGCCAGCAGTGATGTCAGCGCCGTTGGAATACAGACCGGAGTCAAATTCCACAACGGGGATACCCTTTTCGTATGCCTGAGTCAGTTCATCAGCGAAGCCCAGACCGATGGTAGCCAGAACAATGCCCTTGACGGAGCTGTTGTTCAGAGCGGCCTGCACCATTTCACGCTGGGAGCCAACGTACTCTTCACTTTCAGCGGTGGGGCCACGGAAAGTGACTTCATAACCGGCGGCCTTACCAGCGTCAACAGCGCCGGACTTAACAGCCTGCCAGAAAGCATGGGTTTCGCCCTTGGCGATGACCGCGATGGTCTTCTTGTCGGAAGCGGGCTTGCCGCAGCCAACTGCGAGGGATGCAAACAATGCAACTACGAGAACCAGTGCCAGAATTTTAGCGAGTTTCTTCATTACGATTTTCCTCCTTAAATAATTCTATATAAAACCTTTCGGTCATATATACTCATTTCTTTTGTTTCTTTTCTTTTTCGGGGATGACCACTTTCTTGGCTGCGTTCTTTTTGATGACGTCCACCAAGACAGCGCCCACCACGATGACGCCAGTGACGGCGTAGGTGATGTTGGTGGCGGAGACAAGGCTACCACCGCTGAGTGCCAGGTTCAGACCCTGACGGATGATGACCAAAATCATGGAGCCGAGGATGGTACCCACAACGGAGGCTGAGCCACCAGTGGTGGAAGTACCGCCGATGTAGACGCCTGCGATGGCATCCAGTTCCATGCCGTTGCCACTGGCAATGGTCAGAGAGGGGTTGGATGCGGTGTAGAACAGGGCTGCCAGTGCGGCGAAGAAGCCACCGATGGCATAGGCGATGATTTTGTACTTATCCACATTGATACCAGAGAGGCGAGTTGCTTCTTCGTTAGAGCCGATGGCGAGAATGTAGCGACCCACTTTGGTCTTGTACATGACCACCATGCAGATAATGGTGAGCACCAGCACCCAAACGATACCGATGGGGAAGCCATTATAGTTGGTGAAGATTTTCTGCATCCAGCTGGTGGTAGGATACTTGACGGCGGAAGAGGTCTGACGGGTGGCTTCTGCAATCACAGCAGTGAGACCACGGGAGACCAGCATGGTGCCGAGGGTTGCGATGAAGGGTGCGATTTTGCACTTGGCAACCAAGACGCCATTGATAAGGCCAAAGGCCAAGCCAGTGGCGAGAATGATGGGGATGGTTGCCCAGAGGATGCCATCTTCTGCAGAGACGCCAGTCTTGCAGATAGCACCTGCCAAAACGGCAGAGCCGATACAGACGGTACCGATACTCAGGTCAATGCCACCAGTGGCAATGACGAAGGTGACGCCCAGTGCCAAGATGGCATAAGGCACGAAGGCCTTACTCATAACCAAGAGAGTGCCTTCACTGGCGAAACTGGGGTTAATGAGCCAGAAGATTGCAAACAGAGCAATAGCTGCCAAAATGATAACCAAGTTCTGCTTGCCGCCAGAGAGCACGCCACGGATGGTTTCCAAGGGGCTTTTACGATTCAAAGTTTCAGGTTTCATATTACATCTCCTCCCGCAAAGTGGCATAGTGCATGATGTTTTCCTGGGTGGCTTCGGAAATATCCAGTTCGCCAGTCTTGCGACCTTCGCACATGACCATGACACGGTCACTCATGCGCAGGACTTCTGCAAGTTCAGAAGAAATCATGATAATGGATTTGCCTTGGGCTGCCAAATCTTCCATCAGGTGATAGATTTCACTCTTAGCGCCCACGTCAATGCCACGGGTGGGCTCGTCAAAAATGAAGATATCCGCATTTTTCATGAGCCAGCGGGCAATGATGACTTTTTGTTGGTTACCGCCGGAAAGGTTCTTGAGAAGCTGTTCCATAGACGGTGTTTTGGTACGGAGTTTGGCATTAAACTCCGCCGACAGTTTGCGAATCTTACCATCGTTAATGAGACCTGCGGTGATAAAATCATCCACCGAGGCGATAACGGTGTTGTCGGACACGGATTTGTCCAACATGAGACCGTAGCGTTTACGGTCTTCCGACAGATAGCAGATGCCGCTTTTCACGGCGTGGAGAGGTTTCTTGATTTTCACCTTTTTGCCGTGGATGTAAATTTCGCCACCCTGTTTGGGGTCAGCGCCATAGAGGGCACGGGCAACTTCCGTACGACCAGCGCCCATGAGGCCTGCAAAGCCGAGAATTTCGCCCTTGCGGAGGGTGAAGGACACATCCTTCACTTCTCTGCCCGCGCGGAGGTTCTTCACTTCCAGCACCACAGGGGCATCTTCTGCCACGGTGCTTTGTTCTTTCTGTTCGCCCATGATCACGCGACCGACCATCATCTTGACGATGTCTTCTTTGGTGACTTCGGCCGTGTTGACAGTGCCAACATAAGTGCCGTCACGCATGACGGTGACACGGTCGGAAATGCGGTTGATTTCATCCATACGGTGGGATATGTAAATCATGCCGATGCCTTTATCCCGCATTTCATTCATAATTTTGAAGAGTTCTTCCACTTCCGTCTGGGTCAAGGCGGCGGTGGGTTCGTCCAGCACCAAGAGACGGCAATCGCGGGAGACGGCTTTGGCGATTTCCACCATCTGCTGTTTGCCCACGGTGAGTTCCCCAAGTTTGACGGTGGGGTCGATGTGGATGCCGATCTTCTCAAACAGGGCACGGGAATCTTCAATCATCTTCTGATCGTCCACGAAAGGACCAATCTTGGGTTCGCGACCCACGAAGATGTTCTGCGCCACGGTCAGGTCATTCATCATGTTCAGTTCCTGATGGATGACGCTGATGCCAG
Organism: Oscillospiraceae bacterium; assembly: GCA_017935145.1. GTDB lineage: Bacteria > Bacillota > Clostridia > Oscillospirales > Oscillospiraceae > RGIG3566. The sequence goes on from JAGBIE010000004.1 coordinate 37,337, forward strand.
CGGCTTGAGATTCAGCAATGTTGCTAAACTCCACTTCCTTGCCGAAGAGTTCTACCGTGCCAGCGTCTCTTTTATAAATGCCACAGAGAACTTTAATGAGGGTGGACTTGCCTGCGCCGTTTTCACCCATGAGCGCATGGACTTCACCCGCACGCAGCTCAAACTGCACATCGTTCAAAGCGTGCACGCCAGAGAAACGTTTTTGGATGCCGTACATTTTCAGAATGGTTTCTTGCATTCCGGAATCCCCTTTCTTGGAATTTTTGCGTTTTGCGATGACGGAGAAACGATTCATGTTCCAAGGCTTTGTCTACTCTGCACAAAAACGAAACGTTTCGTTTGATGAAGCCTCCAAAGAAGATGGGTTATGTTTACCTATCCGTCCTTGTTTCCTTCCAAAATGTGCAGATATTCTTGCTTGTTTGTTGATTATAACCAATGCGGAGCAAAAAATCAAGTACTTTTTTGGTTTTTTTGTATTGACAGCACAAAGACATTCCGATATCATAGGAATTACAGGGGGTTTGGGCATTTTTCAATTTTCCCCCAAAGAAAGGCGAATCGTTTCACTTTTATCCCTCGAAAGGAGGTCTTTTGTGGCAACTATTAAAGATGTAGCGCTCAAGGCGGGCGTTTCCATGGCCACGGTATCCAAGTATCTCAACGGTGGCAACGTGCGTCAGGCGCACAAAGAGAAAATTCGCAGTGCCATTGAGGAACTGCAGTACCGAGTGAATCCCTTTGCCCGTGGGCTCAAAGCCCAGCGCAGTCCTTATATTGGCGTTCTGCTTCCAGAAATTGATGTTCCCTTTTACGGCAACGTGGTTTCTGCATTGGAGAAGGTGCTGAGGGAGGATGGTTTTCACTGCATTATGTCCTCCTACTCCTCTGACCACGGGTTAGAGCGAGATCATTTGCAGTTTCTGCTCTCCAGTGGCATTGAAGGGTTGGTGTACATCCCTGAGCATTTGACAGCAGAGGAGTTTTATGAACTGACCTCCCGTTATCGTATTCCCACAGTGCTGGTTGACCGCATGATTCAGGGGGTAGATGCTGACTGCGTACTGGTGAACAATGCTGAAGCGGTGCAGGAAGCTATGGAACGGCTCATCAAAAAGGGTCATAAGCGTATTGCCTTTGTGGCAGGTCCGCAACCTATGTTCACCGCCAAGGAACGGATGGTGGGATATTTCCGTTCCCTCTCTGACCACGGGATTTTATATGACGAAGCCCTACTAGTCAATCAGCCCACCACCTTTGCCACAGGCTACCAAAGCGCGCAGAAGTTTATGAATCTCCCCAATCCCCCCACAGCCATTGTGGCTACCAACTATGACATGACTTTGGGGCTGATTTCCGGTTTGCGGGATATGGAACTGCATATTCCCGAAGACGTGCAGGTGTTTGGCTTTGACAGCATAGAACTGCGGACTGTCCTCCGCACTCCCCTGCCCATTGTCCATCAGCCGGAAGAGGAAATTGGCAAGACGGCGGCAAAATATCTTTTGGACCGCCTGCGGGGTTTTGCGGGAGAAGGTCGCATTACCCGTCTCAACTGTACGGTATATCCCAAGGCGGACGCCTAGACTATAAAATTCATCCACAGAAAGGAATATGATTATGTTAAAGAACATCCCCTCTATTCTCTCCCCCGAACTGCTGAAAGTCCTCAGCGAAATGGGTCACAGTGACCGCATTTGCATTGGCGATGGCAATTTCCCCGGCGCTGCCATGGCAAAAGCCAAGAATGCCATCTTCCTGCGGGCAGATGGTCACGGCGTACCCGAACTGCTGGATGCCATTTTGCAGGTATTCCCCTTGGATACTTATGTAGAAAAGCCCGCCATCCTCATGGAGAAGATGGATTGCGATAAGGATCTGACCATTCCCGTGTGGGATGAATATAAGTCCATCATCGCCAAATACGATGACCGTGGCGCTTCCTGCGTGGGCAACATTGACCGCTTCAAGTTCTACGATGAAGCCAAGGATTGCTACTGCATTCTCCAGTCCGGCGAAACCGCTATCTATGCCAACATTATTTTGCAGAAGGGCGTTATTAAATGAATGTGAGTTTTGTGCTGGCAACATGCCTGCCTGTGTTTTTGACACTGGCGCTGGGCATGCTGTGCCGTAGCAAGCAAATTCTCAGTCGTGAGCAAATTGACGGGCTCAAGAAAGTGGTGCTGAACATCACCCTGCCTGCGGTACTGGTAAATGCCTTTGCCACGGCAGAGTACTCCACCGCCACCCTTGCCATCCCTGTGGTGGTGTATGTGCTGTGCTATTTGGCGCTTCTTTTGGGCATGCTGTACTGCAAGATTTTCCGTCTGAAAGGTCATGCCACGCCCTTTTTATCCACAGGTTTTGAAGCGGGGATGATTGGCTACGCCCTCTTTGCCCTGCTGTTCCCATTGGAGGCAGAATCCCGTTTTGCCATTTTGGATTTAGGGCATGTGCTGTTTGTCTTTACCCTGTTTAAGATTCTCATCACGGGCAAGACCGATGGAAAAGCCATTTTGAAGGACATGGTCTCCTCCCCCATTTTGTGGGCGGTGATTGTGGGCTTCATCCTTGGTGTTACAGGGCTTTACGGAAAACTCCATGACTGGGGTGTTGGTGGGATTTTGGATGCGCTCACGGCGTTTGTATCCGCCCCCACAGGCATGGTGATTCTCCTGACCATCGGTTACGATTTGGTCTTGCGGGAGATTCCATGGAAAAAGACCGCGGGACTTGTGGCCATGCGTCTTGTGGTCATGGGTGCATTGGCGACGGTGCTACTGCTCCTCAACCGCTACCTTTTAGACGGAATCATGCTCCCTGGAGCAGTGCTCCTTATGTGCATTCTGCCACCGCCTTTTGTGATTCCCGTGTTTGTGGATGCAGAGGAAGAGCGGGTGCAAATTTCCGCGGCACTGTCTGCCATGACTCTTATGACCATGATTCTCTTTGCGGTACTGACCGTTGTATATGGCTAAAAAGAGCACCTCCCATGGCGGGAGGTGCTTTTTTCATTCTTTTATTGCATGCCTGCGTAGATGGCGGCGCCAGCGGCGGCTTCTTCCATGCAAGAGGACATGGTGAGGTCTTGCCCAAAGGCACGGCAGAAAGCATCCTGCAAGGCGGGGTTACGTCTGAGCCCGTTGCCAGAACCCACCAATCGAGCGGATTTGCCTCCATCTTGCAAATAGGCAAGGTACATGTCATGCAATTCCTTGCACATGCCCTCCACCATGGCCCATGCCAAGTGGGTGGGGGTAAAATTCTCTGTGGAGAGGTTTTGGATGCTACCACGGCGCTGAGGGTCTTCCCGCGTGCCTTGGAATTGGGTGCAAAGGATGGGGAGGTTTGCGGGTTTTTCCCCTTGGAGCAGGCGACCCATGGCATCGTAGCAGGATTCGGGGGCAGTGCCCGTCATTTTTTCCACTGTTTCACGGAAGAAGGTTTCCAAGAGTGCGTAGGCGCGACCGCCACAGAGGGCAGATCCCACTACCAAGTAGCCCCCCTTGGGGAAGGGACGGGTCTCTAAGCCTTTGCAGGCAAGATAGTTGGGGGTATAGGCAGAAAACTGGCTACCAGTACCCACATTGACCAAGATGGCGTTCACATCATCCCCCACCGAGCCAAGGAAACTGGCTTGGTTATCCCCAATGGCGGGATAGACGGCAATGTTTCCCCGATAGTAGCCGAGGATTTCATCGTGGGCAATCTTAGGAAGGTAGGAGGTATCAATCCCCGCCTTTTCCATGGCAGAAAGGTCAAAGATGCCTTCTTTCACAGAGAAGATGCCCATACTGGCGGCATCACCGCAATCGGTGACGGGAATGGTGCTACCTGCAAGCACCATGGCGAGATAATCGTGGATGGTGCAGAACACCTTCGCCGTGGGCGGAAGAAGTCCCTGTTGTTGCAGGGATGCATGGGTGACAAGCCCGAAGCCCGTTGCCAAAGGGTAGCCTGTGAGGCGGGAGAGGGTCTGCACAAAGGTTTCGCCACCCTCTGCGGGCAGGTCTCCCCTGCCGTCCTGCCATGTGTAAAGGGGCGAAACGGGCGCGCCAACTTGATCCAAGTAGACGATGCCGTGCATCTGTCCCGTCACGCCAATGCGCTCTACATCGGGGTGCTGCTGTAAAAGGGCGTCCACCGAGGAAAGCGCCAAGGCGCGGATGCGATTGGGGTCTTGCACCCGCTCCCAAGGATGGGGAGAGGTCAAGAAGGAATCATTCTTCACCGTGGAGGATGCCAAAACGCATCCGTTTTCCACCACCACCGCGCTGACGGTAGTGGTGCCGATATCCAAACCTAACAATTTCATAGGCAGTTGCTCCTCATGGTTGATGTTACGAAAAAAGCCCTGAAAATCAGGGCTTTTCGTGTGTTGTTCTGTTATTCCCACTCGACAAAAACTAATCAATTTTGTTTAGAGATTATTTTCTGTCGTGTTTGTAGTTCTTTTGATTATTTGATATATCCATATTATCCTGCCTATATGAGTTAATGTTATCATTTTGTTATCGACATTGATAACACTTACTCTGTAACTGCAGATAATACTTATATGTTTCGTGTTAAA
>JAGBIE010000005.1 GCA_017935145.1 Oscillospiraceae bacterium
CCTGAGCCAGGATCAAACTCTCAATAAAATGGTATCTAAAAGGCTTAAAGCCTTCTAAATCAATTTCATCAAGTATCTGCTTCTAGCATTACTCAAGAATTTTCGTTGGCTATTCTTTGACATTCGTCTTTAGAACAACTTAATTTCATAATTGTCCAAAGGTGTTTCAACATGTTTCTCGTTGTTTAATTTACAAGGTTCACTGCGCACACCCCGATTGAGGTGAGCCTGTCTACTATAACAGATTTTGCAGCCGTTGTCAAGAATTTTTTCTTTCATTCGCGGGCTGAAAATTGGCTGTTTCAAGCGGACAGCTTGCTTATATTAGCAGAAAGAAACCCCCTTGTCAACACTTTTTTTGCTGAAATTTCAAGAAATTTTTCACTTTTTTTCGTACCCCAATTCCTTGGGTCAAAAGAGGTAGAAAAACACAAAATACAGTGCCAATAGGGAACAAAATTTCCGCCGAAATGGATTTGGAAAGCAACACAATGCCCATGGCGGAGAGAAAGATGCCCTTTTCTGCCCACGAACGGGGGACACCCACCATGCGCAGATTTTTTACCGCCACTAGCGCCAACAGGCACAGGGTGCAAAACCAGCCCACGGTCATAAATGCAGAGACCAGCGGTTCAATCCGCTGGGCGAAGGACAGCACCTCCACGCTTTTTGCCATGGCATAGAAACTGCCCCCGCTTCCCGCGATGCATTGGCAGAGGAAAGATGCCGTAATAGGCAGAAGGGAGAACAGTCCCCACACGCCCAAGCGTCCGCCTCCCAGCAGTTGCCGTCCGCACAAAGGGAGCAAAAGCACCAAGGCATATTCCCCCACGGATGGAGCAGGGAGTTTTGTCCACCCGCGGGAGAAATCCGCCCGTCCAAAGGCAAAGAAGCACACAGCCATGAGAATGACCGCCGTGACCGCGCCTGCCACCCGACATCCTCGGCGACACGCCCCCTCGCCTCGACTGACGGAAAACCACGCCACCGCCAGCATGCTCAGGGGCAAAAAGGGATGGACAGGGTCATCGGGAAAGGCGGAGACCGTTCCCAAGGCGAACTGACCCAAGAGAAGCGCGAAAAATCCCGCCTGCAACACAAGAATCCACGCCCCCGCGCCTTTGCCCCACACCCGCAAAAAATCCGTGGGCAGAGAGATGGCGGGGGTCAGATACCAAAATCCCGCACCCACCAATGTGGCTATGGCAACATAGACCCACGGTAGCGTGCATCCCACAGCGATGGCGGGGGCAACCAGCGCCCCCATGAGCCACAAGCCGTTGTTTCCTTTCATCCAGCGCCTCCTATACATATTATAATATATATCATTCCGCCCACGGGGGCAGATACAGTCCTTTTTCCCCTGGAAGCAGACGGGGCGGGATGGCTTCTCCCTCCCACAGCATGCCCAAGGTGACGCTTCCCATGCGATTTTGGAGATATTCCCCCAGCGCTTTGGGGTCATCCACGCCCCAGGCGGAATACACCGCCGTGGCGGGGCGCAGGATAGCATCGGGCACAGGCACATCCCCCACCAGCACCAAGGAGCGCACCGTGGAAAGGAGTACCTGCCCGCCTGAGGTGTTCTGCACATCGGCACAGGCATCCACAAAATCCTTGCCCCAGCCCCGATGTCCTTTTTCCGTGCGGAGAAGCACTCCGCCCTCGGCAGATTCCGCAATGAGCAGTTCGACAGGCTCTAAAATCCCCATCTCCCATGCATCAAAAGGGAGTTTTCCCCCAAGGGAGAGTAGGGCGCACAGAAGCAGTAAAATGGCCATATATCGCATGCTACTGCCCCCTTTTGGGAGAGAAGAGAATGCCCTCCCCGCGAAGATAAGGTCTGCGACAAGAGGTGAGGGCGCTGAGATGACCCAATAGCACCAAGCCTCCCAAAGTCAGCCCATAGAGCCCCAAAAAGGCGGCGCAGAGGGCGAGTACTGCCCGCCAAATGCGGATGGCATCGGTAAAATCCTTGCCAGGGACAGCAAAACCGCAAATCCCCGAAACGGACACCACAATCAGCGCCGCGGGGGAGATAAAGCCCGCCTCCACCGCCGCCGAACCCACCACAAGACCGCCGATGATGGACACCGTCTGCCCAATGGCGCGGGGCAGATGCAGTCCCGCCTCCTGCAAAATTTCAAAAGCGGTGAGAAGCGCCAGCACCTCCGCCGCCGTGGGAAAGGGAACATTTTTCTTGCTCTGGGCAATGGTTTCCAGTAGCCGTGTGGGAATCATTTGGGGGTGGAAGCACGCCATGGCAACATAAAAAGCGGGCAAAAACAGGGCGCAGATGAGGGAAAAATACCGTAGCGCCCGAATGGCGGAGGCGGTGATATAATCCACGCCCCTATCCTCTTGGGATGTCATGAATTTACCCAAATCCACAGGCAGAAGATAACCTTGGGGTAAGCCGTCCACCAGTACCCCCACCTGCCCCAATAAAAGCCCTTGGCTGAATTTATCCGTGCGCTCCGTGTATTGGAGCATGGGAAAAGCGGTCTTTCGCGCCCCCGCCAGTGCCGTTTCCACCGCCGAGGGGGACACCATGGCAGGTTCTTTGAGGGTTTTTAGGCGCTTTCGCACCATGGAAACGAGAAATTCATCTGCCGTTCCCTGCAAAAACAGCATGGATACATTGGTACCGCTGTTTTTTCCCACTACAAACTCCTCCACTTGGAGTTTATCGCTCCTGATGTGTCTGCGCACTAGGGATGTGTTGGTGCGGGAAGTTTCCGTAAAGGCATCCTTTGCGCCCTTGACGGTGCTTTCCACCTGCGGGGCGGATGGGGCGCGTTTTTCCCCCGTTTTGGTCTCGAAAATGACCCCGCGACCGATACTGTCCAAGGTGATGAGGCAAAAGCCGTTGAGAAGCGCCATGACCGCCGCATCTTCCCCCACGGCCTCTTTTGCCACAGCGTTATAGACCCCGCCTGTGAGCATACGGGAAAATTTCTCCTCCGCCGTGCCTTCCGTTAGGTTTTCCATGGCGGGCTTTATCACCTGCTCGGAAATCTGCACCACAGACACCAAGCCATCGATAAAAAATGCCGTGGCGGAGGTATCCCCCAACTGCAGAGGGTGGATGTTTAAATCCGCGCAAGTGCCCAATCTACGGCGGATGGCGGTGGCATCCACACGATTTTGTTCCATGTATCCCACTCCTTTTTTCCTATTGTTCCCATAAGAAAAGGGCTTATACCCTTTTCAAACAGCGCTTTTTGTGGTAACATAACAAAAACGATTTCTTGGGGGTTTCTCTATGAAAAAGACCGTTCTCCACAATTATGCCCGCCTCATCGCCCGCGTGGGCGCAGGGGTGCAAAAAGGGCAGGATGTGGTGATTTTTGCAGAACTGGATCAGCCCGAATTTGTCACCATGCTGGTAGAAGAATGCTATCGGGCAGGGGCACGAAAAGTCCGCACGGAATTTTCCCATCAGCCCTTGCAAAAACTCCACTACCGCCACTGTAACTTAAAAACCCTCTCTCAAGTAGAGGAGTGGGAAAAAGCCAAAATGCAACACCAGGTGGATACCCTCCCCTGCCGTATTTTGCTCCTCAGCGAAGACCCCGATGGCTTAAAGGGCGTAAATGGCGAAAAATACGCCAAAAGTCAGCAGGCACGGGGCAAAATTGTCAAATTCTACCGCGACCAGCGGGATGGCAAGGAACAGTGGTGCATCGCCGCTGTGCCTGGTAAGGCATGGGCAAAAAAGGTGTTCCCCCAACTTCCCGTCTCCCGCGCCGTAGAGGCTCTTTGGCAGGCGATTTTGACCGCCTCCCGCGTCACGGACGATCCCGAGGGTGCATGGCAGGAGCACAACAAAAATCTCAAAGAGCGGTGCAAGCATTTAAACGATTTGCACCTTCAATCCCTCCACTACACCGCCTCCAACGGCACGGATTTCACCGTGGGCATGATTCCCGAAGCCGTGTTCTGCGGTGGGCAGGAAGTGACCGCATCGGGCAAGGTGTTTAACCCCAACATCCCCTCAGAAGAGTGCTTTATCTCCCCCAAACGGGGCGAGGCCGAAGGCGTAGTCTACTCCTCCAAGCCCCTAAGTTGGCAAGGGCAAATCATCGATGAATTCTTCTTCCGCTTTGAGGGTGGCAAGGTAGTCGACTGCGGTGCAAAAGTGGGCGAAGACCTGCTTAGAAAGATGGTCAATATGGACGAAGGGGCATCCTACTTGGGCGAATGCGCCCTTGTGCCTTGGGAAAGCCCCATTAACCAGACGGGCATTTTGTTCTACAACACACTTTTCGATGAAAATGCCTGCTGTCACCTAGCCCTTGGTCGAGGCTTTGCCGATACCATTGAAAACTGCCACGAAAAGACGCAGGAAGAAATCCGCGCCTTGGGCGTGAACGAGTCTATTATCCACGAAGATTTTATGATTGGCACCCGCGACCTTTCCATCACGGGCTTGACCAAAGACGGCAAAGAAGTGCCCATTTTTAGAGACGGCACTTGGGCGTTTTAAGAGAAAGAGAGGAATTTTTATGAAAGCCATTGTCACCGTCATCGGCAAGGACAAGGTGGGCATCACCGCCACCGTCTGCACCCTTTTGGCGCAGAATAACATCAACATTTTGGACATCACCCAGACCATTTTGCAGGATAATTTCACCATGGTCATGCTGGTGGATTTATCCGCTTGCCCCCTGGCCATGGGCGATGTGGCAAGGGTTTTGGACGAAGCAGGTCGCGCGCAGGAACTTTCCATCCGCATCCAGCGGGAGGATATTTTCAGCGCCATGCACCGCATTTAAGCGAGGTGGTTTTCGATGCTCAATCAGCATGAAATTCTCGAAACCATCCGCATGATTGACCAGCAACACTTGGATGTGCGCACCATCACCATGGGCATTAGCCTGCTTTCCTGCGCCCATAGCGACCCCAAGTTTGCCTGCCAGAAAATCTACGATAAAATCACCCGCTATGCGGAAAAACTGGTTGCCACAGGCGAGGCTATCGAGACGGAGTTTGGCATTCCCATTGTCAACAAGCGCATTTCCGTCACCCCCATGGCTTTGGTGGCAGCGGCGGCAGAGACGGACAACTACACCCCCTTTGCCGTGGCGCTGGACAAAGCCGCAGAGACCACAGGGGTCAACTTCATCGGCGGTTTTTCCGCCCTGTGCCAAAAGGGCATGACCGAGGCGGACAAAATCCTCATCCGTTCCATTCCCGAAGCCCTTTCTTCCACCAAAATCGTCTGCGGGAGCGTCAATGTGGGCTCTACCAAGGCGGGTATCGATATGGATGCTGTGGCGCTCATGGGCAAGACCATCAAGGATTTGGCACTGCGCACTGCCGATACGGGCGGATTTGGTTGCGCCAAACTGGTGGTGTTCTGCAATGCCGTGGAGGACAACCCCTTTATGGCGGGCGCGTTCCACGGGGTCGGCGAGCCGGAAAAAGTCATCAATGTGGGCGTTTCCGGTCCTGGCGTGGTGCATCACGCCCTGCAAAGCGTCAAGGGTCAGCCCTTTGATGTGGTGGCGGAGACGGTGAAAAAGACCGCATTCCGCATCACCCGCGTGGGTCAGGTGGTGGCGCAGGAAGCCGCCCGCCGTCTTAACACCCCCTTTGGCATTGTGGACCTGTCCCTTGCCCCCACCCCCGCTGTGGGCGACAGCGTAGCAAGAATTCTCGAAGAAATGGGCTTGGAAGTCTGTGGCACTCACGGCACTACCGCCGCCTTGGCTCTCTTAAACGATGCAGTGAAGAAAGGTGGCGTCATGGCATCTAGCCATGTGGGTGGACTTTCTGGCGCGTTTATCCCCGTCAGTGAGGACGAGGGCATGATTGCCGCCGCCCGCAGTGGCGCGCTGACCTTGGATAAACTGGAGGCCATGACCTGCGTCTGTTCTGTGGGTCTTGATATGATTGCCGTGCCTGGGGACACCACTGCCGAGACCATTTCCGCCATCATTGCGGATGAGGCCGCCATCGGCATGGTCAACTCCAAAACCACCGCTGTGCGCATTATCCCCGCACCGGGTTGTAATGTGGGCGATACCGTGGAATTTGGCGGACTTTTGGGCTCTGCCCCTGTGCAGGCGGTGCATCCTTTCTCCTCCGCGGAGTTTATCCATCGTGGCGGTCGCATCCCCGCCCCCATGCAAAGCCTCAAAAACTGAGTACATACAAAAAGCACCACCCGCTTGGGTGGTGCTTTTTTCTTGCGAGGAACGTTTCGTACTTTTCTTGGTTGCCAAGAAAAGTACCCAAAGAAGGCAGGGCAGGAGCGGCAGGGGGAGATATCGGTTTTGAACGGCTCTTTTCCGCCCTGACTTCACAGAACCTCACCCCCATGCGACAGCATGAGGGTGAGGTTACTGTTTCGCCATGCCAAAAAATTTCCACTTCAAAACTGCTACGCACCCGTAAAGAGTGGCAGGCGACCCACGGCGAGGCAAAAAGCCAAGGAAACCTTTTCGGTTTGGGAGGGTTTTTAACGAAGACGGGGGGTGTTTGCCACCTTTACGGGCGATAAATCTCCCTGCTGCTCCTGCCTTAGGAGGGGATTTTTTACCAG
>JAGBIE010000006.1 GCA_017935145.1 Oscillospiraceae bacterium
AAGAAAAGTACCCAAAGAAGGCAAATTAGGAGGGGATTTTTTACCAGCCATCCCCTCCTAATAACCACCCCTCCTAAGGAATCACCCTCTGCGGTCTCACATACGGCAAAGGTGTTCCACGACCGTTTGCCCTGCCGAGAAGCGCAAACTTGATAGTTTGTGAGTAGGGGTGGGGCATCCTTGGCGTCCCGCAAGGGTGCACCGCCACAAACGGCGGTCTATTGTTTTTCATTCACCTTGCCAAGAGGCATTATTACTCTGTTAAAAGTTATAAAAACAAATAAAATATAAAGAAAAAGGAGAATATTTATTATGAAAAAGTTCTTCAACGAGTTCAAGGCCTTTGCCATGCGTGGCAATGTCATCGACCTGGCAGTCGGTGTTGTGATCGGCGGTGCGTTCGGTAAAATCACCACCTCCATCGTCAATGACATCCTCATGCCCTGCATCTCCATGCTCACCGGCGGTGAGGATTTCACCGCTTGGAAATGGGTGCTGAAAAAGGCTGTCACCGAAACTGCCGCCGATGGCACTGTGACCGAAATCGCCAAGGAAGTGGCTGTGAACTATGGCAACACCATCGCCATTATCATTGATTTCATCATCATTGCCTTTGCTGTGTTCTGCTTGGTCAAGGGTATCAACTCCCTGCACCGCAAGAAGGAAGAAGCCCCCGCTGCTCCTCCCGCACCTCCCGAACCCTCCAACGAGGAAAAACTCCTCACCGAAATCCGTGATTTGCTGAAGAAATAAGAGTTTTACATAGAAAAAGCACCACCCGCTTGGGTGGTGCTTTTTTATTTGGGAACGATTTGTACTTTTCTTGGTTGCCAAGAAAAGTACCCAAAGAAGGCAAATTAGGAGGGGACTTTTTACCGATCCGTCCCCTCCTAATAACCACCCCTCCTAGGGAATCACCCTCTGCGGTCTCACATACGGCAAAGGTGCTCCGCGACCGTTTGCCCTGCCGAGAAGCGCAAACTTGATAGGCTGTGCAGAGGAGGTTTATTTTCTCCTCAAAAAATGCAAAATTTTGGGGGAGTTATCAACAGGTTTGGGAAAAATGGGTGGGATGGTTTTTGATATGCCTTGGGGGCGGGGTTTTGTCGGGATGAGAAAATTCGTTCGTCAAACGGGCTATGTGGGCTTTATAGACCCTGTCCCCAAAATTTTTTATATTTAAATAATGTATTTTGCTTGTAAAATGACCCTTTTTGTGCTATGATATGGGGGAGAAAATGGCATTTTTTCCACAGCCCTGTGGAGGGATGGAAAAACGCATCTTTTTACTTCAACTTTCTAGCAAGAGAAAGGGGTTTTTTATGTATTCCACTGCTTATGTTTGGGCGAAAATTCTCCACTATCTGGAACAGCGCCTGACGGAGGTGTTCGTCGCCTCTTGGTTTGACGATGCGGAAGTGTTGGAATTTTCCAATGACCGATTGGTGCTCTATTCTCCCAGTGAATATCGCCGTGAAATCATCAGCACCCGCGCGGAAAAATATATCAAAGACGCCATGAAGGAACTGTTCAATTTGGACATCACCCTCTCGGTTTTGGGCGATGAGGACTTGGAAGAGTACAACAAAACCAAGCGGAAGATGGACTTTTTGGATTTTAACCCCCAATTCACCTTTGATACTTTCGTGGTGGGCTCGTCTAACCAGTTTGCCCACGCGGCGGCACTGGCTGTGGCGGTGGCGGACAGCACCATTGAGGAATATAACCCCCTGCTCATTTACGGTCCTCCCGGCTTGGGCAAGACCCACCTGCTCTACGCCATTGCGGACAAGGTCCATCAGAAAGAGCCGGAGAGCAACATTGTCTATGTGAAAGCCGTGCAGTTTACCACGGAACTGATTGAAGCCATCAAAACAGGTAACACTGCCGCATTTCGCGATAAATATCAGTCAGCAGACCTGCTTCTGGTGGACGATATTCAGTTCATCGCCGGTAAGGACTCCACCCAGGAAGAGTATTTCCACACCTTTAACGCCCTTTATGAGAACCGCAAGCGCATCGTCATGACCGCTGACCGTCCTCCCGAGAGCATGGCAAAGTTGGAAGAGCGCTTGCGCACCCGTTTCTCTTGGGGTCTGACTACGGAAATTAGCCCTCCCGACTATGAAACCCGCATGGCGATCCTCCGCAGTTACGCCATGAATGCTGGCGTGGAAGTGCCCGATGAAGCCTTCACCTTTATTGCGGAAAATGTCACCACAGACGTGCGCCGATTGGAGGGTGCCATCAACAAACTCAAGGCTGTGGTTTCCTTGGAGGGTGGCTCTATCGATATGAATCGGGTCTCGAGAGTGCTGAAAAACCTCAAGCCCGATGAAAAATCCCTCCCCACCCCCTCTCTCATTGTGGCGGAGGTGTGCAGGTTCTATTCTCTCGATGAAAGCACCCTGCGCAGTAACAATAAGTCCAAAATCGTGTCTGAGGCGCGTCAGGTTGCCATGTATCTTCTACAGAGCATGTTGGGGCTTTCCACCCCGCAGATTGGGCAGGAACTGGGTCGCGACCACGCAACGGTGGTTTACGGCACGCAGAAGATTAAGGACATGCTCCTCAAGCCCAATTCTGGCATTGGCGATAACCTGCGGGATATCACCTCCAACATTAACGGTAGACTATAATCATAAACAACCTCTTGTGGAATGTTTATAAAATTTCTGTGGAGAACTTTTCTTTCTCCACAGAGAAAAAAAGCCTGTGGAAAACTCGGAAAGATTCCACAAGGATGTGTGGAAAGATTTTACTGGGAATTTCTAAGAAAATTTTCGTTTTCCCACCTATCAACCGCTCTACTACAAACTACTGCTTAATCTATCTTCTTTTTAGAAAGATAGAAAGAACCTTTTTTCCAAACCAACAAGGCTGTGGATAAAGAGAAAAATAACATCCGTCTATTTTTTTACAAGGAGTGAACTGAGAATGATGAAATTCACCTGTCAAAAAAATCTGCTGGTTTCTGCCATCTCTATGGCAAGCCGTACTGTGGCGGCAAAAAGCCCCTTTGCGGTGCTGGAAGGTCTGTATCTGCGCGCTGGTCGCATTCTGGAACTGACGGGCTATAACTTGGAAACGGGCATCACCGTCTCCGTACCTGCGGAAATTGCAGAGCAGGGTGAGTGCGTGCTTCCCACCCGCCTGTTTTTCGATATGATTCGCAAACTCCCCGAGGACGAGGTTACCGTCTCGGTGGATGAAAAGTATAAGGTTTCCATCCGCGCGGGCATTGTGTCCTTCACCCTTTCTGCTGAAAGTGGCGAAGAATATCCCGATTTGCCCGAAGTCAAGGAAGAAGACGGCATCGAAATTCCTCAAAATGTCCTCAAAGAGATGATTGCGGGCACTATCTTCTCCGCCAGTGAAAATGCCACCCGTCCCATCCACACAGGTTGCCTGTTTGAGGTGGAAGAGGACTGCGTCACGGTGGTTGCGGTGGATGGTTTCCGTCTGGCGGTGCGCCGTTGGCATCCTGAAAAGAAACTGCCCCAGACCATGAAATTTGTTGTTCCCGCCGCCGCACTGCGGGAAGTGATGAATCTTCTCAGCGATGATGAGGAAAATGCGGAATTTATCCTCGGTCGCCGTCACATTGTCTTCTGCACCAACGAGGCAAGACTGGTCTGCCGTATTTTAGAGGGCGAGTTTATGGATTGGCGAAAGGTGCTCATGACGGGCGAAAGCACCAAATTGGTGGCTCGGGTGTCTGCACTGGCGGCAAGTCTTGACCGCGTCAGTTTGGTGGTCAACGAAAAATTCAAGAGTCCCGTCCGCTGTGTCTTTGGCAATCAGAATGTGGACTTTAAAACCTCCACGGTCATGGGTACTGCCCACGATAACTGCTCCCTCAGTGGCGATGGCAAGGATTTGGAAATTGGCTTCAACTGCCGTTATTTCCTCGATGCCGTCAAGGCTGTTCCCGATAGTGAGGTCACTTTGGAACTGACCAATGGTCTCAGCCCCATGGTGCTGACCCCTGTGGATGGCCGTGATGAATACACCTATTTGGTACTGCCTGTGCGCATGCGGAGTGAAGGATGAAAGTAAAAGTATCGGTAAAAAAATCTGCCACCCCTGTCTCCATTCACACGGAGTTTATTAAACTGCAGGATTTTCTCAAATTCTGCGATGCCGTGCCCAGCGGTGGTGTGGCGAAAATGCTTGTGCAAGATGGTGCGGTCTTAGTCAATGGGGAAGTTTGCACCATGCGTGGCAAAAAACTCCATGTGGGTGACACGGTCACCTTCGATGGCAATTCTTGGGTTGTAGCATGAGAATAGAAAATCTCTATTTGCGGAATTTCCGCAATTATGAAGAGGAAAATTTGGAACTTTCTGCGGGTGTAAACCTGTTTTTAGGTAAAAATGCCCAAGGAAAAACCAATTTTTTAGAGGCTGTGAACTATCTTTCCACAGGCAGGAGTTTCCGCGCCCGCAAGGAAGAGGAAATGCTCCACTTTGGGGCGGAGTTTGCGGAAATTAAAGGCACGGTATTTACCCACGAGCGGGATATGGAACTGCGGGCAATCCTCTTTGCGGGGAGAAAGCCACGGCAACTGTATCTCAATGGGGTAAAGCAAAAAACTTTCTCCCAAAATATGGCGGGCGAGTTTTTGACCGTTCTGTTCTGCCCCGAGGATCTTTTGGTGCTCAAGGGCGGGTCAAGCCCGCGGAGAAGACTTTTGGATAATGCCCTAAGTCAGCTTCGCAAAGGTTATGAAGATGCCCTCACGGAGTACTCACGGCTACTAGAGCACAAAAACCGCATCCTCAAGGACTGGCATGAGGACAGTTCCCTTTTGGAACTGCTTCCCGATTTTAACCTGCGTCTGTGCCGATTTGGCGCGGAACTGATTCATTCCCGCGCGGGTTACCTTTCCGCCTTGGCGGAAAAAGCCAGAGAACATCACCTCCACTGCGCGGGGGGCGGGGAGGAACTGACCTTCTCCTACCTGACTGTGCCCGAGGTGGAAGACCCCCACGGGGCGAAGGAGGATATTTTCCGCGCCCTCATTAAGCAGGTGGAGCGCCTGCATCGGGCGGAACTGGAATCGGGGAGTTGCTTGGCTGGGCCTCACAAGGATGATTTTGAGGTGTTTTTATCGGGAAAATCCCTCAAAAGTTACGGCTCGCAGGGTCAGACCCGCACCGCCGCCATTTCCCTCAAACTGGCGGAGAGAGACCTTATTTTGCAAGATACAGGTCACTGCCCTGTGCTTTTACTAGACGATGTGCTTTCCGAACTGGACGAAAAACGGCAGGATTTCATCCTCAACCGTTTGGAGGGTGGGCAGGTGCTCATCACCTGCTGTGAAAATGACCGCCGTACCGAGGCGGGCAAGGTGTTTTCTGTGACAGATGGTCGCATCGCGGTCATCTAAGGAGGAAAAAGGAATGTATATTCCCATCGGCGGCGATATGGCCGTGCGAAGAGAGAGCATTGTGGGCGTGTTCGATTTGGACAACACCACTTGCTCCAAACACACAAGAAATTTTTTGGCAGAGGCGGAAAAAGAGGGCAAGGTGATTCCCGTGGGGGAAGAATTGCCCAAGAGTTTCCTCCTCACCCGTGAAATGGGCATGGAACGGATTTACCTAGTGCCGTTCAGTGCCGCGACTATGGAAAAACGAATGAGAGCGAAAAGGAGGCCCTACGCATGGCTGACGAAATTTTGACCACGGCAGTGGAACAGGAATACGGCGCGGAACAAATTCAGGTTTTGGAAGGTCTGGAAGCCGTCCGCAAGCGCCCTGGTATGTATATCGGTTCCACATCCAGTAGCGGTCTGCACCACTTGGTCTACGAAATTGTGGATAACTCCATTGACGAAGCCTTGGCAGGCTACTGCACGGAAATCTGCGTGACCATCAACATGGACGGCACCATCACCGTGACGGATAACGGCCGTGGTATCCCTGTGGACATTCAGGCGCAGACGGGCAAACCCGCCTTGGAAGTGGTCTTTACGGTGCTTCACGCAGGCGGTAAATTCGGCGGTGGCGGTTATAAAGTCTCTGGCGGTCTCCACGGCGTGGGCGCATCCGTTGTGAACGCTCTAAGTGAGTGGCTTGTGGCTCGCGTCCATAAAAATGGCGAAATTTATGAGATGAAATTCTCCCGTGGCGCCATCACCCAAGAGATGAAAGTGGTGGGAAAGACGGACAAAACGGGCACAGAAGTGACCTTCTGCCCCGATGCGGAAGTCTTTGACACGGTGGAATATGAGTACGAAATCCTCCACGAGAGAATGCAGCAGCAGGCGTTTTTGAACGCAGGCCTGCGCATCTCCATTGAAGATAAGCGTGTGGGCAATGAAAAATCCGATTCCATGCGCTACGAGGGTGGTATCCGTGAGTATGTTTCTTGGCTGAACCGCACCAAGAATCCCATGCATTCTGCGCCCATTTACATGGCGGGCGCCAAGGGGGATTCCGTCTGCGAGGTAGCCCTGCAGTATCACGATGGCTACAATGCCAACATCCTCTCTTTTGCCAACGATATCCGCACCCCCGAAGGTGGCATGCATGTCACAGGTTTCCGCACGGCGCTGACCCGTGTGCTCAATGGCTACGGGGTGAAGAATAAAATCATCAAGCAGGAAAGTGACAAACTTTCCGGTGAAGACTGTCAGGATGGTCTTACCGCGGTGATTTCCGTGAAACTCACCGATGCCCAGTTTGAGGGTCAGACCAAGGCAAAACTGGGCAACGCCCATATCCGCACCTTGGTGGATAATGTGGTAAACCAAAAACTTACGGAATATTTTGAGGAAAATCCCTCCGTTGCCAAGATTATTCTGGAAAAGGCCATGCTGGCCAACCGCGCCCGTGAGGCCGCCAAAAAGGCTCGCGAAGCCGTGCGCCGTAAGACGGGTCTGGAATCGGGACAGATGCCCGATAAACTCCGCGATTGTAACGACCGTGACCCTGCGCTCACGGAAATTTACATCGTGGAGGGTGACTCCGCAGGCGGTTCTGCCACCCAAGGTCGCGACAGCCGATTCCAAGCCATCCTCCCCTTGTGGGGCAAGATGCTCAACGTGGAAAAGGCCCGCGAGGACAAGGTCTACGGCAACGATAAGCTCCAACCTGTCATCACCGCCTTGGGTTGCGGTCTCAAGGATGAGTTCAATCCCGAAAAACTCCGCTACCACAAGATTATCATCATGGCGGACGCGGACGTGGACGGCGCGCACATTCGTACGCTCCTACTCACCTTCTTCTTCCGCTTTATGCGCCCCCTCATTGAGCAGGGCTATGTCTATTCCGCTGTGCCTCCCCTGTATAAGCTCAAGCGGGGCAAGACGGAACGGGTGGCCTATTCCGATGAAGAGCGAGATCGGATTTCCGCGGAACTGCGTGGGGATAACCCCAATGTGAAGGTGGAAATTTCCCGCTTCAAGGGTCTTGGTGAGATGAACCCCACGGAACTGTGGGACACCACCATGAATCCCGAATCCCGCACCCTGCGCCGTATCACCTTGGATGATGCCGCCGCGGCGGATGAGATTTTCTCCATCCTCATGGGTGAAGCCGTAGAACCTCGAAAAGAATTTATTGAGGAAAATGCCAAATACGTGGTCAACTTGGATATTTAAGGAGGTGGCGGAATATGGCAAAGAAAGCGAAAAATAATGATTACAAGCCCGAGGACATTATGTTCCCCGAGCAGACGATTGTGCAATCGGAACTGGTGCAGGAGATGAAAACCAGTTACATTGACTATGCAATGAGTGTCATCGTGGGTCGTGCTCTGCCCGATGTCCGTGACGGCTTAAAGCCTGTCCACCGCCGTATCCTCTACGCCATGTATGAGGATAACCTCACTCACGATAAACCTTTCCGCAAGTGCGCCACCGCTGTGGGTGACGTGCTGGGTCGCTACCATCCCCATGGTGACGCCTCTGTTTACGATGCTCTTGTCCGCTTGGCGCAGGATTTCTCCATGCGCTATCCCCTCATTGAGGGTCACGGCAACTTCGGCTCTGTGGATGGTGACCCCCCTGCCGCTTACCGTTATACGGAAGCCCGTATGGCGCGCATGGCAGCGGAAATGCTCCATGATATCGAAAAAGACACGGTGGATTTTCTGCCCAACTTCGATGAAACCCGCAGTGAACCTTTGGTGCTTCCCAGCCGATTCCCCAACCTGCTGGTGAATGGTTCTTCGGGTATTGCCGTTGGTATGGCCACCAACATCCCGCCCCACAACCTGCGGGAAGTGATTTCTGCCGCTATTCATGTGCTGGAGGACCCCGAATGCACTTTGGATGACCTGATGCAGTACATCCAAGGTCCTGATTTCCCCACCAAGGGCATCATCATGGGCAAAAGTGGCATCCGTCAGGCTTACCAGACAGGTCGCGGTCACATCCGCGTCCGCGCACGGACAGAGTTTGAGGAGTTCGCCCATGGCCGTAGCCGTATTATCGTCACGGAACTGCCCTATCAGGTGAATAAGCGCCAGCTGATTGCCTCCATTGCCGAATATGTGCGGGATAAAAAACTGGAGGGCATCAGCGATATCCGCGATGAATCCGACCGCGAGGGCATGCGCATTGTCATCGAACTGAAAGCCGATGCCAACGCCCAAGTGGTGTTAAACCACCTGTTCAATCAGACCCAAATGCAGACCACCTTCGCCATCAATATGCTGGCGCTGGTGAATAATCAGACCCAGCCCCGCATCCTCTCCCTGCGCCACATTTTGGATGAATATCTCATTTTCCAGCAGGAAGTCATCGTCCGCCGTACCAAGTACGACTTGGGTAAGGCGCTAGAGCGCTCCCATCTGCTGGAGGGTCTCATTATCGCGCAGGATAATATTGATGAGGTCATCCGCATTATCCGTGAAAGTTACGATGATGCCAAGGAAAACCTTCAAAATCGATTCGGTCTTTCCGATGTGCAGGCGCAGGCGATTTTGGATATGCGCCTCAAGCAACTCCAGCGTCTCGACCGCGAGAAATTGGATAACGAATATAAGGAACTGCAGGAAAAAATCGCCTATTTCCGTCTTCTGCTGGAAACTCCCGAAATGGTCAAGAGTGTCCTGAGAGAAGAACTGACGGAAATCATGGAAAAGTACGGCGATGACCGTGTCACGGAAATCCAAGATGCCATGGAAGATATCGAGGACGAGGATCTCATCGAAGAAAAACTCTGCTGTTACACCCTCAGCCAGCAGGGCTATGTGAAGCGCATGCCTGCCGATACCTATCGCACCCAGGCCCGTGGCGGTCGTGGCATCACGGCGGCGAATCTCAAAGAAGAGGACTGGGTCAAGACCCTGTTTGTGGCCTCTTCCCATGCCCTTGTGCTGTTCTTCACCAACTACGGGCGTGTCATTTCCCGCAAGGGCTACCGCATTCCCGAAGCATCCCGTACCGCCCGTGGCACGGCGGCGGTGAATGTTCTGCCCCTGAAAGAGGGGGAAAAACTCTCCGCCATGGTGCTCACCACGGGATTTAGTGAGGAAGAATATCTGGTCATGGTCACCCGCAAGGGCGAAGTGAAGCGCCTGAACCTGTCGGAACTGGATACCAACCGCTCCACAGGCATCCGTGCCATCACCTTGGACGAGGATGACGAACTGGTTTCCGTCTTCCGCACCCACGGGGACGATGCCGTGCTTCTGGCCACCGCCGATGGCATGGCCATCCTCTTCCACGAAAATGATTTGCGTCCCATGGGCAGAAATGCTGGTGGCGTCAAGGGTATTACCCTTGCAGATGGCGACTATGTGGTGGGCGCGGAACTCTATGATGAGACAAAACAGCTCCTCACTGTCACGGAACTGGGCTTTGGCAAGCGCACGCTTTTCACGGAATATCTCCGTGGTGGCGAGGGCGAAGAGCGCCGTCCCCAGACCCGTGGTGGCAAGGGTCTTCGCAACTACAACCTTTCCGCCGATACAGGCAAGGTTTCGGGCATCGCCTCCGTCCGCGGGGATGAAGATGTCATGCTCATTGCCGATAACGGCGTGATTATCCGCACCCAAGTGGAAAGCATCAATGTCTACAAGCGGGATACCAAGGGCGTGCGTGTCATGCGCTTGGAAGAGGGCAGTAAGATTATCGCTCTCGCCACCGTGGACAAAGAGGAAGAATCCACTGAGGAGACGGAAGCATGAAAACCGTAACCATTTATACCGATGGTGCTTGCTCCGGCAACCCCGGTCCTGGTGGATGGGGCGCCATTTTGGAGTACGGCGGGGTGGAAAAGGAACTCTCCGGCGGAGAGAAAGAGACCACCAACAACCGCATGGAACTTATGGGGGTCATCTCCGCTCTCGAAGCCCTGAAAGAGCCGTGCAAAGTGGAACTGTATTCCGATTCCAAATATGTCACCGATGCCCTCACCTTAGGCTGGGCGGTATCGTGGCGACAAAATGGCTGGCGGAAAAAGGATAAAAAGCCTGCTCTTAACCCCGATTTGTGGGAAAGACTTTTAACATTGTGTGAAACTCACCAAGTTACCTGCCATTGGGTCAAGGGACACGCAGAAAATCCCAAAAATAACCGCTGTGATGAACTTGCCGTCATGGAAAGCCAAAAGTGGAAAGAAGAAACCATCCCATTTTAATAGAAAAAGCACCCCGTTTGGGGTGCTTTTTTGTTGCAAGGCGCTCTGTGGCATGGTGTCATATTGTGGCGATTTTTATTGACACACCTTGTTTTTGCCATATATAATAAACATGTGGTCTATCACCATAGAAAGAGAGAAATAAGGAGGCTTTATATGTACTGTATTAAATGTGGCGCGCAAATAGAAGACAATGCAACATTCTGCTCTGTCTGCGGAGCATCCCAAACAGAAAGCCTGCAGCCGACAATCAAAGAGGAAGCTTGCCAGCAAACCATGAAGTGGTTTAAGTTTCTAATCTATTTTTCCTTGTTTGCCAGCGCCGTGCTCAACTTTATTTCCGGCGTGCAGATGCTCACCGGCTCTATCTATGGTGCGGATGCAGATTTGGTCTATGCCTTTTTTGACGGCCTGAAAGCACTGGATGTCCTTATGGGCGTGGGCATGTTGGCCCTTGCCGCCTTTGCAATCTACACCAGATTCCGCCTGTCTGGTTTTTACAAAAACGGACCGAAAATGGTCATGTTGACCTATGCTATCGATGCAGCACTGCAACTGATTTATATCATTGGTGTGAATGTGATTTTGCCCGGTGAAGTTGTTGCCGAGATTGATATGACTTCCACCATCGTGGGAATTGTCGTCTCTGTTGTGATGATTTGGGCAAACAAGGTTTATTTCGACAAGAGAGCAAACCTGTTCCAAAACTGAGTGTTTAATAGAAAAAGCACCCTCGAAAGAGGGTGCTTTTCTTTTTTCGGGCGGATATGGAATCCGCCCCTACGGCGTTCATTGTGGTAAAACGCATAAAAAAGCACCCCAAAAGGTAGCTTCCAATAAGACAGTATGAGAACATTACTGGCATAGGGTAGCTGCAGTACAGGAGTGCGACAAGAAAAAATTGGCGATACTTGGTTTTCACAACCAGGCATCGCCTTTTTCTAATAATTAAAAGCAACAGATAGACAAATTCCAATTTATCTAATTAACTCTCTGAAAACCCTTGATTTTACTGGATTTTTCAGCAGTTTCATACTCATATTTAATGTATTTTCCCTTGTTTTTGCCCTTATGAGCGAA
>JAGBIE010000007.1 GCA_017935145.1 Oscillospiraceae bacterium
CGTAGCAGTTTTGAAGTGGAAATTTTTTGACATGGCGAAACAGTAACCTCACCCTCATGCTGTCGCATGGGGGTGAGGTTCTGTGAAGTCAGGGCGGAAAAGAGCCGTTCAAAACCGATATCTCCCCCTGCCGCTCCTGCCTTGCTTTCTTTGGGTACTTTTCTTGGCAACGCAAGAAAAGTACAGAGCGTTTCCCAAAATAAAAAAGCACCGACCAATTCGGTCGGTGCTTTTTCTTGCAAATCTTATGCCATGCCAGCAGTGATGATAGCCATCTTGTAGACTTCTTCAGCATTACAGCCACGGGAGAGGTCGTTGATGGGGGCGTTGAGACCCTGCAGGATGGGGCCGTAGGCTTCGTAACCGCCCAAGCGCTGAGCGATTTTGTAGCCGATGTTGCCAGCTTCGATAGTGGGGAAGATAAAGGTGTTGGCATAGCCTGCCACCTTGCTGCCGGGGAACTTCAGCTGACCAACGGTGGGGCTGACAGCGGCGTCAAACTGCATTTCGCCATCGATGGCGAATTCGGGAGCCAGTTCCTGTGCCACCTTGGTGGCTTCGGCAGACAGTGCCACAGTGCCACCCTTGCCACTGCCCTTGGTGGAGAAGGAGAGCATGGCAACCTTGGGGTCGATGCCGAAGAAGGAAGCGGTCTTGGCGCTTTCCACAGCCACTTCTGCCAGTTTCTGGGCGGCGGTGACGGTGATGTTGCCTTCTTTGTCCACGCTGTCTTCGTAGGAGAGGTTGATGGCGCAGTCGCCCATGCAGAGCATCTTGAGAGCGTCATCGCCAAAGTCACGCTTCATAATGAAGCAGGAGGAGACCAGGTGTGCGCCAGGTTTGGTCTTAATCAGCTGGAGGGCGGGACGAACCGTATCGGCAGTGGAGTAGGTAGCACCGCCCAAGAGAGCGTCAGCCTTGCCCATTTTCACCAGCATGGTGCCAAAGTAGTTACCCTTGGAGAGGGCGGTACGGCATTCTTCTTCCGTCATCTTACCCTTGCGGAGAGCGACCATAGATGCAACCATTTCGTCCATGGCTTCGTAGGTGGCGGGGTCGATAATCTGTGCCTTGCAGATGCCAAAGCCCTTTTCCTCGGCTGCAGCCTTGACGGCATCCACATTGCCCACCAAGATGACATCCATCAAATCTTCGCTCAAAAGACGGGATGCAGCTTCCAAGATGCGGGCATCGGTGCCTTCGGTGAAGACGATGGTACGGCGGGTTTCTTTCAGTGCGTTCAGCAGTTTGGTAAACATTTGTTTTCCTCCTATTCGGCAAAGCCGTTTCGATTTCCCAGTTATTATACTACAAAATTTCTCAGCCCTCAACTGTTTGGAAGAAAAATATCCTGCCGAGATTCTACGGTGACCATTTCCCCCGTCATGGGATGGGGAAAAGACAGGCGATAGGCGGTAAGTGCCTGCCCCACAAACCCTAATTCGCGAGAGATGCGCTCACTTTCCTCCGTAAAATACATGCTATCCCCCAAGATGGGACAGCCAAGATATTGGCAGTGCACCCGTAACTGATGGGTGCGCCCTGTGATGGGCATAAATTCCATTCGGCAAAGACCATCCTGTTCCTCCAAAACCTGATATTCCGTCAAGGCGGGAGCGCCATCTTCGCTGACACAGCGTAACATGGTGTTCTCCCCCGCACGGCGGATGGGCGCATCCACCTGCCCCTGCTTCTCAGGGGGCGCGCCACAGCACAGAGCGTGGTAGGTCTTTTGGAATTTTCCCGCCCTCTGCATTCCGTAGAGCAGGGCGTGGACATGGGCATTTTTTGCCAGTAACACCACACCTTTGGTGTCTCTATCCAAGCGGTTCACAGGATGCACAGCGCACTTCTGCCCTGTTTTCACATAGTACCCCGCGACCCGATTGAGGAGCGTTCCCGTGAGCCGATTCCAAGTGGGATGCACCACCAAGCCCGCAGGTTTATCCACCAACAAAAGGGATTCATCCTCGTAGAGAATGGAGAGGGGTAAATCCTCAGGGGGGAACTCCTCTTGGGGAGATTCTTCAATATGCACGGTGATTTCCTGCCCGATAGCGACTTTTTGATCGGTAAACACAGGCTCACCATCTAAAAAATAGGCGTTGCGGAACTTGAGTTTACTCACCAGTGCCGATGACATTTGCAGTTCACGGCGCAAAAAAGAGAGCACTTTTCCCTCCCGCGTGGCAGTATGATGTAAAATCACCCTTCTCCCTCCCTTCTCTGAAAAAGCCGACAGACAAAAGTCTGTCGGCTCTTTTTTATGCTTGTTCCTGCTCTAAGCGGCGGCACAGCCACGGAACGAGGGCTTCAAAATGCACCCCGTAACCCTCAGCAGAGGGGTCTTGGCTGGTGAGGAGAATGCACTCCCGCACAAAGTCCGCAGCCACAGCCAAGGCTTTTTCCATGGGAAGACCCTGCACCAAGCCACCCAAGAGAGTCGATGCGAAAATGTCCCCCGTGCCATGATAGGCGGCAGGCACTTTCTCATTATAATACTCAAAGAATTCGCCCGTACGGCTATCGTAGCCCATGGCGCCGATTTTGCCCTCTTCAAAGCTGACACCTGTCAAAATGGCGCAACGGGCGCCCAAGGCGGTGAGTTTTTTCAGCATCAGCTGGATGTAATCACGGTCATAACCGCTTTCCACATACTCTACCCCCAGCATGAAGGAGGCTTCCGTCATATTGGGCACGATGATATCCGCCACAGCACACAGACCTGCCATCTGGCGGGCAAATTCTTCATCGAAGCCTGTGTAGAGCCGACCATGGTCGCCCATGACAGGGTCTACCAGAGTGAAATTGCCATCCTTGCGGAAGCGGTGGAACATATCGGTCATAAGACTCAGTTGTTCCCGAGAGCCAAGGTAGCCCGTGTAGAGGGCATCAAAGTAAAACTCCTCTTCTTCCCAATGGTCCAAAATGGCGGGGATTTCCTCCGTCAAATCGTGGAACGTGAAGCGGGAGAACATGGTGTGGGTAGAAAGCACCGCCGTGGGAATGACACAGCATTCCACACCCATGGCGGAAATCACAGGGAGCGCCACAGTGAGGGAACACTTGCCCAAACAGGAAATATCCTGCACGGTTGCAATGCGTTTCATAGAAAAGACCTCTTTTCTCATAAAGTAGCCGTATTTTACCACAGATTCACCCAAAACGCAATAAAAAAATACCCCGACAGGTATCCTGTCGGGGCAGAGGATTATTTGAGAAACTCCATGGGGTCGATGGGCTCGCCATCCAGTAGCACCTGAAAATGCAGATGGGGCTCGTCCGCCCGCTCCGCCGTGGCAGTAGTGCCCACAGCACCAACCACCGTGCCAGGGTCTACCAAGTCCCCCACCCGCACCACGGGGGTATCCGTCAGGTTGCTGTAGCGGGTTTCGTAGCCACCATCGTGGGTAATGACCACCGTAGTGCCCAAAAGTTCGTGGTCAAAGACCTCCGTCACTGTGCCCGCCATGCAGGAAAGCACCTCGCCACCGCTGGCAAGGATATCCACTGCATCGTGCAGTCGCCAATCCTTGGTGGTGGGATTGTAGGAGAGATGTTCTGCATCAAAGGGGCGAAGAATCTCGCCCTTCATGGGCGCAACTGCCAGTTTGCGCGCCTCTTGGCGGAGCAGTTCATCTCTTTCTTCGGGACTCATGACGGGGGTATCCACCTCACCGCCTGTGGGCTTTTCCTGCTGAGAGGGAATCTTGTCCACCGTGACAGGAACAGAGAGGGAATCCTCTCCCCGCCTCACTGCTTCTGAGACCATCATATAGCCCGCAACACCCACGGCCACCACGCAAAGGAACAGAACGATGTAGTATCCCTTGTCCTGCAAAAAGCTGAGAATGCGGTTTTTCTTGTTGCCGTTTTTCATTTTTCAGCACCTCCACGGATAGTATGGGCAGATTTTTCATAGCATAAACATGATTTGGGGAATTTTTCATCCCCAGTACCACCCAAGGAGGATTTTTTATGCGTTCTGTGCCCAAACATATGCCCTTTTTGCTGACTTTGGCATCCCTATGCCTGCTTCTTATCATCGGGCTTGCTGTGCCCGAACCTGCGGTGGAAACGGGGTCGTGGGGGCTGAGTTTTCCCACCCCAGGAGAAATCCCCCAAGCCCCTGTATCGGCAGAGCGCCTGAGACCCTTGGATTCCGCCTTCTGCGACATAGACGGAGGCAAAGTGCTATATTTGACCTTTGACGCAGGCTACGAAAACGGCTATACCGCGCAGATGCTGGATGTTCTCAAAGCCCATGAAGTTCCCGCCACTTTTTTCTTGGTGGGGACTTATATAGAGAAAAATCCAGATTTGGTACGGCGCATGGCGGAGGAGGGTCACACGGTGGGAAATCACACCCAAAACCATCCCGATATGTCCCGCCTGAATTCCTTGGAGGCAGTCAAGGAGGAACTAAAGCAGGTGGAAGATGCCTATTTTGCCGTCACAGGGTCGCCTCTGCCCAAATATTATCGCCCGCCTCAGGGAATTTATAGCGAAGAGAATTTGCGTCACGCCCAAGCCTTGGGCTACAAAACGGTGTTTTGGTCTCTTGCCTATGCCGATTGGGACAATAAAGCCCAACCATCGGCAGAGACGGCATTTTCCAAACTCCTGCCCCGACTCCATGACGGGGCGGTGATACTCCTCCACGCCACATCCCGCACCAACGCGGTAATTTTGGAGGAGTTTCTCACCCGCTGTAAAAATTTGGGTTACCGCTTCGCCCCCATAGACGAACTTTTCCTTTGACATACGACCATAGACTCCGTACAATAGAGGTAGAAATATGTCGCAAGGAGTCGAAAAACCATGAAAAATCGGTTTTTTTGTCTTTTTTTGATCGTGTGTCTGCTTCTTTCCTCCACTGCTTTTGCCGTGGGTGGGGATGAAAACGACCCTGTGGTAAGTTACAGTTATCTGGAGCAGGTTTGGAAAGCGGATGTTTTAAAGCAGGTGGCAGAAATTGCCAAAGAGAGCATTCAGGCGGAAAAGAGCCGATTGTACCAGTCCCTTGCCCAATCCATCGGCACAGCCCGTCTGCAGGATGAGATGAGTTTTTGGGGTCTCAGACGGCAACACGGACGGGTTATGCTCAAAGCGGGGGATGTGTTTATCCCGCGGGCTGGGGCAAAGTTTAGCCTTTTGGATGGGGAGATGACCAGTTACGGCGCTGTGGCGGATGTGACCCTTGGCGTGGCGGTAGCGGATGGTCAATCCATGGCGAAAAACCACCTTTTCATGCAAAAGGATAACTATTCCGCCAATATCCAAGTCACATCGGAATCGGCAGAATTGTGGGTGGATGGTCTCTTTGAACTCCACCGCTCCTCCGCTACGGACTTTGGCTCTTTGGCAGAAGCCCTATACGCCATGGGACTTTTCCGTGGCACAGACACGAATTTTGCCTTGGAACGAAGCACCACCCGCATTGAGGGTCTTGTGATGTTCCTGCGCCTTTTGGGCTTGGAAGAAAACGCCCTCGCCTGTACGAAATCCGTTCCCTTTGGGGATATCCCCGCCGATTATTGGGCAAAGCCCTACATCGCCTATGCTTATCATGAGGGTCTCACCGCAGGCACAGGGGATGGAAAATTCTCCCCCAATGCACCCATCACCGCACAGCAGTACCTGACCTTTCTTCTGCGGGCACTCCACCACAAAGAGGGGAGCGATTTTACCTATGACAGCGCCTATCTCAGCGCAGAAAGTTTAGGTCTCTTCTCTTCCCGCGAGATTGCCGAACTCTCCCAAAAAACCCTCACC
>JAGBIE010000008.1 GCA_017935145.1 Oscillospiraceae bacterium
CACCTTTGCCGTATGTGAGACCGCAGAGGGTGATTCCTTAGGAGGGGTGGTTATTAGGAGGGGATGGCTGGTAAAAAATCCCCTCCTAATTTGCCTTCTTTGGGTACTTTTCTTGGCAAGCAAGAAAAGTACAAAGCGTTTTTACTTGTTAGGCACAAGCACACTCTTGCCACCCATGTAGGGGCGGAGCACTTCGGGGATGGTCACACTGCCGTCTTTCTGCAAGTGGTTTTCCAAGAATGCAATGAGCATACGGGGAGGTGCCACCACAGTGTTATTGAGGGTGTGGGGCAGGTAAGTCTTCTTGTCCGCGGTCTTGACGCGCATCTTCAGGCGTCTTGCCTGTGCATCGCCCAAGTTGGAGCAGGAGCAAACCTCAAAATACTTGCCTTGACGGGGACTCCAAGCCTCAATATCGCAGGATTTCACCTTCAAATCCGCCAAGTCACCAGAACAGCACTCCAACTGACGCACGGGAATTTCCAAACTGCGGAACAATTCCACGGAATAGCGCCACATTTTTTCGTACCAATCCATGGATTCTTCGGGCTTGCAGACCACGATCATTTCCTGCTTTTCAAACTGATGGATGCGGTACACGCCACGCTCCTCGATGCCGTGAGCGCCCTTTTCCTTGCGGAAACAGGGAGAGTAGGAGGTGAGAGTGTGGGGGAGGCTTTCCTCGGGAATCATCTGGTCGATGTATTTGCCAATCATGGAGTGTTCGGAAGTGCCGATGAGATACAAATCTTCACCCTCGATTTTATACATCATGGCGTCCATTTCCGTCTGACTCATAACGCCTTCCACCACGGCACGGCGAATCATAAAGGGCGGGATGCAGTAGGTGAAGCCCTTGTCAATCATGAAATCGCGGGCGTATGCAATGACCGCCTCGTGGAGACGAGCGATATCGCCCATGAGATAGTAAAAGCCGTTGCCTGCCACGCGACCTGCGGCGTCCATATCTACGCCGTCCAAGGCTTCCATAATCTGGGTGTGGTAGGGGATGTCAAATTCGGCTTCCTTTGCCTCGCCAAAGCGAGCCACTTCCACGTTAAATTCATCGCTCTCGCCAATGGGCACAGAGGGGTCGATGATGTTGGGAATCTGCATCATAATGGCGCGGATTTCCTCCTGCAGGCGGGTTTCATCCTGTTCCAATTGTGCCAGACGCTCGGCATTTTTCTTGACTTCTTCCTTGACTTTTTCCGCCTCTTCCAATTTAGAGGGGTCTTTTTTCGCCATGCCCATGAGCATGCCCACCTGCTTAGAAAGGGCATTTCGGCTGGCGCGGAGGGCGTCTGCTTCCGCAATGGCGGCGCGATTTTGAGCATCTAACTCGATGACCTTGTCCACCAAGGGGAGTTTGTGGTCTTGGAACTTTTTACGGATGTTTTCCTTGACCAGTTCGGGGTTTTCCCGCAAAAATTTCATATCAATCATGTGAATTTCCTCTTTTCTCACATAAAATTTACTTCACTTTTCCCGTCATCCACGCCTCATATTGGGTGGCAACGGAGGGGCTGAGCCATTCCTTGACCGTTTCCAGGAGCGTGATGGAATCCTGCACCGCAGGTGCTTTTTTGTCCCCAAAACTCATGACCAAAGTGGCCAGCGCATCACACAGGGCGGTGTTGTTTTCAACCTGCGCCTTGAGGGACTCCAGTTCCGCCTTGTGGGATTCCGCATCCTGCTCTAATTGTGCGATTTTCGCCTCATATTCTGATTTTTGGGTGGCGAGTTGCTCCTGCAACATGCGGTTGGTATCCTGCAAGGCTTCCGCCTTTTGGATGGCGGATGTGGAACTTTGGTGCAATTCTGAGATGGTCGAGTTGCTACTTTTGGTCTGCAAAACCATGGATAATAGCACCAAAACCAGCGCAACGGCGAACATAATCACCACATAACGGAGCAGTGCGCCCCGCCGCAGGTCTAAAATTTCCTGCTGTTTTTCTTCCTCACTGCGAGGTGTCTTTTCTTTTCCCGCGCTCATTTTTTCTTCTCCTTAGCGGGCAGGCGCTCCAAAAGATCCAGCAAGACCTGCAAGTCATCCATGCCGTAGAAATCCAGTTCAAAGCGACCTTTGCGCTTGCCACAGACAATTTTCACGCCACGACCCAACTTACGGGAGAGGGATTTTTCGCACTCGCCGATGTAATCCACATGAAACACGGGTTTTTCGGGAGCAGGAGCATCCTTTTTGGCGAGGGTTTTGCACATAATTTCCGCCTGACGGACGGAAAGTTCCAGCGCCACAATCTTTTGGGCGGCGGAAAGCATCTGCTTTTCCGTGGAGAGCATCATCACCGCGCGGGCATGACCAGGGGTCAGGCGAGAATCCGCTACCATCTCCTGCAAACTTTGGGGCAGAGCCAAAAGACGCAGGGTGTTGGCAACGGCACTACGGCTTTTCACCACGGCGCGGGCGGTCTCTTCTTGGGTCAGACCGTAATCGTCCATGAGTTTTTTGTAGCCCAAAGCCTCTTCCATGGGGTTTAAATCCTGCCGTTGCAGGTTCTCCACCAAGGCCAGTTTTGCGGCGGTTTCTTCATCGGCATCCACCACCAACACGGGGATTTCCGCCAGATTCGCCATCCGCGCGGCGCGCCAACGGCGCTCGCCAGCGATAATCTGATAGCCATCGCCCCACTCCCGCACCGTGAGGGGCTGAATGATGCCGTGTTCTGCGATGGAATCGGCCAAATTCTGCAATTCCTCGGGGTCAAAATGACGGCGGGGCTGTTCGGGATTGGGTTCTGCCTTTTGCAGGGGAATCATGCGAACAGGGCTGTTTTTCTCACTTGTGGGGGCAGAAAAATCGCCCAGCAGCGCGCCGAGACCCTTGCCCAGACCTTTTTGTGCCATTTAGTTGCCCTCCTTTTGGATAAATTCCTCCGCCAAACGGCGGTAACTATCTGCCCCACGGCTCAGTTTGTCATAGGCTGTCACGGGCAGGCCGTGGCTGGGCGCTTCACTGAGACGCACATTGCGGGGAATCATGGCGGCAAACACCTTGCCAGGGAAATGACGGCGGACTTCCTCCGCCACTTGGTAGGATAAATTCAGCCGTCCGTCAAACATGGTCAGAACCACACCACAGATGGAGAGGGCGGGATTGAGCCGCGCTTTCACCGCCCGCAGGGTTTTCATCAGGTCAGAAAGCCCCTCGAGGGCGTAGTATTCGCACTGGACAGGCACCAAAATGCTCTCCGCCGCGCACAGAGCGTTGAGGGTGAGCAGTTCCAAAGACGGGGGGCAATCGATGAAAATGTAATCGTAGTCATTTTGCACCCCTTGGAGGGCATTTTTCAGGACAAATTCCCGATTTTCCACGCCCACCAGTTCCACACCTGCGCCACTGAGGGCGGCAGAGGATACCAAAACATCCCCAAATTTCGTCTCCACAATGGCTTTGCGAGTCTCCGTCTGACCGGTGATGACCTCGTAAACCCCTGCGGAAACCTTATATTTATCCACGCCAAAACCGCTGGTGGCGTTGGCTTGGGGGTCAAAGTCGCACAAAAGCACCTTTTTGCCCTTATCGTGGAGGGCGGCAGCCAAATTCACGGCAGTGGTGGTCTTGCCCACCCCACCTTTTTGGTTGACCACAGCAATGATTTTGCCCAACGGGAATCCTCCTCTCGGGTGATTTTGGTCTGCGAATTCCTATGATAATAGTATCGCGACCCTATTTGGGACTATCTTACCACGCATGCGGGGAAAACGCAACCACTGTCGAGGGATTTTCCAAGGATTTTTTCGCAGAATTAGGCGGAGTTTTTGCGAAAATTTGTCGAGGAATTTCCTAAGATGCACCCCACCGCACTCACAAAGAAAAAGGCAAATGTTTCACGTGAAACATTTGTCAATTCCAACCATCATTTGAAATGTTGCAGGCGGATATACAATCCGCCCGTGCCTTCCCCCGCGGGGAAGGTGCTGAGCATAGCGAAGCGGATGAGGGTTTGCCCGTACTTTTCTTGTTTCGCCAAGAAAAGTACCCAAAGAAGGCAGGGCAGGAGCGGCAGGGGGAAATATCGGTTTTGAACGGCTCTTTTCCGCCCTGACTTCACAGAACCTCACCCCCATGCGACAGCATGGGGGTGAGGTTACTGTTTCGCCATGCCAAAAAATTTCCACTTCAAAACTGCTACGCACCCGTAAAGAGTGGCAGGCGACCCACGGCGAGGCAAAAAACCGAGGAAACCTTTTCGGTTTGTGAGGGTTTTTAACGAAGACGGGGGGGTGTTTGCCACCTTTACGGGCGATAAATCTCCCTGCTGCCCCTGCCTTAGGAGGGGACATTTTACCGATCCATCCCCTCCTAATAACCACCCCTCCTAAGGAAGCGCCCACAGCGGTCTCACATACGGCAAAGGTGTTCCACGACCATTTGCCCTGCCGAGAATGCGCATGGTGGGTGGTGTGTAGGTTGCAGGTTTTGCATGGCGAAAGAAAACCCCGAACAGAACAGACTGTTCGGGGTGAAATTTTAAAGCCAATCGGGATGTTCGCGAGCAATACGCTCAAACTCCGCGCGGTCTTTCTTCTCCTGCACCTCTTCTGGGTTCAATTCTTTTGCCCATTCGGGGTGCTTTTCTTTTAATTCCTCGAATTCACGGCGACGAGCTTCTTCAACCTTTTTTTGGCGTTTTTCTTTTTCGTGCTCATCACCCCAATCGATAAATTTGGAGCCAAAATAGACAATAAGGAAAAATAGAAGTATTAACAAAAAAGTGCAGATGTAAAGGGTAATTCTGGACATACGCATAACCTCTTCAAATACTTTATTTACAATATTTACAATGTAAGAACATTTTGGGGGTCAACCGAAGTGAGGCGTTTTTATATCAACTCTCACGCATCGAAATATCGCCTTACGAATAACTCCGCACGACGCCTTTGACACGACCTAAAATGCGAATGTTGTCGCTTTCGATGGGCTCGTAGGCGGGGTTTTCGGGCATGAGAAGCACCTTGCCATCCTTGCGCCAAAGGCGCTTGACCGTGGCTTCGTCCTCCAAAAGCGCCACCACAATCTGCCCGTGGTCTGCCGTGTTTTGGGGGCGGACAATGACAATATCCTCGGGCAAAATGCCGGCATTTATCATGCTGTCACCCCGAACACGCAGGGCAAAACAGCCGTTTTCGCCCTCCCAAGGCACATAGCCCAGCACATTTTCCACCGCCAAAATAGGCACGCCCGCAGTGACCACGCCCACCAAAGGCACAGCGCCCTTGCGCACGGGCAAAGTCAGAGTGCGCTTACCCCCGCCGTGACGCAAAAGACCCTCCTCCTGCAAGCGGTTTAGGTGATACTGCACTGATGCCGTGGATTTTAGACCCGTGGCAGTGGCAATCTCCCGCACAGAGGGCGCAAAGCCATGCTCCGCCATATAAGATTCCAAAAACTGCAGGATTTGTTCCCGCGTTGCACCATTTCGGCTCATCTGCGCCCCTCCTTTTTCGACATTATAACAGAAAATCCGCAGAAATTCAAACAAATGTTTTCATTCCTACGGATTTTTTCTATCTTTTTCTCACAAGTCCTGCAAAATTTCCTCAAAAGTGCCGTAAAATTGGGGGATATATGCCCCATCGGCGGCGGAATCCTCTTGAAAATAGCCCTCTTTGATGCCACACAACTCCATCCACGAACGCACGGCGGCATATTCCTCCTCCGTGACCCCACGATGGAACGGTGGCACATCCTTGAGCCGACCTGCGGGAGTAAACTGACGCATGAGACTAAACAGCACCTCGCCCCGCGTGAAAGTCTCGCTAACCCAATCCACCACCCCAAGGGAGTTGGAAACATGGTCAGGAAGCACCAAATGACGGATTAAAACGCCCTTTTTCATCATGCCATCCTCCAAAACGGCAGAGCCCGTCTGGCGGTACATCTCCATGATGGCTTTTTGGGCGCATTCCACATAATCTCCTGCAAAACTGGCGGTTTTGGCGAGGTCGGGGTCAGAATATTTCAGGTCGGGCAGGTAGATATCCACCAAACCCTCCAACATTTTTAAGGTTTCCACCCGTTCGTAGCCGCCGCAATTATACACCACGGGCACGGGGAGTTTTGGCGAAAGGGCGGGGATGATAGACGGCAAAAAATGGCTGGGCGTGACGAGATTGATATTCTCCGCCCCCGCATCGATGAGGCGCAAAAACAGGTCCCGCAGTTGGCTCACAGTCAATTCTGCGCCCAAATTCTCTTGGGAAATCTCGCAATTTTGGCAAAATCCGCACCGCAAGGCGCATCCGCTAAAAAACACCGTGCCAGAGCCAAAATGCCCGCTGATGCACGGCTCTTCCCAGTGATGAAGAGATGCCCGCGCCACGCGCAGTTTATCGGTCATGCCACAAAAACCCACATTTCCCGCACTGCGATTTACACCACATTCCCGCGGGCAAAGATGGCAATTAGCGTAGGACAGCATGCTTGCGCCTCCTTTCTGTCGATCTTCGTCTATCATAGCGCCAAAAAGCGCCAAAGGCAAGGGTTTACGGAAAGGCAAAAATGTGATACCATATAATAAATCGCGCAGGCGAAAACAAAAATGTTTCACGTGAAACAAAAGGGGGTGCGCCACCATGAAAAAGAACGAAATTTACAGGGTAACCGTCAGCGGATACACCGCCCAAGGGCTGGGCGTGGCTCGTGTGGACGGACAGGTGGTGTTCATCCACGGGGCGCTCAAAGGCGAAGAAATGGACATTCGCATTGTGAAAGTTCTCAAGCAGGAGTGCTACGCAATCGTGGAGAAGATGGTCGCGCCCTCGCCCTATCGTATAACCCCCGATTGCCCCTACAATCGCCACTGTGGCGGCTGCGCCACACGGCACATGGATTATGAAGAAGAACTGCGCTTCAAAGCAGAACGGGTGACCGATGCCCTTAATCGCATCGGTGGCGAAAATTTGGACACAGTGCCCATTTTTGGCGCAGAGGATACGGAACACTATCGCAACAAGGCGATTTTCCCCGTGGGATTGGTGCAAAATCGCCCCGATGCGGGTTTTTATCGGGCGCGAAGCCACGATTTAATCCCCGTGGAGGCGTGCAAAATCCAATCCCCGTGGGCGGATTGCGCCTGTAGCGCAGTGGTTCAGTGGCTCAGGGAGTATCAAATTCCCGTCTATGATGAGGCTTCCCACACAGGGCTCCTGCGCCACATTTTCGTGCGAGTGGCGGAACAGCAGACCATGGTCACCTTGGTGGTCAACGGCAAAAAACTCCCCCATGAAAAGGAATTAGTGGCAAAATTACAGGAGAAAGTGCCCTATTTGCGCACGGTAGTCCTCAATGAAAATACCCGCAAGGGCAATGCCATCTTGGGCGAAACCTACCGCACCCTTTGGGGTGACGGGGTGGTGGAAGGCGCCCTCTGCGGACTCAAATTCCGCCTTTCCCCCGCCAGTTTTTATCAGGTGAATCACGATCAGGCGGAGCGCCTCTACGGCATCGCCATGGACTTTGCGGGACTCACGGGCGAAGAAACGGTGCTGGATTTATATTGTGGTACAGGCACCATCACCCTGTGCTTGGCAGGGCGATGCAAAGAAGCCATCGGCGTGGAAATTGTCCCCGAAGCCATTGAAGATGCCAAGGAAAATGCCCAAAATAACGGCATTTTGAACGCCCGATTCTTCTGCGCGGACGCAGGCGAGGCGGCGCGCCGCCTGCAAATGGAGGGCACAGCGCCCCATGTGGTGGTGGTCGACCCGCCCCGCAAGGGTCTACAAGGGGATGTGATTCCCGTCATCGCCTCCATGAACCCCCAAAAGGTGGTCTATGTGTCCTGCGACCCTGGCACTTTGGCGCGGGATGTAGCGCTGTTCCGCGAAAATGGCTACATCCTGCAAAAGGCGGTTGCCGTGGACCTTTTCCCCCGCACTCACCATGTGGAAAGCGTGGTTTTGCTGGAAAAATCGGGAGAAAACAGCGAAAAATCGTGATGTGGAGGTGCTGACTTGCCACTTGCTAATTGGTTACCGATTCTATTTTTGTTCCTTGTTATCTATTTCACCCTCCGCGGACAGCGGTCGGCGGCGGTAAAAAAAGTCATGAAAAAACGCAAATTGGAGGGAAATACAGAAATGGTCGAACTGGCTAAGAAATTTATCGATAAAGAGTGCCTCATCTACGCCTTTGACAGCAATCATCAGTTTGATGGCGTCATCAAAGAGGTGACAAACGGCGCGATTTTGCTGGAGAAAGCGGGCAAAATTGAGGCAATCAATCTGGATTTTGTCATCCGCATCCGCGAATACCCCACGGACAAAAAGGGCAAGAAAAAATCCGTCATTTTGGACTAAGATTTTGCAATTTTACTGGAAAGAGGAACAAAAAGATGGATGCATATCAGTCCTTCATGGAAGCGTTTGACATTCATAAGGAGCAACTGTTTGATTGGGGAATTAAAAACACTGTTTTTCCGAGCACAGACAAAGTAGAAGATGCTTGGAATAATTTGTTGTATCGTATTTACAACAACCAAGAGGTATATATAAGAGGGTATGGAAGAAACGGCCATGCAACATCCCTCTATAAAGATTTTTATAGCTTTCTCTTGGGAAATGAACATGTCAAAGAAGACCCAACGAACAATTCAAGACCAAAAAGGAATATAGAAAAAATAACGGGGCTAAAGAGAAATCAGAATATTTTTAACTATCAAGTGTCACACATATTTGGTTGCACCAAGAATGTTTTTTTATTTGAAGCCCCTTGGAATGTGTGCTATGTTCCTAAAATTTTAGATCCTTTTACTGGACACGAAGCAAAAGGAACATATATATCAGAATATCAAGAAATATTTAAAAAAGAAGCTCTTTCAAGATATAAGAAATATATTGATGAGTACAATCTTATTGTAGAAAAACTGCAGATTAGAGGAAAAGTGGAAGAATATATACAAAAATTACCAAAAGAGGTTGAAGATAAGCAAATCCAGCAGTTTAAAGAAGATTGCTTAGGGGAATTCAGCTTCATCACGGCGTAAAAGGAGTGCATGTCCATGCCGAGCAAGGTACATATTCATGCTTTTGCCTTGAAATGGGGCGAAAAGTTTCGCGACCAAAATGCTAACTACCTAGAATTTGTTGAACATTGGTTGGCAGACGATTGTGCGGCATTAGGGTTTGAAATGGATTGTGGACATGCTTTTTCGGAAAAGTATGGAGAAGCGGCACACAAATACGGGGCTTTAAAAAACATAATAGGAGATGTTACCGATATCCCCTTACTTGGCTCGGCCATCTACTCCCAGTGGAGATATTTTAACCATTGGGCGTATTCAGGTGAGGAAATATTGGAGATAGACAATAGAAAGTGGTTCATTCTTGCCTTTGACAGAATGGCGGAACTGACAGTGTGACTCCCCGTAAGCGTAGAGAAAGAGAGAATGTATGGAAAAACCGAAGAAAAGTGGCTCGGCACTGTTCATGTATGCCGTTATCGCCTTGACCATCGCTGTCTCGGGCGTGTGTTTTATCCTCTATTACGGCAACATCGCGCCCCGTGGTGGGGTGCTGTGGGCGGGCATTGTCGCCTTTATGATTCTCTACCATTTTTGGCTGAGAATCATCATGGGAAATGTCAATAAATTCTTCCCCATCCGCAAGGAACACGGCTGGTTTCAGCCCCGCGCTTTTGAAAAGCCCCTCTACCGCTTTCTGCGGGTGAAACGATGGAAAGACAAGGCGCTGACCTACAATCCCGAAGCTTTCGACCTGCAAAAACATTCCTTGGAAGAAGTGGCGGACACCATGGCAAAGAGTGAATTTGACCACTGGGTGAACGAAATCATTTCCCTTGTGAGCATCCTCTTTTCCCTCCTGTGGGGCGAATTTTGGATTTTCCTCTTAACCGCCATTTTCGCCATGCTGTTTGATGCGCAATTCATTGTCATTCAGCGCTACAATCGACCCAATGTCCTGCGAATTTTGGAAAAACAGCGTCAACGAGCCCTCGCCCGCGCATAGTAAGGAGAGATGGATATGAAAATCATCTATCGGGAAAAACTAAAAAATAAGCGCCAGTTGGAGGAAGTGTATGCCCTGCTCGCGGAGTCTGACCAAGATTTTGTGCCACCTCTTTCTTCCCGTACCTCCACCACCCAAAGTTACTTTGAGGAGGATGCTGTGAAAGGCAGTAGTGTGCGAGAATATTTCGAAAAACTGAAAAAACAGCCCATTTTCTTGGCTTTACAGGATGGAAAAGTGGTGGGATTTATCTCCCTCATCAAGCGCTACACCTATCCAGGCATCGCTTTTGAGAAAAAATATGCAGACAATGTCTATGTTTCCACCATTGTGGTGGCCAAAGCCTGTCGCGGTTGCGGTTATGCGGTTCTGCTCTATCGGGCACTGCTGCAAAAGTTCAGCACCAAATACATCCTCACCCGCACTTGGTCTACCAACGAGCATCACATTAAAATCCTTCGCTCCTACCGCTTCGATAAATTCGAAGTGCGCCCCAACGACCGCGGTCACGGCATCGATACAGTGTATTTCTGCCGTGCGCCCATCAAAAAGAGTTTTTGGAACATTATTAATCAGTATCACTTGGTGGGCAATCTGATTTTTATGTTTTTCCTTTTTGTGTTCACGGTGATTGCCGTGCTCACTTGGCTCACCTCGCCCAACGCCATTCTCAACGAATTGGGCATCGCCTTTGCCACCTCCCTCATGGCATCGTTTTTCTGTCTGATTTCCGACACCATTGTGAAATATCGTGACTCCAAAAATGATGAATATGTTTCCAGTTTGAAGGGTTTTGGCATTGAAAGCCTGCATTTTCACAAGGATGTGTTGCTGGAAGGGCTGATTCCCAAAAGCAATCGCGAACTGTGGATTTCCGGCTATCGGCTGATTATGACCTCCCGCGGAGACTTCCTCAATGCCATCGAAAGTGCCTGCAAACGCAATCGTGGCTATCAGGTGCGCCTGTTGCTCATTCCCTATTGGACGGAAAGTTTTGAAAAAATCTACGGGCAGGAACGGGTCTGCGACAACTATGCGCTGGTTTTTGACCTGCTGAAACGCTGCCGCGCGGAGTACGGCACGGAAGCCGAGGTCCGCTTTGCGGAAAAGCCCATTTTCAGCGATACTTATAAGGTGGACGACCGTATCATCACGGGTCCCTACCTCCACTGCAAGGACAAAGGGCCCACCAATCGCAAAATCACCGCCAAAGACTTCTTCTCCTTGGATATTATCGATGAAAGCAAGGAACTTCACCGTCTCATGCTGGAAGATTTTCTCAGCGTGTGGGATAGCGCCAAAACCAAATTGGATTGGGATGCTTACACGGGCGTTCCGGAGGAGATTCCCAATGCCCAAGTACCCATTCAAAAGGATAGCGCCCCCAACCCTGCGTAATTGACATTAGGAGTGGATTTGTTTGAAATTATTTAAGAAATTGCGTGTTTTCTTGACCATTGTGGTGGTAATTGTTCTGTTTTTGGCGGTGGTGAATATCATCCCACCCAAGAAAAATGTGGCGGGAGAAAACCCCTTCATCGTGGAAAAAGGCGCACTTCCCATGATTGCCGCCCATCGTGGCGGCGGCGAAAATTACCCCGAAAATACCATCCTCGCCTTCCGTGGCGCGGTGGAAGATTTGGGCGTGGATATCTTGGAAAGCGACCTTTGGCTCACCAAAGACGGTCATTTGGTCTTCAATCACGATGGCTACATTGACCGCACCA
The DNA here is from genome assembly GCA_017935145.1 of Oscillospiraceae bacterium. GTDB lineage: Bacteria > Bacillota > Clostridia > Oscillospirales > Oscillospiraceae > RGIG3566. Next base: position 11,721 of record JAGBIE010000008.1, read on the forward strand.
GCAATGTCAACGGCAACATTCCCTTTGCCGATGCCAAAGCCCGCTACGCCAAGGAAGAAAACCGCCACTACATCTGTGATATGACCCTGGAAGAACTGGAACAGTACAACTTTGGCTACTATTTTACGGACTCTACGAATACGAGAGTCTACGAAAACGAAACTCCCACCAAGGAAAATGGACTGAAAATTGCTGTTTTTGAGGATGTTTTGGAACTTTTCAAAGACAATGATAAACTCCTCTTCATTGTGGAAATCAAAGACGGAGGTCAGCGGGGCTATGATGCCGCCAAGGCGCTGTCCGCCACCTTGGAGGGCTATCCCCAGTACCAAAATCGGGTAGTCATCGGCACATTCCACGGAGAAGTGGAAGAGGAACTGCGGGAAAATTACCCCCATCTCCTCCGTGGTGCATCGGTGGCCTCTGCCGCCCCCTTCGTCATCACCCAGTATTTGGGCGTAAATATTTTTAATGAGAGTGATTTTGCCTGCCTGCAAATCCCCACGGAGTATGAAATCAAGGGCATTACCATCCCCTTAGATGCCAAAACCCTTGTCTCCCGCGCCCACAGACGGAATATCGCTGTCCAGTACTGGACCATCAACGATGAAGAAACCATGCACGAACTCATCGCCCTTGGCTGTGATGCCATCATGACCGATAATCCCAAACTCCTCAAAGAAGTGCTGGATGAATATCGTTAAGAAAAACGCACCACATAGCGTGGTGCGTTTTCTTTGTGTTTTCTACTAAAAAAGCGGTGCTGTTTTTGTTCAAATCTTCAAAAATCGCCACAGGCGGGTCAAGATGGTGGAAACCATGGGGAAGTTGTGCTACAATGACCTTATCATCAAAAAACCCCACGCATGATGAAGAAAGGGTGTAAAAACAATATGAAAAAGATTCTTTCTCTGCTTTTTGTGCTGGTCCTGACTGTGGCCTGCATCTCTCTGACCGCCATGGCGGCAGAAAAGCCCGCCACCTGCGATTTGGAAGATGCCATTTATAAGGTAGAAACCGCCGCAGGCGATGCCTTCTATATTGAAGGTCTGGACTCCACCGTGTCCGCATGGGCCGTGGAACAGCCCGGTGGCGTGACCATCACCGCCCTCAAGGATCACTATTTTGCTCCTCTGGGTCTGGTGTTCCCCAAGACTTGGGACCCTGCAAACCCCGTCACCATCGACTTTAACGGTTACAAAATCCAAACCGCCAGTGCGGAATATGCCATGATCGTGGTCAATGGCAACGGCAACCTGACCCTGAAGAACGGCATCATCACTCACTCCCAGCCCAAGAACTTCATTAACTTGGGTCTCTCCACCCCTGCCAACAACACCGATGGTGTCTATCACAACCCCACCCTCACCTTTGAGAATATCTGCCTCGTTCAGACCGATACGGGCAACCGCCCTGTTCTGGAATCCAAGAACGTGAAGCAGACCATCAATATTAAGAACTCCACTCTGTGGACTGCCAACCCCGATTTCTTTGCCGTTCTCAACTTCGATAACTGCAACGAAGAAATCGTAGTCAACATGGAAGGCTCTATCCTCTATTCCCCCAACAACCGTTGCATCCGTATCGGTCAGGGCTCTACTGGCAAACTGACCATCAATGCCTACAACTCCTCTTTCGGCAACAGCAACGGCAACGTTCAGTCCGGCATTAACAACTGCGTCATCAACGGCTTGGATACCAAGTCTGGCTTGGGTGGCGAAGCTGTAGGCGGTCAGCTGGTGGCTGGCTGGAACGTGACCACCGCAACTGGCGCAACCCTCACTGGTGTGGGTACCGTCTTTGGCGAAGCTCCCTCCATGACTACCGTGCCCGCTCCTCGTCAGCTGGCTGTCATTGAGCCTCCCAAGCCCGTGGCTAACCCCGATGCCGCCATCGCTCCCGCTCAGACGGAAATCACTTTGGATGAAGGCGCTACCGGCACCATCTCCGCCACTGTGACTCCCAAGTTTGAAGATAGCGACAAGACCATCACCTACACTGCAGATAACGACTGCGTCACCGTGAATGCAGACGGCACTTTCACTGCCAACAAGGCAGGCACCGCCGTTGTGACCCTCACCACTGCCGAAGGTCTCTCCGCCACTGTGACCATCACCGTCAATGAAGTGGTCGCTCCTGTGGATCCCGCCCCCGTGGATCCTGTGGACCCCGCCCCTGTGGATCCCGCTCCCGCAGACCCCGTTGACCCCGCCCCCTCTGATGACCCCGTCACTCCCGCTCCCGCTGAAAAGAAGGATTCTTCCGTGGGCATGATTGTCATCATCGCTGTGGCAGCCGTGGTTGTGATTGCTCTGGTGGTTGTCCTGGTTCTCAAGAAGAAAAAGGTAAAAGCCGAATAATCCAAATCCATCATAAAAGCACCGCTCATATGAGCGGTGCTTTTTTATGTTTCCGTTTCCTGCAAATAGCGCTCTTCTGCTTCCTGCATGGCGGAAATCAGGCGCTGTTTTGCCTCATCCGTTTTTCCTTGGTCCAAAAGTTCTACCGCATCCGCCATGGTGGCAAAGAGTTTGTAGTATAATGCTTCAAAATTCGGCATCTTCATCACCTCAAGAATATTTTAGGACATATTGTCCAATAAATCAATAGGACGATTTGTCCTGCGTTATGCTGATTGCGGTGATGAATATGAATTTGCGCATTCGTGATTTGCGGGAAGACCGCGATTTAAAACAACGGCAAATTGCAGAATATCTTTTGTGCGACCAATCACTCTACTCCAAATATGAACGGGGCGAGCGCCCTCTGCCCTTGGATTTGGCAGAAAAACTGGCGGATTTTTACTCCGTCAGTGTGGACTACCTCCTAGGTCGCACCGATGTGAAAACCCCGTATCCTAAGAAGAAATAAAAAAGCACCACCCGCTTGGGTGGTGCTTTTTTGCGGGACGCCGAGGCTGTCGTCCCCTACGGAGGGTTTGCAGGCGTGGGTGTAGGGGCGGATTTCCATATCCGCCCGTTCCATTTCTTGGCAAGCAAGAAAAGTACAAATCGTCCCCAACGCAGAAAAAATGACCTGCTCGTGTGAGCAAGTCATTTTCTTATGGACAAATCTTAGGCCTTGCCAGCGCAGCCCAGAACGTTCACCAGCTTGTGGCGAACCAGTTCCTTGATGTTTGCACGAGCGGGTTTCAGGTACTCGCGGGGGTCAAACTTGGAGGGCTGTTCGTTGAAGAACTGACGGATGGTGCCGGTCATAGCAAGACGCAGGTCGGAGTCGATGTTGATCTTGCAGACGGACAGAGCAGCGGCCTTGCGGAGCTGTTCTTCGGGAACACCGATGGCGTTGGGCATCTTGCCGCCGTTTTCGTTGACCATCTTCACGTATTCCTGGGGCACGGAAGAAGAGCCGTGGAGAACGATGGGGAAGCCAGGCAGACGCTTGGTGACTTCTTCCAGCACATCAAAGCGCAGTGCAGGAGGAACCAGAATGCCCTGTTCGTTCAGGGTGCACTGTTCGGGAGTGAACTTGTAAGCGCCGTGGGAAGTGCCGATGGCAATGGCCAGGGAGTCGCAACCGGTCTTGGTGACGAACTCTTCCACTTCTTCGGGACGGGTGTAGGAAGCAGCTTCAGAAGAAACGTTCACTTCGTCCTCGATGCCGGCAAGAGAGCCCAGTTCGGCTTCCACAACCACACCGTGGTCATGGGCGTATTCCACAACTTTCTTGGTGATTTCAATGTTTTCTGCAAAGGGCTTGGAGGAAGCGTCAATCATGACGGAGGTGAAACCGCCATCGATGCAGCTTTTGCAAGTTTCAAAGCTGTCGCCATGGTCCAGATGCAAGGCGATGGGGATTTCGGGGCATTCCAGCACAGCGGCCTCCACCAGTTTCACCAGATAGGTGTGGTTGGCGTAGGCGCGGGCGCCCTTGGAAACCTGCAGGATAACGGGAGAATTTTCTTCCTTGCAAGCTTCGGTGATGGCCTGGACGATTTCCATGTTGTTCACGTTGAAAGCGCCGATGGCGTAACCGCCGTCATAAGCCTTCTTGAACATTTCGGTAGTAGTAACAAGAGCCATTTGGATTCAATCCTTTCTTATTTCACGGGCAGACCCGCAGTTTTACGAATCCCATTATACCATAGTTTTTTCCGTTTTCAATACAAAACTTGAAAATCGCCCATGTACACAGTTTCTCGTGGGATTTTAGGCGATTTTTTGGAGAAAATTATGCCTCTTGCCTATTTACCTTTGGGCAAAAATGGAGTATAATGCCCGTGAAATCACAAGAATAAGGAGTGTCTACCATGAAAATCACCCCCCTGCAACAGGCAAGATACCAGTATAGCCCCAAACTGCCCGGCATGCTCCGTGGCGGTATTGCAGAAATTTGCGTCAAGGATGGCGCCCCCACCCAGTCCGTAGCCGATCAGGAGAAGATTGCCGCTCTCTTCCCCAACACCTACGGCAAGAATGAAATCACCTTCCAGAAGGGCAAAAACACCTCCGCCACCAAAAAGCAGGTGGTGGGCGTGATTCTCTCCGGCGGTCAGGCCCCCGGTGGCCACAATGTCATTTGTGGTCTGTACGATGCCCTCAAAGCCACCGATCAGGACAATGTCCTCTACGGCTTCAAGGGTGGCCCCAGCGGTCTTATTGAAGATGACTATGTGATTTTTGATGACGAATACATCAATGCTTACCGCAACACCGGCGGTTTTGATATCATCGGCTCTGGCCGTACCAAGTTGGAGACGGAAGAGCAGTTCAAAATCGTGGAAGGCGTGTGCAAGAAGCACGGCATCACCGCCATCGTGATTATCGGTGGTGACGATTCCAACACCAACGCCGCCGTGTTGGCAGAATATTTTGCCGCCCATAACAGTGGCGTGCAGGTCATCGGTTGCCCCAAGACCATCGATGGCGACCTGAAGAACGAAGATATCGAATGCTCCTTCGGTTTCGATACTGCCACCAAGACCTATGCGGAAATCGTGGGCAACATCGAGCGCGATGCCAACTCCGCCAAGAAGTACTGGCACTTTGTGAAGGTCATGGGTCGTAGCGCTTCTCATGTGGCGCTGGAAACTGCCCTGCAGACCCAGCCCAACATCTGCCTCATCGGCGAAGAAGTGGCCGAGAAGAAGATGTCCTTGGCTGAAATCACCGATTATATTGCCGATTCTGTTGCCAACCGCGCCGCTAAGGGTTGGAACTTCGGTGTTGCCATTATTCCCGAAGGCATTGTGGAATTCGTGCCCGAATTCTCCGTGCTCATTGCGGAGATTAACGAACTCCTCGCTGGCGCTAAGGCCGATGCCTTCAACGCCCTTGCCACTTGGAAAGAAAAGTACGCTTTCATCGAAGCAGGTCTCACCCCCGCTTCCATGGCAGTGTTCGCACAACTTCCCGAAGGCATCCAGCAGCAGCTGTTCTTGGAGCGCGACCCCCACGGCAACGTGCAGGTTTCTCTCATCGAGTCCGAAAAGCTCTTCTCCGAAATGGTCAAGAAGAACCTTGCCGACCGCAAGGCAAAGGGTGAATACAAGGGCAAGTTCAGCCCCCTGCATCACTTCTTGGGCTACGAAGGCCGTTGCGCATTCCCCTCTAATTTCGATGCCGACTACTGCTATTCCTTGGGCTACAACGCTTTCATGCTCATCCAGTACGGCTACACCGGCTATCTTTCTAAGGTTTCTAACCTTTCCAGCCCCGCGGAAGAGTGGGTGGCTGGCGGTATGCCCATCACCAAGATGATGAACATGGAACGCCGTCACGGTGCTGATAAGCCCGTTATCCGCAAGGCTCTTGTGGAACTGGATGGTAAGCCCTTTACCTACTTTGCAGAACGCCGTGCCACTTGGGCAGTGGAAACCTGCTATGTCTACCCCGGTGCCATCCAGTACTTTGGACCTACCGAAGTCTGCGACCTGACCACCCGCACCCTGGCTCTGGAACAGGGCAAGTAAAAGAAGAAAAATCCCACCTCAAAGAAGGTGGGATTTTTTGTGCGTAGGGGCGGATTCCATATCCGCCCGCCATGCCATACCCCAATGCGGAAACGTAGGGGCGGGGCGTCCTCGGCGTCCCGTAAAAAAGCACCACCCGTGTGGGTGGTGCTTTTTATCATCTCTGCATGGTATCAATTTTGCCGTTGGCGGCTTCAAACTCCGCAATACGGCGCTTAATCATCTGCTCCAATTCCTTGTTCTTGGAGCGCCCCTCAAAATCTGCAATGTAGCCCAATTTTTCCAAAAGTTGCGGATTGACACGCAAGGTGTAACGCACTAAATTGCCTTCCATTTATGACGCCTCCTTAACTTAGTATTGACATCATAATAGCGTCATATTATACTAAACTTGTAAATTTGACGCAATTGTGACGCATTGAAAATGTGGAAGGGGTTTCAAAATGGTCGATTTTGAGGGGCTGTATTTTTCTTTATTTGCCACCATGGCGGATGCAGTAGAACTTTTGGAACAAGAAAAAACGGAAGAGGCAAAACAGCGCCTGATTTCCGCCATGCAGGAGGCTGAAGAGCGCTATTTGCAGGAAGCGGAAACATAAAAAAGCACCACCCAAGCGGGTGGTGCTTTTTTGTTTCTTTTTTTACATCACCAAAAGCATGGTAACGGTGAGAATGGCAAGGAAGGAGAAGTTAAACAGGGAAAATTCCTTCACATAGGATGCGCTCTTAGTGGGATTGTGATTTACATACTCGCGGAAGGTGATTAAACTTGCCAAGGATGCAATGAGCGTTCCCGTACCGCCGATGTTCACGCCCACCAGCAGGGCGGGATAATTCTCCGTGAATTGGGAAAGGAGAATGGCGGAGGGCACATTGGAAATCCCTTGACAACTGAGTACGGAAACCAGCAGAGCATTTTTCTCCATAAGGGAGGAAAGAAGTCTGCGCACCCCGTCCATCCGCGCCATATTCCCCGCAAAGATGAAGAAAAACACAAAGGTCAGAAGCAGGGGATAATCCACATCGCGGAGGGCTTTGCGGTCTAAGAAAAACAGCGCCACGGGAATGACAATGAGCCCCGTCCAGTAGGGAATGCCACGAAACACAATGGCGATGGCATAGAGAAACAGCAGAAGATACACGATGGTGCGGGCGGGAGGCAGTTTCGTCTCGCTGTCTTTTACCATGAGAGGTTCGGGCTTTACAAACACCAAACAGCACAGGGTGATAAGCGCCACCGCCAGCACAAAAGGCAGTGCCATAATGCCCATAAACTCCCCAGTGGGGATGGAAAACTTGGTGTAGAGGTACAGGTTTTGGGGATTGCCGAAGGGGGTGAGCATGCCGCCTAAGTTTGCGGCAATGTTCTGCATGATAAAGGTGAAGGACATGTACTTTTCCTTCCCCGTGGAGTGGAGCACAAAGTAGCCCAAGGGCAAAAAGGTGAGTAGCGCCATATCGTTGGCGATGAGCATAGAGCCAATGAAGGTGATATACACCAGCGCCAGCACCGAAAGGCGGGCGGTCTTGAAGCATTTTACGATTTTCTGCGCCAAGGTGTAGAAAAAGCGGATGTTTTTCAGAGCGCAGACCACCGCCAGCACGCAAAAGAGGCAAGTGAGGGTCTTAAAATCGAAATAGCCCCAATACTCGGCATCCACAGGCACTGCCATGGAGGTGAGAAATGCCGCAAAAGCCGCCACGCACAAGACCGTATTCTTTTTGAAAAACGCCCACACAGGGTCCACGGAAATATGATGATGCCCACGATGGAATCGTGGTGCATGGAGTACGGGGGAGTGTGCCATGGGTTAGAAACCTCTTTCTGATCTCTCGTTTTGGGTGATGTTTTTCACCCAGAAATCGCTCCGCAGGAGCAAAATACCGCCAACTGCTTTCAAAAGGGTGATGGACTGGATGATGGCAAACATCACAGGGAAAGACACGGTGGTGAATCGGCTGAGGATGAACGCCAAAAGCACATTCACGCACCACATAAAGCCACTGTCAAAGATGATGGTAATGAGCATTTTGCCCCCCGACCGCAGGGAGAAATAGGAGGCGTGCGCCACGGCATCAAAGGGCATGGCAATGGCAGAAATTTGCATCAGCAGGGTGGCAAGGTTGCGGATTTCCTGCTCTGTGTTGTAAAGATAGGGGATAAAGTTTGCCACAAGGAAATACACCGCGCCCACCACGGTGGAAATCACAAAGGAGAAAGCGACCAGTTTATAGCTGTCTGACTTTGCCTTTTGCAGTTCCCCAGCGCCCAAAGTCTGCCCCAAGATGATGGCAATGGCGTTGCCCACTGCCAAAAAGGCGATGGAAAACACATTCCAGAAGGTCTGGGAGATGTTGTTGGCAGCCATGGCATCCAAACTCCGCAGGGAGTAACTTTGGTTCACCAAGGCAATGCCTGCCGCCCACAAGGTCTCGTTTGCCATAAGGGGCAGAGCCTTTAGCAGAAGTTTTTGGGTCAGTTCCTTGGGAATTCTAAATCCGCGGAACACTTTTCGGAAGAAGGGGAATTCCTCTGTACGGCGGTGGGAATAGATAGAAACCACAATCAGTTCCACAAATCGGCTCATGACCGTGGCGATGGCAGCTCCCTGCACACCCAATCTGGGAGCGCCAAATTTGCCGAAGATGAGAATGTAGTTAAAACTCATATTCACCGCAACGGCAATCATGCCCGCAACCATGGGCAGGATGGGCTTGCCCGCCTCACGGAGGGTGCCCGAATAGCACTGGGTCAGGGCAAAAGGCACAAGCCCAATGAGCATAATGAGCAGATAATCCTTGGCAAAATTCAAAGTTGCCACAGGGTCGGTAACCCCTTGCTCACCTTTCATATAGGCAGAAAGCAGATTTTCCCCAAAGGTCAAAAACAGCCCAATGCCCAAGGATGCAATGAGGGTGGAAAACAGCAGTTTAAAACGGAAGGTATTGCGCACATTATCCATGTCACCACTGCCCACAAACTGCGCCCCATAGATGCCCGCACCGCTGACCGCGCCAAAGATGCACAGGTTAAAGACAAAGAACAGTTGGTTTGCCACAGCCACGCCCGTCATCTCCGCCGTGCCCACAGCGCCAATCATAATATTGTCCAGCATGTTCACCAGATTTGTGATGCCGTTTTGAATCATAATGGGAATCATCAAAGAGAAAAGTCGCTTATAAAAAGGGCGGTCGCCCACCAAATTTCGGAGCATAAAACACCTCGAATATAAAAAATCCTCACCCATAATACAAGATTTAGTGTTCTCTTGCAAGAGCTTTCCCAATTTTCCGTCAAAAAGTATTTTCGTGTTGCTTTTTGCGCCCTTTTCCGCTACAATAAGGGGGCAGAAAATGCCTTTTCGTGCCCTTGTGCGCGGAAGGCTTTTTTATCCCCGTAAATCCCTTTGTAAGGAGGTGCCCTACAAGATGAATCGTGCCTTTCGCCTGTCCTGCGCGCTGGATATTGACGATGTACTTATGGAGTGCGTGCCCTATGCCATCCGCCTTGCCAACGAGAAATATCACTTTGACCCCCCTCTGTCCATCTATGAGGTAAACCGCTGGGGAAAACTGGGCACCCGTGCCGATGTGATTTTTGAGTTTTTCCATGACCCCCAGTTTTTTGAGACGCAACCTGTCATCCAAGGGGCAAAGGAGTTTGTGAAAAAACTCTCCAAAATGACGGAAGTGTTCGTCTCCACCTCCGTGTATCCCGAATTTATGTCCATCCGCGCCAAGCGGATTATGGAGGAATTCCCCGAAATTCCCCAAGACCATATCTATATGGGCTCTCGCAAGGATAAAATCGATGTGGACATCCTCTTGGACGATGGCATGCACAATGTCTTTGCCTCCAACGCCAGTTACCCCATTTTGATGCGCAGACCCTGGAATCAGGATGCCACGGGCATCTTGGCGGTGAACACCTATCAGGAATTCCTCAAAGTGGTGGAAGTCATTGCCGATAGTTATAACCCCCACCGTGCACTGCCCGCAGAGGAGGAAAAGAAAATCCTCGTGTTGGTGGGTCCCACAGGCTCGGGGAAGAATCAGGTTGCCCAACGGATTTTGAAGCGCTCCCGCGGTTTTGGCAAACTGGTTTCCTACACTACGGATGCCTCCGTTGGCTTCTTGGGGGAAGATTTTTATCACTATGTCTCTGTGGACTCCTTCCGCCAGATGAAAGACAAGGGCGAACTCTTTGAATCCACCATGTATGCGGGACATCACTACGGGAGCCGTATGGAAGATGTGCAGAACATCTTAGACGGTGGCAAGCATGTGATTACCGTTATGGATATCTGTGGCGCCATGAGCATGAAAACCCATTTTCCCAATGTCATCACCGTGTATCTCCGCCGCAGTAAGCGGGATATCCTCTCCGCCATCCTGCAAAAACCCCTGCAGGAGGAGGAAAAAATCTCCCGTATCCTCGCCTTGGAGGCGGAGGAGAAAAATGCCGCCATCTGCGACTACACCGTGGATAGTCACGATGCTGATGCCGCCGCGGAGGATATTCTCTGCTCCCTTTTCGGCAAAAAACGGCGGAAAAAATAGAAATATCATGAAAGGAACTGCTCCATGAACGGCTTTTGTGATCTGCACACCCACAGCCATTATTCCGATGGCACGCTCAGCCCCCAAGAACTCCTCTTGGCGGCGGAAGAAGCCCATTTGGGCGCTGTGGCGCTGTGTGACCACAACTCTGTTTCTGGTTTGGAGGAGTTCCTTTTTTATGGAAAAAACAGCCCTGTGGAGGCAGTGGCAGGTACGGAACTTTCTGTGGAGTATTTGGGAAAGGAACTGCACCTTTTGGCGCTGTTTCTAAAAGAAAAGTACTTTTCTCATGTGGCGGACTATGCCCGCCCCATGCTTCGGGAGAAAGAAGATAGCAACCTGCGCCTTTTGGAAAACCTCAAAAAAGTGGGCATTTTCCTCGACTACGATGAAATCTCCCGCTCCACGCCCGATGGCATGGTCAACCGCGCTGTCATTGGTGGGGCGATGGTCGAAAAGGGCTATGTTTCCTCGGTGAAAGAAGCCTTCCACAACTATCTTGATCTGCGCCACGGGCATTATATCCCGCCCACGCGACCCGATGTTTTTGATGCCATCGGCTTTGTGGGGGAATTGGATGCGGTGAGTGTCCTTGCCCATCCGTATTTAAACTTGAGTCATGAGGAACTTTTGCAGTTTCTCCCCCAAGCCAAGGGGCTTCGCGCCATGGAGGTTTACTATCCCAAGTTTAGCCCCGCGGAGCGGGAAAATTTGCTCTCCCTCTGCCAAATGTACGGGCTTTTGCCCAGCGGGGGCAGTGATTTCCACGGAAAAAACAAGCCCGATATCGCCCTTGGCACAGGGCGGGGCGACCTTTTTGTGGATATGGAAATCTTCTTTGGTTTACGTAACATTATTTTGGAAAAAGACCCTTAAAATCGCCAAAAACCGCACTTTTCCTATGGCATTTTTGAAGGGAATGTGGTAGAATATACTTAATATAAAATGCCCTTCAGGAGGTGGTCAGTCACGAGAGAACAACTGCAAATTGCATCCGTGTGGAAACGGATTGCCGCGTGGCTCTTCGATGGACTTTTGACCATGGTGCTCGCTGTGGGGCTTTATCTTTTGCTGGCGCAAGTCACAGGCTATGACCGCCATAGCGAAACCTTGGACAAAGCCTATACCCGCTATGAAACGGAGTACGGCGTCAGTTTTGCCCTGACCCAAGAGGAGTACGAATCCTTCACGGAAGAGGAAAAGAAAAATTACGATGCCGCTTACGATGCCCTCATTCACGATGAAGAAGCCATCGAGGCCTATAATCGGGTGATTTCCCTTTTGCTGGTGCTGGTGTCCTTGTCGCTTTTGGGCGGATTTTTGGGCATGGAATTTCTGGTGCCTCTGCTGTTTCACGATGGGCAGACCATCGGCAAGAAAATCTTCGGCTTGGGTCTTGTGCGGATTGATGGCGTCCGTGTGACCACCGTGCAACTGTTTGTCCGTGCCATCTTGGGCAAATTCACTGTAGAAACCATGATTCCCGTGTATATTCTCATTATGCTCTTCTTTGGGGCTATGGGTATGTTGGGGGTTATCGTGCTGGGCGTGCTTTTGTTGGTACAGGGGATTTTGTTCTGCGTCAATGAAAATCACAGCCAACTGCACGACCTCATGGCAGGCACTGCCGTGGTGGATGTGAAAAGCCAGCGGATTTTTGCCGATGCAGAGGAACTGCTTGCTTACAAAACCCGCTTGGCGGAAGAACGGGCCAATCGCGCGCCCTATTAATGTGTGAATTAAAAATTTCAAGAATAGGATGGGATTTTTATGAAAGTTGTACTGCAAAATTTGACGAAAGTCTTCCCCAGTCGGGACAAAAAGGCAGGCAAAGAAGTGGTTGCCGTGAACGATTTCAATTTTGAAATTCCCGATGGCAAACTCATCGGCCTCCTTGGCCCTTCCGGCTGTGGCAAGAGTACCACCCTGTACATGATTAGTGGCTTGCAGAAGCCCACCGCTGGCAAAATCTTCTTTGGCGATGATGATGTCACAGAAGTTTCCACGGAAAACCGTGGCATTGGTCTGGTGTTCCAGAACTACGCGCTGTATCCCCACATGACTGTACAGCAGAACATCATGTTCCCCTTGGAAAACCTCAAGGGTGCTGACAAACTCTCCAAGCAGGAAAAGTTGGACCGCGCCCTCAATGCCGCCAAACTGGTGCAGATTGATGAACTTATGGACCGCAAGCCCTCGGAACTGTCCGGTGGCCAGCAGCAGCGTGTCGCCATCGCCCGCGCACTGGTGAAAATGCCCCGCGTACTTCTCTTGGACGAGCCCCTCTCCAACTTGGACGCTCGCCTGAGACTCCAAACCCGTGAAGAAATCCGCCGTATCCAAAAGGAAACTGGCATCACCACCGTCTTTGTCACCCACGACCAAGAAGAAGCCATGAGCATTTCGGACATGATTGTGGTCATGAAGTTAGGTGTTGTCCAGCAGATTGGCAAGCCCCAAGAGGTCTACGATAACCCTGTGAACCTGTTCGTTGCCAAGTTCCTTGGCACGCCCCCCATCAATGTGCTCATGGGCGAAGTGAAGGGCGAAAAACTCTACATTGGCGCAGACGCTGTGCTGGATGTCAAGGGCGTAAGCGACCAAAAGGTCTATGTGGGTATCCGTCCCGAAGGATTTGAACTGGATGAAAATGGCGCACTTTCCTGCGCGCTGAGCAATGTGGAAGTTATGGGTCGCGATGTTTCCGTGGTTTCTCGGAACGATGCCGCTGTCTCCCCCGTCATTCGCTCCATCGTCTCTTCTGAAAATATTGGCGCTCTCACAGGCGAAACTGTCCGCTACAACCTGAAAGCCAACAAGGTCTTCCTCTTCCATGCGGAAACGGAAGAACGCATCTACTTTTAAGGTGGGCAAAGCGTATGGTAGACAGTAAACAACAATGGAAAGCGTGGCTGTATCTTGCGCCAGCCATCGTGCTCCTGCTGATTTTTACGGTGTGGCCCATTATTAACACCGTGCGCATGAGTTTATTGGAGAACTACAAGAGTTTGGAAGCCGTCCGTGGCGCAACGTTCCAGTTTGGCTTTGGCAACTTCCAAAAGGTGCTGGAGTATAAGCGCTTCGTCCAGTGCTTAAAAACCACCACCCTCCTCTGCGTGCTGACAGTGCCCATCTCCACCATTTTGGCACTGCTCATCGCTGTGGCGCTCAACTCCATCAAGTTCCTGCAGAAGGGTCTGCAGACCATCTTCTTCCTGCCCTATGTGACAAACTCCATCGCCATCGGCATGGTCTTTGCCGCCATGTTTAACATCGTGGGTCTGCGAAATGGCCTGAATGGTGAAACCATTGCCGATACTTGGGGCATTATTAACAATGTCATCATGTTCTTCGGTGCAGAACCCATTAACTGGATTAACTACGGCTCGTCCTACGCCGCCAATATTGCGGTGATGACCGTGTACATCGTGTGGAACGCTCTGCCCTTTAAGATTCTCATCCTCTTGGGCGGCCTGCAGTCCATCAACAAGCAGTATTATGAAGCCGCCCGTGTGGACGGCACGCCCCGCCGCCGTGTGTTTTCTAAAATCACCGTGCCCCTGCTTTCCCCCATGCTGGCCTATGTGGTCATTACGGGCTTTATCGGTGGATTTAAGGAATACACCTCCATCGTAGGTGTCTTTGGCGATACCATGGGTCCCGCTGGTGATAAAGGTCGCCTCAACACCATGGTTGGCTTTATCTACGATGCCTTGGAAAGCAACAACCAAGGTCGCGCCAGTGCGGGTGCCCTCATTCTCTTTGGCATCATTCTTGTTGTCACGCTGATTAACGGCTATGTCAGCAAGAAAAAAGTGCACTACTAAGGAGGGAGGACGATTATGGCTAACAGAATTATGCAAGAGCACGATATGCGTATCGTCTCCGCCCGCCAGAGAATCATCAAAGGGGGCGTCAAGTTCTTCACCTATGCGTTTCTCATTTTCATCGCCATCGTAGTGCTGTTCCCCTTCTACTGGATGGTCATCTCTTCCCTCAAAACCATTGAGGAATATCGTCTGAACATTCCCACTTTCTTCCCCAAGAAAATCATGTTCAGCAACTATCTCAGAGCCTTTACCACGGCAAACTTGGGTAGACTTTTCGTGAATACCATGATTGTGGGCGTGGCTTCCACCCTGCTTTCCTTGGTCATTACGGTGCTGTCCGCCTTTGCCTTTGCCCGCTTGGAGTTCAAGGGTCGCGATATGATGTTCGCCCTGCTTTTGGCAACCATGATGATCCCTGGCGAACTGTTCACCATCACCAACTACGCCACCGTCACCCAACTGGGCTGGATGAACACCTACAAGGTGCTCATTATCCCCTTCTTGGTGAGCGTGTTCTACATTTACCTTCTGCGGCAGAATTTCTTGCAGATTCCCAATGAACTCTACCTTGCCGCCAAGGTGGATGGCACATCGGATATTAAATATCTGTGGCGTGTCATGGTTCCTCTGAGCCTGCCCACCCTCATTTCCATCACCATCCTCAAGATGATGGGCGCATGGAACTCCTACATTTGGCCCCGTCTTGTGGCCAACGATGAAGCCCACCGCCTCATCACCAACGGTCTGCGTAACGCCTTTACCCAAGCCTCGGGCGATGTGGACTACCCCCTGCAAATGGCAGCCGTTGCCATTGTCTCCATTCCCCTGTTCTTGGTGTTTATCTTCCTGCGCAAATACATCATGGCAGGCGTCTCCCGCAGCGGTATTAAGGGATAATAGACGAAAGCCGTCTGTTACATAGAATGAAAAAGAAACAGAGAAAGGAATTAGCAACCATGAAAAAAATCGTAGCAAGCCTGCTGCTGGTGGTTATGATGGTGGCTCTTTTGAGCGCCTGCGCCCCCGCAGCAAAGAAGACCAACAGTGCCTTCGCAGTCCCCGCAGGAGGATATGACGGCAGCGCCGTGACCATCTCCTTCTACAACACCATGGGTTCTAACCTGACCCCCGTGCTGGACACCTACATCGCAGAGTTCAACAAACTCTACCCCAACATCACCATTGAGTACACCTCCGTTGGCGGTTATGACGATGTCCGTGAACAGATTGCCACGGAAATCACCGTGGGCAACCAGCCCAACCTCGCTTACTGCTATCCCGACCATGTTGCTCTGTACAACTTGGCTGGCGCAGTGGCAACCCTCGATAACCTCATCGATAGCAAGATTGAAGTCAAGCACGCTGACGGCACCACCGAAATCCTCGGTCTCACTGCCGAACAGAAGGCCGACTTCATCGAAGGCTACTACAACGAAGGCAAGCAGTTTGGTGACGGTCTCATGTACACCATGCCCCTGAGTAAGTCCACCGAAGTTCTCTACTACAACAAGACCTTCTTCGAAGCCAACAACATTGCCGTTCCCACCACTTGGGACGAACTGGAAGCTGTCTGCGCTAAGATTAAGGAACTGGATCCCAAGTCCATCCCTCTGGGCTACGACTCTGAATCCAACTGGTTCATCACCATGTGCGAACAGCAGGGTTCTGCTTACACCTCCGCCACTGGCGACCATTTCCTCTTTGACAATGCCGAAAACCGCGCCTTTGTCAAGAAGTTCAACGAATGGTACCAGAAGGGCTACCTGACCACCCAGAACATCTACGGTGCTTACACCTCCGGTCTGTTCGTTTCCACCACCGGTACCCGTAGCTACATGTCCATCGGCTCCTCCGCAGGCGCTACCCATCAGCGTCCCTCCGCAGGTGCTGACGGCAAGTATCCCTTCGATGTGGGCATCGCTACCATTCCTCAGCTGAATGCTGATAAGCCCAAGGTCATCTCTCAGGGTCCCTCCCTGTGCATCTTCGCCAAGGAAAATCCCCAGGAAGTTGTCGCTTCTTGGCTGTTTGTCAAGTTCCTGACCACCAATGTCGGCTTCCAGGCTGAATTCTCCATGGCTTCCGGCTATGTTCCCGTCATCAAGTCCGTCAACGATAACGAAGCTTACGCAAGCTTCATCGCCAGCGCTGATGGTGGCAACTACATCTCCGCCCTGTCCGCCAAGGTCTGCTTGGAACAGGAACACGCATACTACACCTCCCCCGCCTTCAATGGCTCCTCCACTGCTCGTGACGAAGTGGGCGCTCTCATGACCAAGTGCCTGCTGTTCAAGGGTGACGATGTGGACGCTCAGATTGCAACCGCTTTCCAGGATGCCATCGACGAGTGCGAATACAGCAACTAATCTATGAAACGCAAACTGAACATTCTCAGTTTATTCCTTCTTCTGTCCTTGCTCTTATCCGCCTGCGCTCCCGCAGGCGGTGAAGCGGGGAAACTTGACCCGCCCATCACGGCAGAGGCAAAGGACTATGTCTCTCTTCTCACCCTGCGTATGGATTCTGAAACCGTCAAGGCGGAAGCCACGGTCAAGACCTTTGTGGATGGGGACACCACCCATTTCTATGTGGATGACCCCAGCATCGAAGGCGGTGTGCTCAAAGCCCGCTATTTGGCGGTGAACACTCCTGAATCCACGGGCAAAATTGAAGAGTATGGCAAGAAGGCATCCAATTTCACCAAAGAAAAACTCTCTTCCGCCACCTCTATCATTGTGGAATCCGATAACGAAACCTGGAACAAGGACTCCACGGGTAGTCGCACCCTTGCTTGGGTTTGGTACAAAACCGATGATATGACGGAGTACCGCAACCTGAATTTGGAGATTCTGCAAAACGGCTTGGCACAGGCCAGCAATACTGGCGGTAATCGCTATGGCGATACCTGCCTTGCGGCGCTCAATCAGGCGAAACAGCAGAAACTGAACCTCTATTCAGGGGAAAAAGACCCCGATTTCTACTACGGCAGTGCCGTGGAACTAACCCTCAAGGAACTGCGTGCCAATACCTCGGCATACGAGGGCATGAAAGTGGCCTTCAAGGGCATCATCGCCACCAACAGTGGCACCCAAGGGGTGTATGTGGAAGATTTCGATGCAGAAACTGGACTCAACTACGGCATCTACATCTATTACGGTCACAGTCTTTCCGGCATGGGTTTGGATGTGCTCAGCGTGGGCAACGAAGCTAGAATCGTGGGCACAGTGCAATATTATGAGGGTGGTGGCACTTGGCAGGTCTCCGACCTGAACTACCAAATGATGCGCCCCAAAGACCCGGATAATATTCAAAAACTCTCCACGGGACATTCTGCCGCCTATACTCCTCTCTCTTTGGAGGATTTTCTAAACGGCACAGTTTCCCTGCAAGGGGAGGAAGAAACCATCACCGTGCCTTATGCGCAAGCGATTTTGAACACCTCCGTCTCTTTGGACGGTCTCAAAGTCACCTCCGCCTACACCACGGACGATGAGGACAGCTCCTCCAAGGGCGCTATGACCCTCACTTGCGAGAAGGATGGAAAAACCGTAACCATCCGCACCGCCGTTTTGACGGATGAAAGCGGAAATCTCATCACCCAAGATGCATATTTGGACAAGACCATCTCGGTAAAGGGCATCGTGGACTACTTCGATGGCAATTATCAGATTAAGGTCTTTTCCGCGAAGAATATCACCATTAACTAACGAAAGAAGGAGTCAGACATGAAAAAGTTGACTGCACTGTTCCTGCTCTTGACCATGGTTGTGGCCATGTTCGCAGGTTGCTCCCCTAAGGCTGAAGCCCCCACGAAGACCGTGGAAGACGCTAAGGATTACCTCTTTGCCATGTACAAAGACCGCAATCCCAAGACCCTCATGGACTACACTCTGGTTGGCGTTGTGACCATCGCTGGCGTGCAGTACACCGTGGAATGGTCCACCGATGCTGCCGAAACCGATGTGAAGATTGTCCCCGCTGACAAGACCGTCACCATCGATATTAACGAAAAGCCCGAACTGGATGTAAACTACACCCTCACTGCCACTTTGAAGGATAAGGACGGCAAGACCGCTACCACCTCCTTCAGCTTCTACATCCCCGGCAAGCCCGTGAAAAAGGGTGGCGCTTCCTTCATTGAAGGTCAGCCCGCCGTTGGTACTTACAAGTACGCTCTGGAACAGGCGAACTTGGGCAAGACCCTGTACTTCGCTGGCGCTATGAACGGCAGCTACTTGGCTACCACCGATAATGCCCTTGCCGCTACCGATGTGACCATCGAAGAAGTGGAAGGCGGCTATCGTTTCTTCTTCATGGACGGCGAAACCAAGACCTACATCGATGTCCACGAATACAAAGAAGGCAAGGCTGGCGTTCGCCTGACCGCTGAGCCCACCGCCACCTTCGTTTGGAACGAAGACTGCAAGGTCTTCACCACCAATGTGGCTGGTGCTGACCGCTATCTTGGCACTTACAACACCTACAACACCATCTCCGCTTCCGAAACCAAGTACATCGCTGGCGAAAAGCAGGCTGATGTTGGCGTGAAGCAGTTCCCCGCAGGCTTCTGCACTGTGGTCATCCCCATGAATGCCATCGAAGCCCCCAAGGCTGGCGATAGCGCTCTGTACTATCTGGAACAGGCTAACTTGGGCAAGACCCTGTACTTCAACGGCAAGATGAATGGTAGCTATCTTGGCACCACTGAAAATGCTGGCGAAGCTGTGGAAGTGACCATTGAAGAAGTGGAAGGCGGCGTGCGTTTCTACTTCATGGATGGCGCAACCAAGACCTATATCGATGTTCACGAATACAAGGAAGGCAAGGCTGGCGTTCGTCTGACTGCTGAACCCACTGCTACCTTCACTTGGAACGAAGATGCCAAAGTCTACACCGCTCTTGTGGCTGGCGCAGAACGCTATCTTGGCACTTACAACACCTACAACACCATCTCCGCTTCCGATGTGAAGTACATCGCTGGCGAAAAGCAGGCTGATGTGGGCGTGAGCCAGTTCCCCGCAGGCTTCGGCACTGTTGCTTTCACCTTCGCTCCTGCTGAAGGTCAGCCCGCCGCTGGCACCTACAAGTACGCTCTGGAACAGGCTAACCTTTCTAAGACCCTGTACTTCGCAGGCGCTATGAACGGCAGCTACTTGGCTACCACCGAAAATGCAGCCGCTGCTACCGATGTGACCATCGAAGAAGTGGAAGGCGGCTATCGTTTCTACTTCATGGATGGCGCAACCAAGACCTACATCGATGTTCATGAATACAAGGAAGGCAAGGCTGGCGTTCGTCTGACTGCTGAGCCCACCGCCGTGTTCACTTGGAACGAAGAATGTGGCGTCTTCACCGCCAATGTGGCTGGCGCAGAACGCTACCTGGGCACTTACAACACCTATAACACCATTTCCGCTTCCGATGTGAAGTACATCGCTGGCGAAAAGTTGGGCGATATCGGTGTTTCCCAGTTCCCCGCATACTTCGGTAACGCTACTCTGTAATCTGTTTCTAAGAAGATAATTCCTAACATAAAAAACCGCCTGAGGACTAGTCCTCAGGCGGTTTTCTTATTCCGCAAGATTTTTAATTTTTTCGTAGACCCCCATGTCCGCGCGGGTGGCGGAAAGGGGCATGACGGAAATGTAACCGTGCATGACGCAGTCAGTGTCCAAGGTCAGATCACCACTATCGTTCCAAATCATCTTGCCACGGGGATGGTAGAGATTTTCCCCCACCAATTCAAAATCGTCCGAATAATAGGGACCACCCTGACGGGTCACGCGGATGCCCTTAGGCTCCATGGGCGGGAAATTCACATTGTAGGCGGGATTGAGGGCGTAGAGATTGTGCTTCTGGATAAAATCCCATGCCTCGGAAAGATGGTCGCAGGCACTGTCATAGTTAGACGGGTCGATGGAAAACGCCACCGCAGGAATGCCCAAAGCAACGGCTTCGCTCACGGCACCCACAGTGCCGGAGTACATGATATCCTTGCCCAGATTCATGCCACGATTGACGCCCGAAACCACCAAATCGAATTTTTGTTTCAGCCCCAGCACCGCATAGCGCACGCAGTCGGCAGGGGTAGAGTCCACGGACAAAATGGGAATATCTCCATCGATGACATCTTCTTTAATCTCGAAAGCCTCCCGCAGTTGGATGCCGTGGCTTTTGCCACTTTGCTCCACCTTGGGCACAATCACCGTCACATCACCCAAGGTTTTGCACCAGCGCACCAAGTTGGGCAGTTGGGATGCGTGCATGCCATCATCGTTGGTTACTAAAATTCTCATAGCCAGCCCTCGTTGTGTTCTTTGTAGTCTTTCACCAGTGCGTCTGCATCGCGAATGAGCGCTTCCATCTCCTCTGTGGAGTAGCAGGTTGCGCCACTGGCGCAGGCGTGTCCGCCACCGTGATACTTCTCTGCCAAATCGCTAATTTTTACAAAGCGACTGCGCAGGCGCACCCGAATAGAGCCATCGGGATTATCAATGAGCGCCATCCAGCAGATACAGCCACGGATGGAGTCCAAATTCCCCACCACGGCAGAGGCCTGCTCTTGGGTAAGACCAAATTTTTCCTGCATGGCCTTGTCCACATAGATATAGGCCACGCCGTTCTCTGTGACGCACATTTTTTCGTAGATGTAAGCCTTGAATTTGAGATATTCAAAGGCCTCCAAGTAAAGGCGGGCAAAGAGGGTCTCCGTGTCCACGCCCGCGTCTAGTAGCACGGCGGCATTGCGGAGAGTTTCTCCTGTGACGCCCGTGTACTTAAAGCGTCCCGAATCCGTTACCATGCCTGTGTACAGGTGGGTGGCGGCTTCTTTGGTCAGCACCAGTTCATCTGCAAAGGTGCGGTAGAAATCCACAATCATCTCACAGCAGGAACTCCGCTCTTCTTCCACCCACATGATGTCTCCGTAAGGCTCTACAGGGATGTGGTGGTCAATTTTAATCAGTTCCACCACCTTGGAAAAGTTGGGATTGGAAATCCGCCCCACAGATGCCGTATCCAGCACAATGCCAAGGGCATCACGATATTCTTCTTCTGCCACAGGCGCATCTTCGGGACCCATAAACTCCAAATACTGGGCGGTGTCCGCATCGATGAGATAGATTTTCTTTTGGGGGAAAGTAGCCTGCAAAATGGCTTTAAGGCCCTTGGTGGCACCCACACAGTCCCCATCGTTGCGCACATGGCGGAAGAGGAAAATTTTATCGTATTGTTTGATTTTTTGGAGAATGTTCTCCTTCACTTTCTGATTCATCGGGTTTCTCCCTTCAAAGCATCTAAATCGCGAAGTAGCGCCATGGCGGTTTCCCTATCGGGCAAAGTGCATCCGCTGGCTTTGGCGTGTCCGCCCCCGCCATATTTCACGGCGATGGGGTTAATATTTTGGTCGGCAGAGCGAATCTCGCACAAAATGCCCTGCTCCGTTTCCGTAAAATTCACCCAAATATCCACCCCGCGGATATCCGCCATGGTGTTCACCATGCCACGGGATGCGGTAAAGGTGTCCATTTGGAGAGAGGCAAGTTGCTCACGGGTGGTGTAGATGTAGGCGGTATTTTTCTCCGTAAACTGCACCCGCAGCAGAAATTCCGCTTTTCTCGCCTTATTTTCATAACTATCGGCGTATAAATCACGGAAGAGGGCGTTGGTGTCAAAGGGGACGCTACGCAAAAATGCCGCCAAAGTGTGGGTGCGCGCGCCAGCGGAATCGTAGCGGAAGCGCCCCGAATCCGTCACCATGCCCGTGTATAAACTCTTGGCGGCAAGAGGAGTAAGGCGCAGACCCGACTCCATGGCAAAGTGGGCAATCAGCCCGCAACAACTCTCGTAAGAGGTGTCCACAATCTCCGTATGACAGAACTTTTCCGCAAAAATGTGATGGTCAAAGCGCACCGTGTCTTTTGCAAGGGCATAGCGCTCATCGCTGACTAAGGTAGCGCTTCCGCAGTCCAAAACCACCGCCAAAGCGTCTTTGTAAAGACCATCTTCCACCGTGTCCATTTGCGAAGATTCCATAAAGGAGTAGATGCCCGCATCATCCCCCACGGCATAGACCTTCTTTTGGGGGAAATTCTCCCGCAGAAGCGCCCGCAGACCAATCTGCGAGCCCAAGGCATCCCCATCGGGGCGCTTGTGGCGGTGGATGATGATAGTATCATATTGTTGGATTTTTTCCAAAACGGCTTGAAACATAAAAAACCCTCATTTCACAAAAGGTGCTTGCCCCAAGGGCAGGAGGATGTTATGATAGAGAAAAGCGAAAAATGCTTTACAGGACATTATACTATAGAAAAATGTCAAAATGCAACTGATATTTATGGAAAGGAGGGATTTTTCTGGCACATTTCCTCTTGGTGGATGGGCACAATCTGCTCTTCCAAATGTTCTACGGCATGCCCAACCAAATTTTGGACAGAAACGGCCACGCCATCCACGGCACCATCGGCTTTGTGGGGGCGCTTCTGAAAATCATCCGCCGTCTGCGCCCCAGCCATGTGGCGGTGGTCTTTGACGGGGAGACCCACAATCCGCGGAAAGATTTGGACGAAACCTACAAGGCGAACCGCCCCGATTGGTCGCAGATGGAGGAAGAAGAAACTCCCTTCTCTCAACTTCCCGATATTTATCGCGCCTTGGATGCACTAGGCATCTGCCATCGGGAGACGGAAACCTGCGAAGCGGACGATTGGCTGGCGGGTTTTGCCCACCGCTTGGGAAAAGAACATCGGGTGACCATCTGCTCGCAGGATAGTGACTTTTTCCAGCTCATTACCAAAAATGTGCAAATTCTCCGCTATCGCGGGGAGCATTCCGTTCTCTGCACCGAGGATTATATTCAGGAAAAACTGGGCATTTGCCCCTGCCAGTATGCCGATTTCAAATCCCTCACGGGAGATACGGCGGATAATATCCGAGGGGCGGACAAGGTGGGTCCCAAAACCGCCGCGGCGCTCATGACGGAGTTCGGGGATTTAAATCATCTCCTGCAACATGTGGAGGATGTGAAAAAACCCTCCATTCGCGCATCCCTCACCCAATGCCGTGACCGACTTTTGAAAAATCGCGCGCTCATCTGCCTTGCGGGGGAGGAAAACCTCCCCTTCACCATACAGGACATGGTCTTTACGGATAAAGGCCTTTCCACCATGCAAGTTCTTGCCCGCATCGGGATAAGATAAAAAAACACCACCCGTGTAGGGTGGTGTTTTTCGGTTTGTTGTGAGAATCAGATAGTGCGGGAAATAACATTAACTCTTGTAATAACATCTCGCAAGCGATCTGTGCCAACCATATACTCCAATGCATCATCTGCTGTTTCACACACCATTTCGGTTTCAGGCCTGTTTGCCCGATAAATCGTAATTTTTTGATTTGTTCCATATCGGACAATACCATACGTGATGCCGTTCCAAACAAATTCGATTTCCGCTCCCCATTTAATGCTACGCTTAAATTCGCTGATCGTTTCAAAATTCATGCTGCCATCGGGGATAATAATACTGTTATCCACAGAAAACATCCTCTCATATTGTTTAAATTCGGGAGCGCCGCTTGGATAATTGATTGGAGGACTCAACTCGGGATGCTTATCAGGGTTGTTCCAATTAATGATATGATCGTGGGGATTTGTGTGCTTATCTCCCCTGTTATGATTGGTTTCATGTCGTTCCTTTTCCGCACGCCCGTCATCCCCGATTTTTGTTTTAAAAACGTCCCCATTTTTCATTATGGTTGTTTTAATCTCACCAGGATTCCCCAAATACCTTGAATCGTTTGGCTTATTAGGGTTCGGTCTCCATTCTCCGCCAAAAGCACTTCCTCCACCTTTGCCAATCCTGTACGCTTCCATTGTATCACACTTTTGTGCAGTTGTGCCACCAATTTTGAAGGCATCCAAATCCTCTGCACAAAAACTGCGTTCGTAAGCCATGTGCCGCCACGAACTGCGCTCATAATCCACAAATACGATATTTCCCTGCATTTCGGGGAAAGGCGTATTGTAACAGATAATCCGTTCTGGCTCGATGCGGTGAAGCATCTCGTTGTATCCTGCCATAAACCACTCTTTTTGGTCTTTGCGGTTGTCGTGTTCCGATGCCATATAGGTAGACACTGCAACGGTGCTCCCTTTCTCAACACCTTCAAAGCAGAAATCAAAGGTGGACTCATCGCCCCAGTTCACTGTCGGGATGACACGAATCCCTTTGGATGCCCAATATGCTCCGCACCAACGATTACGAAAAACATTGTAAAGTTGCATCACAGGCGCCATTTCCAAATACATACTGAAATCTGGCGATAGAACGGCGCGGTATCTGGATAGCTTCTCGATGTCATTGTCGGGGCTCTTCCACACTCGCTCAAAGCGGTAGTCATAGAGAAAAAAGTGCACCATGCGGTTAAGATGGTTTTGGTCTTCCAAATGGGTCTTGTCAAAGCCAATGAGGAGCAGATCATCAAAATCTCCCGCCCTTGATTCAAATTTAGGTATGATGGGGATTTGCAGTTTTCCCTTCCCTGGAAACTGATTTCGAAGAAGTGTTTGGCTTGTGCGATAGTTGTAATTTTCTTCTGTCATAGTTGACCTCCTATCAAAAGTAAGGAACAAGTCCCTCTATAAGAAGGTCAAAACAAGCGGATTGTTGCACAGGTTTGTACAACAAAATCTTGCCATATTGACGAAAAGGATTCTTTTCGGGTACAATATCCTCAAGGAGTGATGGTATGAAACGCATCTATTTACTACTTTTAGTGGTCGCCGTGGCAGTGATATTCACCGCCTGCCAAAAAAATCCCGCACCCAAGGAGGTCTCGCCTGTGCCTAACACCTACATCAGCATCAGCCAAGAAGAGGCAAAACATCTTATGGATACAGAAACGGGCTACATCATTTTGGATGTACGCCGTCAAGACGAATATGACGCAGGACATATCCCCAATGCTGTCCTTCTGCCCAACGAGACTTTGGCAGAAACCGCGGAAAGTGTTCTCAAAGACAAAGACCAACTGATTTTGGTCTACTGCCGTAGCGGTAACCGCAGTAAGCAGGCTTCCCAAGTCCTTGCCGATTTGGGCTACACCAATGTGAAAGAATTCGGTGGCATCCTCGACTGGCAATATGAAATCGTAATCGAATGCAATTAAAAAAACACCACCCAAACGGGTGGTGTTTTTTTATATCTCTTTTTCAAACTTAATAATATCGCACACTTCGCAATCCAAGGCATAGCACAACATATCCAGAGTTTTTGTGCTAATTGCTTCTCCTTTTTTTATACGATGAAAAGTGTTGGCGGAAAAACCCTGCTTGAATATTAAATTATATTCAGTAATTCCTTTTTTGAACAGTGTTTCATAAAACGGCTTATAGGAAATCATCTTCATTCACCAAGCATAGTGTAGCATGCTTAAATTGTTGACAATACTCAATATATTGAGTATAATTTTTCCTGTCTGAAAAATCAGACGAGGAAAGGAGAATGAAAATGAAAAAAGTATTGGCGAGCTTTGTGGCATTGTTGATGGCGTTTGGTTGCATTGGATGTGCCGCCACATGTGCACATGAGTGGTCTCCGGCAACATGCACCATGCCCGCAACTTGTCAGAATTGTGGCGAGGCAACTGGTAGCGCATTGGGACATAATTACCATAACGCAACATGCACTACAGCCGAAAAGTGCTCTATCTGTGGAGAGGAACAAGGCACTCCTTTGGGGCATCAGTATGTTTCTGGTTATTGTATTCGTTGCAACGAAAAAGACCCGGATTATGTAGAATATGGTACTCTTACAGGAACAATTACTTATAAGTACAACAACTATATCGGGCATCGTGGTGATACGGGTGCAGTTATCTTTCTTATCCCAAAGAACACCAAATCCTTGCCAGATGGAATTGGTTTGGGATTAACATCTTATGCCAAAGACGGAATTTTTGCCACCAAAGCGGGAGGCAACGGTTCTTATACAATTAACCAAGTTCCTGCGGGTGAATATTACGTAGTAGTTATTTCTAACAACACAAATGATAATCCAAGTCGTGTTGCGGACTACAATACATGGGGGCCTACTATCTTGATGTTCTCCGAAAAGGGCAAGACTAACGCGATGACAACGGCGAAAGTTAACAAAATAAGGCACGGCAGTGTAACAATTTATGGCAACAGATCAGCAGACTATTCTTACGATTTTGGTATTACATACATTTGAATTCTAAGATATAAAAACACCACCCAAACGGGTGGTGTTTTTATATCTCGTGTTCTGCCATGAGGCGCTCCATAACCCGCGCCTCCCGCTCCAACATGGATTGGCGCTTGGTGCCGTGGTCGTGGTAGCGGTTCACCCAAATGGCCTCCTCGGGGGAGACATAGCGGAGTAAAAACCGCTCCTCCGCCTCATAGTTATCTAACTGCTGAGGATAGATGGTATCCTCCGTGTGGCAAATATAGTAGTAGTTATCCTGAATGAAAATATCTTCCCGCCAGCCTTTCATCACACGGCGGACAGAGCCAAATTCCCGCACGGATTCGGGGTAGACTTTCAGCCCCGCCTCCTCCATGACCTCACGGCAGAGGGCATCCAGCCAAGTTTCTCCCGCCTCGATGCCACCGCCAGGAAATTTATAATAGTCAAATTTCTGGCTGTACACCATGGCCAGTTTTTTGTCTTTGATCACAATCCCCCGCACCGATGGGCGCACCACCGCCTTGCCGTCAGGGTCATAGTCCTTTAAATCCATGTAAAACAGTTCTCGCATGGCGCGCCTCCTTTCTACGGGGATGAAAATTTATGTTTAATCGTTGGCCTTGAACATATCCGCCACATCGCTGATGGTTACAAAGGCTAGGGGGTCAACGCCCTGCACGATGGTGCGCACCTTGGCAATCTGGAAGCGGTTGACCACAAAGTAGATGATGGTCTTTTCCGCATGGGAATAGCCACCGCGGGCGGCGATTTTAGTGGTACCGCACTCAAAGGCATCCATAAGAGCGGTGCTGATTTCTTCGGGGCGAGAGGTGATAATCATAACCTCTTTACTGCGGTCAAAACCTTCCACCACAAAGTCCACGGTTTTGAGTCCCGCGGCGTAGGCCACGATGGAGTACAGGGGCAAAATCCAACTGCTCAGCCACAGACCGCAGATCATATACAGCACCACGTTATACATCATCACAAAAGTGCCCACGGTGATGCCCAGTTTCTTGGCAAAAATCACCGCCATGACCTCAATGCCATCCATGGCGCCACCGTAGCGGATGGCCATACCACTGCCCACGCCCGATACAATGCCACCAAAGAGGGCGCACAGGAGCAAATCCTGCCCCGCCAAGGGGGATGCCATGGAAACATCAATGGGAAGCACATCGCAAATCAGCCACGATGCCACGGAGTAGACCGTCACCACAAACACCGCATACACAGTGAAAACCACGCCCTGCCGTTTGAGACCAAAGAGGAACAGGGGGATGTTTAAAATCAGCAAAAACACCGAAAGGGTCATATATTCGGGAGTGATTTGGCTTAGGAAGATGGATGTGCCGGAAATGCCACTGTCGTAGAGATTCACAGGGGCTAAAAACACCGTCACGCCAAAGGCATTGATAATGCCCGCCACCAACAGCAAGAGAAAATTCTGCCACCGCAAGGCGCGCAGGTCTTTGAGATATTGTTTCATGGCATAAAGTCCCCCTAAGTGTGATTCTATATATTATACCATGTTCTCCCCTTTGGTGCAAGGGATGGGAAAGCGCCCGCTTTGGTTATGACCAAAACGGGCGCTTCCGCCTAATTAAGGAAAGAGAGGTACGGCGCAAGCGCCGTCAAGGCAAAACGAGTTATTCGATGGTGGAGGAGACATCCTTGCCGTCCACAAACCACTTGCCAATGGTGCTTCCGTTGTTGAACACTTTCCCATCAATACCAGTGCATTTGTTGAAATGGATTTCTGTGCCAGTCAGATTGCTGTCAATGCGCTGGAAATTATCGGCAAAGGTGCAGTTGTTCAGCACCGCGTCTTGATAGAAACGCAAAACGCCATAGTTGTAGGTTTTCAGGAAGGTGCAGTTGTTCATCTCCACGTGCTTGATTGCCGTGCCAAAAGAACTCCATCCGTCAAAGGTGCAGTTGTTGAAGATGATGTTGCCGTTGCCACTATCAAAGTTGGCAGAATAGGAATGGGCAGATACAAATTCGCAGTTTTCAAAGGTGACAGTACCCTGCACGTTGCCACCGTAGAAATAGGTGAATTTTGCGTTCTGCACGGTTACATTGTCGGTAAATTTTACAGTGTAGTAGAAATCACCCAAAGTTGCCCCTTGGGCATCCACAATCAGCGCGCCACTGTTGATGGCATCCTTCACATCGGTGAGGGAAGAGGCTTCTGCCCGCTTGGGAGATACTGCAAAAACGCCGTTTTCCTCGGTGGTTTCGTAACCCTTGACCAAAAAACTGGTAGAGGCGGGGTCAAAGCCTTCAAATTTGCCACCCTTTACCGCGATGGAAGAACTGCCATCCTCGGCAGAGTTCAGTGTCCAAACATTCTCTGTGTGGGCAAAGTAGCCATCTGTGATGGTAATTTTGCCACCGCCCACGGCATAAATCAGGTCGGCTGCGTGGCCGTCCACAGCATCGGCATAGGTCTTTTCGTTTTGGTAGCTGCCGCCCTGAAGGAGCGCCTCGCCGCCATCGGCATATACCGCCACGGCAGGACCTTCACCGCCTCTGCCACAGATGACGTTGCCATCTCCTACGATGGTCAACTTGCCACCGTCAATCACATAGAACACGGTATCGGGAGAGGCGATATCATAGCCGTTGAGGTCAATGGTGACGGTCTGATCCACCACAAGGCAAATGGCGGAGGGGGTAGTTTTCTCCGTCAAAGCAATATCGTTGGCAAGGATAATGTTGCCACCCTCTTTTACTGCGGATAAAAGTTCTTCCGCAGAATATACCGCACCGGGGGTGCTGGGGAAGAGGAGATTATCCTCCGCCAACAGTACCTGCTCCTGCAGACGCTGTAACACTGTGGCAGTTTGGGCACGGGTGGCGGTAGACTTGGGAGAAAGTTTTCCGTCTATGCCCTTGAGCAATCCTTCGCCAACAGCCCATGCCACGGCATTTTTGGCAAAATCGGAAATATCCGCAGTGTCAGAATAGGCGCTAAGGAGCGTGCCTTCCGCCAACATAGACTTGCCTTCCATGGCGGAATATCGGTGGAACATGGTCACCATCTGCTCGCGGGTGATGATGTCCTGCGGACCAAATTTTCCGTTGCCGTAGCCCAAGGCGATGTTTTGGGCGCTTGCCCAGCGCACGGCTTCTACATACCACCCGTGGGCGGGAATGTCTGTGTAGTCCATGGCGTAATTCACCACAGGTTCACCTGCCAAACGCCACAGAATCGTAACCATTTGGGCGCGGGTGGTCACACCGTGGGGGTCAAAACCATTGTCCGTACCCTCCATGAGACCATTTTCCTGCACATATGCCACCGATTCATAAAACCAATGGGACTCGTGCACATCGATAAAGGGGCTTTCTACTGCCAGTGCGCCCGCGCCCAAAGAAAGAGTGAGAGCGCAGACAAGAAATAAGGTAATCCATTTTTTCATTTTATTTTCCTCCTGTAGGATATTTGCGCAGACAGATAGGTTCGACTTGGGGAACAATCAAAGAAAGAGTTCCACATAGCACCCCTCACATAACTGACCACAGCCCTCCACATAATACTGACGGCGGGACAAGGGACGCGTTTTGGGCGTGGCAGTTTTCCTGCCACAAACCACGCAGGTTTCATAGCCTAACATGTCTGCTTTTGGTATATTGTTTGGGGTTTTGTCAGGTTTTTTCCGTTTTTTGTTCTGCAACCAGACCATTGTTTCTTGCCTCCATTCTTCAGAGAAACCCGAAAACTCTACTCTTATAATTATATATTGGAATAAATATATATCCAAACAAGCGAATTGTCAAGCGGTTCTATATTTTAGTAGAATAATACACGAGGTGAAGAAAAGATGATTTGCGTCTGTTTAGAGCGTACTCTGACCAAGGCGGGAATGACCCGCTATGAACTGGCGAAAAAAACTGGCATTTCCTACCCAATCATCGATAAATACTACAAAAACAAAGTAACTCGCTACGACCGCAATGTTCTCACCCGCATCTGTCTGGTGCTCCACTGCGATATTGCAGATATTCTGGAGTGGACAGAAGAAACCTAATCTCCGCAAAAGAGGAGTGTGGATTTGCCCGCTCCTCTTTCCCTTTTGGGACTCTTTTTGAAAAAAGAGGTTGACAAACGGGGCAGGGATGGGTATAATCAATCCTGCGCTATGATGCTGGTATAGCTCAGTTGGTAGAGCAGCTGATTTGTAATCAGCAGGTCGGGGGTTCGAGTCCGTCTACCAGCTCCAGCCTTTTTTCGGCTCATAGCCAAGTGAATATGGGGGAATTCCCGAGTGGCCAAAGGGGGCAGACTGTAAATCTGTTGTCAGTGACTTCGGTGGTTCAAATCCACCTTCCCCCACCATCATTGCCGAACAAAAATGTTCGGCAATGTTTTTTTCCAGTGATACCAAGGGTTTGCGGGCTTTTTTCTCGCAAAAATTGAGTTTCATTTTCATAGATCGGGTTAGCCCGTTTTTCCTTTGATGATGGATTCGAACCAGGTGTCACCCACCAATTGCAGCCGGACTTTGAAAAGAGTCCGGCTTTTTTCATGCCCATTTCTCGTA
>JAGBIE010000009.1 GCA_017935145.1 Oscillospiraceae bacterium
AAGGACCGGTAGAACGGGCGTGGATCTTATCATCAACCAGGTGATGGAGCTTCAGGTAGTAGGGATAACCGACGGTAACAGGGTTATCGAAGGGTTCGCCGGTACGGCCATCATAGAGGATGGTCTTACCGTCTTCCCGCAGACCTGCCATTTGCAGGGTTTCGAGAATTTCTTTTTCGCTAGCGCCGTCAAAAATGGGGGTGGCAATCTTCCAACCCAAAGCCTTGGCGGCGTAGCCCAGATGGACCTCCAGCACCTGACCGATGTTCATACGGGAAGGCACGCCCAAGGGGTTCAGCACCACATCCAAGGGAGTACCATCGGGCAGGAAGGGCATATCTTCCTGAGGAAGAATGCGGGAAACAACACCCTTGTTGCCGTGACGGCCGGCCATCTTATCGCCCACGGAGATTTTACGCTTCTGGGCAATATAGACACGGACAACCTTGTTGACACCGGGAGCCATTTCATCGCCGTTTTCGCGGGTGAATTTCTTCACATCCACAATGATACCGGCTTCGCCGTGAGGCACTTTCAGGGAAGAATCGCGGACTTCGCGAGCCTTTTCGCCAAAGATGGCGCGGAGCAGACGCTCTTCCGCCGTCAGTTCGGTTTCACCCTTGGGGGTAACTTTACCCACCAGATAGTCGCCGGAGGAAACTTCCGCACCGATGCGGATGATGCCCTCTTCGTCCAAATCTTTCAGGGTATCTTCGCCCACGTTGGGGATATCACGGGTGATTTCTTCGGGACCGAGTTTGGTATCGCGGGATTCGGTTTCGTATTCCTCAATGTGGATGGAGGTGAACACGTCTTCACGCACCAAACGTTCGTTGAGGAGGATGGCGTCTTCGTAGTTGTAGCCTTCCCAAGTAACGAAGCCAACGAGGACGTTCTTACCAAGGGAGATTTCGCCATTGGCGCAGGAAGGACCGTCAACAATGATTTCGCCCTCTTCCACATGGTCGCCCACGGAGACGATGGGTCTCTGGTTGACGCAAGTGCCCTGGTTGGAGCGGGCGAACTTGGTCAGGGGCAGTTCCACGATGTCCTGAGAGTCCAGACGCAAGGTCACGGAATCGGCAGAAACGCGGGTAACAGTACCAGCGGCGGGAGCCTTAATGCAAACTTCGGAGTCGGCAGCGCACTTATGTTCCATACCGGTAGCCACAATGGGGGCTTCGGTAACCATCAGGGGCACGGCCTGACGCTGCATGTTAGCGCCCATGAGGGCACGGTGTGCGTCGTCGTTCTGCAGGAAGGGAATGAAAGCGGTAGCCACGGAGGTCATCATGCGGGGAGAGACGTCCAAGTAGTCCACTTTTTCCTTATCGGTAGACAGGATTTCTTCACGATGGCGGCAGACAATACGGCTATTGACCAAGAAGCCATTTTCATCCACAGGTTCTGCGGCCTGGGCCACATAGAAATCGTCTTCCGTATCGGCGGTCATGTAGTCCACCTGATCGGTGACACGGCTGCCAACGTACTTGCCGTTTTCATCGTAGACCTTCTCCACCTTGCGGTAGGGTGCTTCCACAAAGCCGTATTCGTTAATCTTGGCATAGGTGGAAAGGTAGTTAATGAGGCCGATGTTAGGACCTTCGGGAGTTTCAATGGGGCACATACGGCCATAGTGGCTGTAGTGAACGTCACGAACATCGAAGGAGGCGCGTTCTCTACTCAGACCGCCAGGGCCAAGAGCAGACAGACGGCGCTTATGGGTGAGTTCTGCCAAGGGGTTATTCTGGTCCATGAACTGGCTCAGAGGGCTAGAACCGAAGAATTCCTTAATGACAGCCGTCACGGGACGGATGTTAATGAGGCTCTGAGCGGTAACGGCAGAGATATCCTGCACGTTCATGCGTTCATGGATGATGCGCTCGAGGCGAGTAAAACCCACGCGGAACTGGTTCTGGAGCAGTTCGCCCACGCAACGCAGACGGCGGTTGCCCAGATGGTCAATATCATCGGTGGTGCCCACGCCGTTGGCCAAGCAGTTGAGGTAGTTGATGGAGGCAAGGATATCATCCTTGGTGATGTGCTTGGGAATGAGGTCGTCCATGCGGGCCTCGATGGCTTCTTTCCAGCCATCGGCGGGGACAGTTTCCAGCATTTCCTTGAGCACGGCAAAGCAGACCTTTTCCTTGATGCCGAATTCGGCGGGGTCAAAGTCCACAAACTGCTTCATATCCACCATGCCGTTGGAGAAAACCTTGACGGTCTTATCATTCACAGCGAGGACAGTTTCGTTGACACCACGGCGGGAGATTTCCTGTGCCTGTTCACGGCTGAGGGTCTCGCCGGGCATAGCCAGCACTTCGCCAGTCATGGGGTCCATGACAGGCTGGGCAAGGGTATGACCAGACAGACGGGTCCAGATGTCCATCTTCTTGTTGAACTTATAGCGACCCACCTTGCTTACATCGTAACGGCGGGGGTCAAACAGAAGACCAAAGAGGTAGCTTTCTGCATTTTCCACCGTGGGGGGTTCACCAGGACGAAGTTTGCGATAGATTTCCAAAAGGGATTCTTCGCGAGTCTTGCAGGTATCCTTCTCCAAAGTGGCAAGGATGCGCTCGTCTTCGCCGTAGAGTTCCTTAATCTCGCTATCCGTAGCCACGCCCATGGCGCGGGTGAGGCAGGTGATGGGAATCTTGCGGTTCTTATCGATACGCACATAGAACACGTTATTGAGGTCGGTTTCATACTCCAACCATGCGCCACGGTAAGGAATGACCGTGGAGGTATAGGTATGCTGTTCCGCCTTATCTACCTCGTCACCATAGTACATGCCAGGAGAGCGGACAATCTGGGAAACGATGACGCGTTCTGCGCCGTTGATGACGAAAGTACCGCCATGGGTCATCATGGGGAAATCGCCCATGAAGAGCCACTGGTCCTTAAATTCGTCATATTCTTTGCCCGTTTCCTTGTCCACCTTTTTGGTGCGCAGGCGCACTTTCACCTTGATGGGTCTTGCATAGGTAGCATCTCGCTCCTTGCACTCCTCCACCGTGTACTTGGGGGGCTCGTCCATGCTGAAGTCCAAGAAGCTCAGTTCCAGATTCCCAGTGTAGTCAGAGATGGTGTCCACATCTTTGAAGACCTCACGGAGACCTTCGTTGAGGAACCATTCGTAGGAATCTTTCTGGATTTTCAGCAGGTTGGGGATTTCGATGACATCGGGTTGCTTTGCGTAGCTCTTACGCAGGGTCTTGCCGTACATGACATCTTTAATCATCGCCATTGCATTCATCACAGCCTTTCTTACGTTCTGTGTAGTTTATGGAAAAATAATGACACACCCGGGTTTGTTGTTAGTATTTTAAAAAAGGACTTGCAAACCCGATTTTGCCGTGGTATACTACTTGTGCAGTTTGAATTGGTCGACACTTGCCGATTCTACCGCATTATAGAGTACCATTCTATCATAATGCAAGGGCAAAGTCAATGGAGAATCTGCGGATTTCCTGAGATTTTTCCCTCTTTTTTATTGTAACGAGGTATTAGTATGCAACACAGATACAAGACCCAAGGCGTCTGTTCTCAGGAGATTACCTTTGAACTGGACGGCAACATTGTAAAGAACATCACTTTCTACGGCGGGTGCAACGGAAACCTGAAAGCCATCTCTAAACTGGTGGATGGCATGACGGTAGAAGCCATTGCAGAAAAACTCCGTGGCAACACCTGCGGTTACCGCTCTACATCCTGCGCAGACCAGTTAGCAAAAGCCGTTACGGAAGCCTACGAAAAAGAAACAAAATAAGTTTTCGGCACAGCAAAGGCTGTGCCGATTTTTTTCGCGCTTTTCCCCGATTTTTCCCTAGGCATGTATTGCACTTTCGGGGCATTTGGTATATCATAATGAAACACACATATCATGTTTTCGCGGATAGAGATAGAAAGGAGCATTGCTATGTATCGTGGGAAACATGTTGCGCCATCCAATGGCGGTAAAATTGGTAAAGTGATTGCTTGGACGTTGGTTTCCTTGCTTCTACTCGCCCTTGTAGGTGGCGGGATATATTATTTTGTTTTTATGAAACAGACGGAGACCCCCTCTCCCCTGCCCGTTGACCCCGCACCTGTTGACCCTCAGCCCGTTGACCCTCAACCAGGCCCCGCTGAGTTAGAGCGCAAGGAAAAACGGGAAGCGCTTTTAAAGGAGTGCGAGGCATTATCTCTTGGATATTTCTATGACGAAGCCATAGAGAAGCTGGAATCCTGCGCTGACCTGCAAAATGAGGAAACGGATGCCCTCCTAGAGGAAATCCGTGGCAAAAAAGATGCCCTCGTCCCCTATGAAAGCACGCAGTATTATCACATTTTCTTCCACAGTTTAATTATGGACACCGCCAAGGCTTTTGATGGCGATTACGATTCCAAGGGTTATGACCTTTACATGACCACAGTAGATGAATTTAGTGCCATGCTTCCCCTGCTGTACGAAGGCGGTTTTGTCCTCTACGATTTGAAGGACATGATGGAAGTGGTGGATGGTCAGGTGCAGAAAAAGACCATCTATCTTCCCGAGGGCAAGAAACCCTTGGTGATTTCCGTGGACGATGTGAACTACTATGACTACATGCAGGGCGATGGCTTTGCTGAGCGTTTGGATGTAGACGAAAACGGCAATGTGGTGACCATTGTGGATGGAAATCCCACCTACGATGGAGATGTTGTTCCTCTGTTAGACGCTTTTGTGAAAGAACATCCCGATTTTTCTTACCGCGGTGCAAAAGGCACGCTGGCAATTACGGGATACGAGGGCGCATTCGGCTACCGCATCACAGACCTGCATCTGTATGATGAAGAGACCCAAAAGTGGATGCTGGACAAAACCATGGAGGTATCGGATGCTCTGAGAGCCACCGGCTGGAACATCGCCTGCCACAGTTACACCCACAATCAGTACTGGACGGAACGCACCATCACCATGAATCAAATTCAGTATGATATTGGTCGTTGGAAGCGGGATGTTGTGCCCTATGTGGGTGAGACCAATATCTTCATCGCGCCCTTTGGCGTGTATTATGGCCCTGGCGATGCCCGCTTTGATTTCCTTTTGAGTGAGGGATTTAACATCTACTGTACCGTAGAAGCGTCTATGAACACCCGCGTACTGGGCAATTGCTTCTTCCAAGGGCGGATGAATTTGGACGGCTGGACCATGAAGGACTACCCCGAACGAATTGAGAAGCATTTCTTTGACCCCATGGATGTATTGGATGAAAATCGCCCCGGTGTGGTAAAGCCCGCAGAGCCTATCGAGCCCGATGTGCCTGCTGAACCTATCGAACCTGCAGTTCCCGATGAACCTATCGAGCCCATCGAGCCTGCAGAACCCACTGAACCAACCACAGAACCATAAAGGAAAAGCACCACCGAGTAGGGTGGTGCTTTTTTTGCAAAAAAATATTGGGACGATGCCAAGAGCATCATCCCAATATTGGTGCGGGAGATGGGACTTGAACCCACACGTCTATGGTTGGACACAGGCACCTCAAGCCTGCCTGTCTACCGGTTCCAGCACTCCCGCAGGAACGGATTTTATTATAGCCACTGAATTTGCCTTTGTCAACCCTATTTTCCGTGGTTGGAGGTGGCTTTTCCTCTTTTTCGAGGAATAATTCTTGTTGCCAGTTGTCGTTTTTTCTGTTATAATATAGTGTAGTGTGTTCTAGGGATAGGAGGGCTTCACCTTGACCCGTTTTTTTGTGTCCCCCGATGTGGTAAACGGCAAATTTGCCGTGCTCACCGGTGAGAATGCCACCCACGCAAAAGTGCTTCGCCTAAAAGAGGGCGACATGGTGGTGCTCTGCTGTGGGGATGGGCAAGATTACAACTGCACCATTTCCCATGTTGCACAAGGGCAAATTGGTCTTGTGGTGCAGGAAACACTCCCCTCTCATACAGAACCGAGTGTCCGCTGTCAGGTTTTTATGGCATTCCCCAAGGCGGATAAGTTAGAACATGTAATTCAAAAAGCCACGGAACTGGGCGCGGACGAAATCATCGCCTTTCCCTCCCAGCGCTGTGTATCCAGACCCGACAGCAAATCCTTGGGAAAGAAACTGGAACGCTGGCAGAAAATCGCTGCATCGGCGGCGGAGCAATCGGGTCGCGGGCAGATTCCCACGGTGCGTGCCTTGGAGAGTTTCCGCGAAGCGGTGAAACTGGCATCCCAAGCGGAAAATCCCGTGCTGTTGTACGAAAACGAGGAGAACTATTCCTTAAAAAACGCACTGGAGGATACTCCGTGCAAAACCGTATCGCTCATGACAGGACCTGAGGGTGGATTCACCACAGAGGAGATTCAAATTGCCAAAGAAGCGGGACTGAAGATTTGCACGTTAGGTCCACGCATTTTACGCTGTGAGACCGCTCCCCTCTGCGCCTTGACTGCCGTGATGTTTTTCTACGGCGAATTAGATTAACCCGAAAAGGAAGGATCAAAATGGCAAAACGCAAACCCATTGCCAAACAAAAACCGGTGGACAACACCATCTACAAAGCCATGATTGACATGGGCATTGTAGCCGTTGTGTTTGTGCTGTTGCAGATGATTGAAAAGCACTATCAGGATTTTAACACCTTTACCCAATGGAATAACGCCTTTGGTATCATCACCATCATCTCCGCGGTGCTGGCCATTGCCGGTGGTGTGACTGCCCTGGTGGGTCGCAAGAACAAGACTCTGCGCACAGTAGCCCTTGCAGTGGGCATCAGTTGCGGTGTGATTTCCGCAGGCTGTTTCCAGTTGTACATCAAGTGGTTCACGGCACTGCCTCTTCTGAACTTTGTGAACATCGCAGCCGGTTGTTTGTATCTTGTTTGGATTCTCTATCCTCACGATTTCTTCCTGATTTCCCTTTTAAGCGTGCTTTCCGGCGCTGCCTTCTACCGCCATGGTCAGGCAGGCGTTTCCAATGTGAGCACCACGGGGCTGTATGTGATTTTGCTCCTGCTCACCGCCGGTGTTTTGGCTTTGACTGTTTGCGCCGCCAAGAAGGGCGGGCTGGTTACCATCCGCAACAAAGCCTTGCGCTTGTTTGTGGGTAAGAAAGCCGCCATGCCTCTGTACTTGGCTTGCTCCATCAATGCCGCTTGCCTTTTGGCAGCCCTGCTGTTGGGCGCGGGCTTCGCTTACTACTGCATCTATGCTGCTGTGGGCGGATTCTTCGTGGCAGCCTGCTACTACACCATGGGTCTCAACTAAATTTCATACCTTCCACCCCTGTCCCATATATTGGTGCAGGGGTGATTTTTTGCGCCAAACATCCATTCTGCGTAACACAGTCATGCTGACTTTGACCAATTTGTCCTTAAGGTCAGTATCCCTTTTGTTTCAGGTGTATCTCTCCCGCACCATTGGGGCGGCAGGCATGGGAAAAATGCAACTGGTGTTGACCGTGGGCGGATTTGCCATGACACTGGGCACATCGGGGGTGCGGGTGGCTGCCATGAATTTAACCGCGCGGGAGCGGGGTTTGGATCATCCCGCAGGCGTGAAAAAGGCGATTACATCGTGCCTCCTCTACGGGCTTTTCGCCTCTCTTTTGGCGGGCACGCTACTATATTTCCTTGCTCCCACCTTGGCAAACACCTTTGTGGGAGACGGGTCGGTTTTGCCCGCCATTTGGCTTATGGCGCTGAGTTTGCCACTGAACTGCGCTTGCGCCGTCCTCAGCGGATGTTACACCGCTTTGGGCAAAATCCGCAGGATGGTTTGGACGGATATTTTGGAGCGTGTTACATCCATTTTCTTCACGGTGCTTCTGCTGCAATATTGGGCAGATGGTCGCATGAGTCGCATTTGCTGTGCCGTCATCGGCGGCAGTGAACTGGCAACAGGTATTAGTTTTCTCATTTTGTTTATCGCCCTATTCCGTGAACTGCGCTGTATCCGTGGGGCGGAACAAGTGAAGATGAGAGGGCGTCTCATTCGCCTTTGTATCCCCCTGGCGCTGAGCGATTATCTGCGTTCGGGACTTTCCACTTTGGAACAGTTTCTTATCCCTCGGGGACTCAGTAAAAATCCCGCCACGGTGGATAGTTCCATGGCAGACTACGGCACGGTCAGCGGTATGGTTTTCCCTGTACTCATGTTTCCCGCGGCGCTGTTTTATTCTCTTTCCGACTTATTAGTGCCCGAACTGAGCCGCTGTCGCGCCAAGGGGCGAATGCTCCGCATCCGTGGCATCTGCACCCGCAGTTTGCGAGTGGGATTTGTATTTTCCGCCATGGTTTCGGGGCTTTTGTTTCTCCTTGCGCCCGCCCTGGGGCAAAGTTTATATCACAGCCGCAGCGCGGGGCAGTATCTGCGGGTGTTTGCGCCCATGATTCTCATGCTGTACCCCGATGCACTCACGGACGGCATGCTCAAAGGATTGGGCGAGCAAGTGGCATCGGTGCGATACAACACCATAACTGCCGCTTGCGATGTGGTGCTGTTATTCCTCCTGCTTCCCCCTTTGGGCATGGGCGGGTTTGTGCTGACCTTTCTTCTCACCCACGGACTCAACTTTTTCCTCAGTTTGCGGAGATTAAAAATGGTTGCGGGGTTGAGCCTTCCGTGGCATCACGCCATAAAGACCATCCTAGTGGGAGCGCTGTCTGCATTTTTTGCCCTTGCCCTCTGTCCGCCTGTGGCGAAATTTCTCTCCATGTTTCTATCGGCGGGGGTATACTTAGCGCTGTATTTTCTCCTGTGCCGAGAGTTTCGGGTGTTTCATCCTGCGGAGCTACTGCCCTATTTGCGCAAAAAAGAGCCCCCTGCTTCAAAGGAGCAGAGGGCGAAGATTACAGCTTGACGATTTCCACCACGGTGATGGTATTCTCTTGCACCATGAAGCGGATATCCATGCCCGCAAAGCGGAAGCCGTAGACACGGGTTGGGTCATTTTGATAGGACGGGCGGGGGTCCTGCTCCAAAACATGGCAGAGAGCCTCATGATGCTCCTGCGGAACTTGGGAAAGCAGTTCCCTTGGGAACACCACGCGGAGTTTATAGTCCCGTACGCTATCGGAAAAACCGCCCACGGCATCGGGGTGGCTGTCCGTATAGGCAAGATAGGGCTTCACATCATAAATGGGCGTGCCGTCCAGAATATCTGCACCTGATACCAAAAGCACGGGGCCCAGTTTTTCATCCATGCGGATGCCATCTAACCGCACCGAGGAAAGACCGATGGGGTTGGGGCGGAAGGGTGAGCGAGTAGCAAAGACGCCCATGGGGGTATTGCCTCCCAGACGGGGCGGGCGCACCATGGGAAGCCAAGTGGAACGGATGGCTTCGGAGAATTGCCACAAAAGCCAAATGTGGCTGTAGCCCTCTAAACCACGGAAGGCATCGGGGTTGCGATATTCGGGCAAAAACACGATTTCCCCTTTGGATTCTTCCACCAATCCGCTTTGCCGAGGGATGCCGAATTTTTCTTGAAAGTCCGTATGGATATGGGCGATAATTTTGAATTTTGGTTCTTGTGCCATTAGGAAACCTCCCTCCCCAAGGAATGAAAAAACCCTGTTCCATGGAACAGGGTTTTGGAGCTGTTAGGCAGATTTGAACTGCCGACCTCGTCATTACCAATGACGCGCTCTACCGACTGAGCTATAACAGCATTGCTCAAGTGCTTGCTTATTATAGCATATCTTTCCCGATTGTCAAGGGAAAATCCAAAAAAGCGTCAAGATTTTTTGGAAGAAAAAGACCTCTGCGGGCGTTTTCCCACAGAGGTCTTTTTATTACTTTTCGTTTTTGTAGATTTCCTTGAAGTATTTGTAGGTATCCACTTTCAGTTCGCCACAGGCGGCTTCATCGCAAGCGATGACACCGTTGGGATGCAGCTGCAATGCGCTAATGGTCCAAGCATGGTCCACGCCACCTTCCACGCAGTGACGCAGGGCGCGAGCCTTGTTGTGGCCGTTGATGAGAAGCAGAACTTCCTTGGAATCGCAAACAGTGCCAACACCCACAGAAAGGGCGGTCTTGGGCACCTTGTTGGGGTCGTTATCGAAGAAGCGGGAGTTGACCAAAAGGGTATCTTCCGTCAGAGCGCGAACGCCAGTGCGGGAAGTGA
The DNA here is from genome assembly GCA_017935145.1 of Oscillospiraceae bacterium. GTDB lineage: Bacteria > Bacillota > Clostridia > Oscillospirales > Oscillospiraceae > RGIG3566. Next base: position 10,089 of record JAGBIE010000009.1, read on the forward strand.
GAGAGGTGAAGGGTTCATTGAAGGCAATGTGGCCATCCACGCCGCTGCCGCCCATGAACAGGTCGATGCCGCCGTAGGAGGCAATTTTATCTTCGTAGCGCTGGCACTCAGCTTCCAAATCCTCAGCCATGCCGTTGAGGATGTTGATGTTTTCTGCGGGGATATCGATGTGGTTGAAGAAATTATCGTGCATGAAGTACCAGTAGCTCTGGTCATGCTCACGGGGCAGACCCACATATTCGTCCATGTTGAAGGTCACCACATTTTTGAAGGTCACCTTGCCAGCCTTGTTCATTTCGGCCAGTTTCTTATACACACCGATGGGAGAAGAGCCGGTGGGCAGACCCAAAACGAAGGGGCGGTCTTCTTTGTGATTGTTAATGGCGTCAGCAATGTGCTGAGCGGCCCAAGTGCTCATTTCATCGTAATTCTGTTTGATAATCAGTTTCATATTCACTACACTCCAAACATTGTAATCTATCGGCTCTTGCCACGGGTATTATACACCCTAAGTAGGAAAAGGTAAAGGTATTTTTTGCAGAAAAACAGCGGTTTTCTCACGATTGTGCTTTCCTTTTGCAGTAATTTTATGATATAATCCCTGTGGCAAAAATAGTCGAACCGAGGTTTTACATGATGCCCAACCATACATATATAAAAAAGAGCACACTGCATCGCGCCATGGCGGTGGTCCTCGCGGTCATGCTGATGCTCCTTTGCGGTTGCGCTTCCGCGCCCCAAAATGGAGCGGAGGATAGCACCATCATCACGCCCGATGTGCCCGATACTCCCGATACTCCCGTCAGTGATCCTGAGCCTGATGTACCCGATGTCACCCCCGACATTCCCGAGCCTCCCGTCAGTGATCCCGAGCCAGTGGTGCCCGATGTTCCGCCTGTTCAAAAGCCCACGGAGTTCCCGCCCCACAAGGAGATTGATGAGCCTTTCTTAGTGGTTGTGGATGCCGGTCACGGTGGTATGGATGCCGGCGCGGTTATCGGCGATTTGTATGAAAAGGACATTGACCTTGCTGTGGCGCTGAAAGTCAAGGCACTTTTACAGGCGCAGAATGTGGAGGTCATCCTCACCCGCGAAGATGATTCTCTCCCCTCTTTGAAGGATCGCTACACTTTGGCTAACGAATCCAATGCCGACCTGTTTATCAGCTTGCACTGTAATGTCTACACAGCCGACCCCGATATTTCGGGTTTGGAGTGCTATCATCGCGAGAATGCCCCCATGGGCACTGTCTTTGCGCAAAATATCCTCTCCGCCACCAAGGCTACGGGTCAAATCCGTACCAGAAGTCACCGCGCCGAGGATTATAAAGTCTTGGTTCACTCCAATATGCCCACTGTTTTAGTGGAGATGGGCTTTATGACCTGCCCCGAAGAACTGGCAAAACTCACAGACGATGCCTATCAGCAAGTGCTGGCACAAGCCTTAGTTGAAGGCATTATGAAAACGCTCAATGGATAACAAAAAGACCACACCACAAGGCGCAGGAATTCTCTTGGCGTGCTCCCTCGGGGTTCAAGTCCTTGTGCAAAGACCTATAGCCACAAAAAAGTATGAGGAAATTTTGCAAACAAAAAAGCAGGATGAAAAATCCTGCTTTTTTGATTATAGGTCAAAAGCACCTTTGAAAATGGATTGATGATGGAATTTTAGATATTCAACCCGTTTATCATCCATCGGTATTGTTTTATAAAAAGTTCCGTTCTTCAAACCTATTTGTTTCCAGGTAAACGGAGAAATAAAGTCCGACAATACGATGTGACGGTTTTCTGTAAATGTGATAAATCCCTTATCAAAGAGTTTGTCAATCATCGGGGACAACATATAGCCGTTAAACGGGTCAACCTTTTCCTTGTCATCCGATGCCGCCCAGGGTTTGATATGTGAGGCAATCAGCAGTCGCTCGTCTGAAATCATTGTAATAGGACAGAAGCGACATTGTTCAAGTAACTGTTCACGGTATTTCCCTTGACCCTCTCTAGCTTGACGGATGGTTTTGATTTTTTCTTCCTCTTTTTTGGATTTGGGTTTTTCGGCAGGTTCTTCTTTATCCTTTTTGCCGTAGGTGAACACCAACGGACCATTCTGCCGCTCCCATATTGCATCAAAATCAACGAACAACTTCCAATAGTAAAGCGGTGCTTCCTCAGAACCCACCTTCTCTACATAGATATAACTAACCAAAGGCAACGCAATTTTCCTTATGATTTGATAACCCTCGTCCGCAGAGTTTATATATCCTCTTGGACCAGCAATTTGATGTTGGTCAACAATATCAAAGAAAACCACATCATCCAACTGGTTTATCATAGCAAGTCGCTCTGCCCATAATGTTGGAAAGTTCTCTTTGCGATTGTAGTTTTGGGTGGGCATATGGTATTCGTTCTTTATGGCAAGCATATAAGCCAAAAGGTCTGCTTTCAGCATAAAACACTTTGCCTTGAACTTTTCACCGCCATAAAACTCCCGCATTTCCACTTTGGAAGAGATATAAAACTTTGCTTCTCCGTGTCCGTGCCCAAGTTTGTTAGCATTGGTCACAATACAGTCAGGAACGGTCATCATAGAGGGGAAAACAGATAATGTTTTAAGTTTTTCACCATTTACTATCATTGTTCACACTCTCCATACTGGGTAATGTCCATCTGTTTAAGTATAGCAATTAAAACATCGACCACAATGCTATTGCCAGATTGCTGATACATTGCAGTATCGGACACAACAATCTTGAATGAGTCCTTAAAGCCCATCAGTCTCAGGCATTCCCGAGGCGTTAACTTTCTAATCCTTCCCTTATGTGTGACATAGTTATCAACGCCTGCACGGTGCATTTTGTGCATTGTTTGCAGCAACGGTCTTGCAACATCAAGGTCAGTTTTAGTGGATGTGCGGAAATTCTTCGTGCCACCCGCCAAAACGTACTTTGCAACCTTTTCGGACAAATAATACTTTTCCTCGACGTCCTTCACATCAAAGATAAACTCGTCAAAGCCTTCCTCATAAGGCTCATCGGACGCAAGGGGGTGAAAAACAAAATCTCCATGCCAGTTAAACTGTTGATTTCGTTTTTGGCACAGTGCAACATCACCATTTACCTGCGTATAACTCTTTTCCCGATTTTTTGAACTGGTAACAAACTTAATACCTTTTTCTCGAAGGAAGTATTTTGTATCAACAAAGTCTTCTAAGAAGTCGTACATTCTATATTCCAATTCAATCGGCGCGGGGAAATGGAATTCTGTGGGTTTCTTAAATCCTAAGCAGAATAACCTTTCACGGTTCTGTGGAATACCATAATCTCTGCTATTTAACACACGGAAATGTACATCGTAACCCAGTTCCTCAAAAATATCGTGGATGACGTGCCAGGTTCTTCCGTTGTCGTGATTTAGGATACCCTTAACATTCTCAAACAAGAACACCTTGGGTTCACATTCTTTAATCACTCGTGCAAACTCATAGAACAAAGTGCCTCTTGCATCTTCAAAGCCCAACCGCTTACCAACCATCGAAAACGCTTGGCACGGTGCTCCACCTACAATGAAATCAACCTTACCTTTATACTGAGTTGCATCAAATTCTCTAACATCAGCAAACCAGTCCTTTTCATCAATTTCATAATTGGCAAAATAACTCTGTTTACACTTTTCCTCAATGTCACTGGCGAACACTATTTTATGGTTCAACTTTAATCTTTGGAAAGCATGTTCAATTGCTCCTATTCCGCTAAACATAGTCCCCAACCGGACAGTTTTTTGGGGAAATGCAAAATCCTTTTCTTTCCAATCCTCGGTAGAAAGTGCTTCCTCAACCAATGTGGGGGTTTTGATTTTAGACGCTCTTGCCCTTACGGTTGCTTTAACCGTATTTATTCTTTCGGACTCTTCAAAAATGCTCTTTTCAACATCTGTCAGTTTTTTCCCTGTCACAACACTAACCCCCTACATATAAGTGCAGAAATTTCTCGTTAAATTGTACAACAAAAACCACTAATTTTCAAGTCTACAACAAAAAAGCACTTGCAGAAGTAAGTGTTTTTTTGGCAGGGGCACAAGAACGCAGGAAATCTGCGATTTCCTGCCCTGCTTGACGACCAAAAGGCACGCCTTTTGGTACCCGTCTGCGCACCACTCGCCTAAAAAACAGTCCACTGGACTATTTTTCTTAACGGCTCGTGCCCCCTTGGGGTTCAAGTCCTTGTGCAAAGACCCATCAAACACAAAGAAAGCACACCGAAATGGTGTGCTTTCTTTCTGGCAGGGGCACAAGGACTTGAACCCTGAACCTACGGTTTTGGAGACCGCCGCTCTACCAATTGAGCTATACCCCTATATGATATTTGATGAGCGCACTCAAATCCGTACCCCAAAATCTCCGAGCAAAACCCAGCGAGGCGGATTTGCGAGGAAAAGGAAGAAGGAGCGAACGGATATGCAGTTTTCTGCGATAGCAGGAAACGGAATGGAGTGAGCTTCTTCTGACGTGGTGGTGGGCCTTCGGGGACTCGAACCCGGGACCGTCCGGTTATGAGCCGGATGCTCTAACCAACTGAGCTAAAGGCCCATATTTTGAATAGATATTGGTAAAGCCGCCACCATGTGACGGCTTTACCATTTGGCTCCCCCTGTTGGACTTGAACCAACGACTCCCTGATTAACAGTCAGGTGCTCTACCGACTGAGCTAAGGAGGAATATGAATGTTGGCACTACCTATCTTCCCGTGCAGTCGCCCGCAAAGTATTGTCGGCGGAGATGAGCTTAACTTCTGTGTTCGGGATGGGAACAGGTGGACCCTCACCCCAATCAGCACCAAC
>JAGBIE010000010.1 GCA_017935145.1 Oscillospiraceae bacterium
CGTAGCAGTTTTGAAGTGGAAATTTTTTGACATGGCGAAACAGTAACCTCACCCTCATGCTGTCGCATGGGGGTGAGGTTCTGTGAAGTCAGGGCGGAAAAGAGCCGTTCAAAACCGATATCTCCCCCTGCCGCTCCTGCCCTGCTTTCTTTGGGTACTTTTCTTGGCGAAACAAGAAAAGTACGAATCGTTCCCCTAAATAAAAAGCACCACCCAAAGGGGTGGTGCTTTTTGTGTCGAGGGATTAGCCCTGTACTAATTTTACAATGATATCCGCGGCAGTTTCAATGCCCGTGCTGGCGGTGTTGAGGCACACATCATAGTTATGAGGGTCGCCCCATGTTTCGCCAGTATAGTGCTTGTAGTAGACCTTACGGCGGTTATCCTTTTCTCTCAGCCACTTGGGCATGAGTTTTGCGTCTTTTTGGTAGTTTTCCACCATGTAGTTCACGCGGAAATCCATATCCGCATAGATAAAGGCATGGAACACATCTTCCCGATTTTTAAGAATGTGGTCTGCACAGCGACCCACAATCACGCAAGGACCTTTTTCCGCCAGTTCCCGAATGTAACGGGTTTGACAGGCGTAAAGTTGGTCAGCAGAGGACATCATGTTAATGTTCTTATCCGATTGAGATGTCACCGCCAAAGAGAAGAGAAAACTGTTGGAAACTGAGGCATATTCGCCCACTTCTTCAATGAAATCCCGGGAAAAACCGCACTTTTCTGCCATGGCGTTGACCACTTCGCGGTCATACAGAGGCAGACCCAGTTTTTTGGCAACCAGTTCGCCCACGGTTCTACCGCCACTGCCATATTCACGGCTGATGGTAATGATATTACTGGCCATGAAGCCACCTCCTTTTCTCTACCTTTATTATATAAAAAACAGAGGGAGATAGCAAGAAAAATTTACAGATACGGGTATAGAGAATTGGCCAAATCTGCCTCTAAACCAATGAGTTTGTCCGCCACATCCTTACACTCAGGGTCGGCCTTGGGATAGCGGTTTTGGTAGCGGTGGAGATTCTTCACGCCCATGTTGCATCCCGTCACCACCAAATCCGCCACACTGCTGTCCCCAGGGCGCATCATGAGCATGGTGTGGGTTTTGAGAAAATTCATACCCTTTGCCATGGGATTGGGTTCTTTGCCCGTTGCGTGACGCGCTCTGAGCAAATCGCGGGTGCGGGCTTGCAGATTCTCGTGGGCGGCCTTGCTTAAGTGCAGAGTTTTCCGCAGATGGGGGTCTTCCGCCGCGGGAAGCACCTCATCAATGGCGGAAAGCGCCATGGAGATACCAGCGTTACACTGGGAAAGCAGATTGACACTTTGGTTTTCCATAAGATTCCTCCTTGTGCTTTTTCTCGTAGTATGCACAAAAAGGGCTGTCCTTAGACAGCCCTTTGGAGAAATTATAGAAGGATTTGGGGAAATTCCATCAGTTCGTGAATCACATAGTCGCATCTCGCATCGTGAGGGTCATCTTTGCCGATGTAGCAGGTGGCAATGCCTGCGTTGCGACCGCCTTGCATGTCAGAAGAAAGGCTATCGCCCAGCATGATGGCGTTTTTGCGATTTTCTTCCCCAAGTTCGGCAAAAATCAGGTCGTAATATTCTCTTGTGGGCTTCTGATGCCCCATTTCTTCGGAGATAAAACTCTTTTGGAATAAGTGCGCCAAGCCACTGCGCACCATGCGCGCTTTTTGTACCACAGTGGAGCCATTGGTTGCCCCATAGACCCGCACACCCATATCTCTCAAGGTCTCCAAAAGGGTTTTGGTCTGGGGGAAGATGTTAGACCCTTGGGCAAGATATTCCATGTAGCAGGCATTGAGTTTTTCTGCATCTGCAGAAAGTCCCTTCAGCGCCAAATAGCGAGCAAAACGGGTGGGATAGATGGTCTTTTTCTCAATTTTTCCCTCTTCATATTCTTTCCACAGAGCCTGATTTACCGCGTGGTATTCTTCCCAAGTGGTCTCGTGAAAGGGCAGGGAAAACTCGCAAAATGCCTTCTCCAGCGCCTCATAGGAATCGGCATTAAAATCAAACAGGGTGTTGTCGATATCGGCAAGTACAATGGTGTATTTCATAGTATCCTCCCGTGGGTTTTTTCTCAGTATAGCAGAAAAAACCCGTCTAGGGAAGAACAAAATCCCGCATCCAAAAGGATGCGGGATTTTTCTTCTAATATTAGCCCCACAGAGCAGAGAGCATGGGAATGACCTGCTTTTTGCGGGAGATGACCGTGGGCAGGAAACAAAGGTTTTCGCTCAGGTCCTTGCCAAAGGCCTGACGGGGGATATCCTCGTCTCCCAAGAAGATGAGGTGCGTGCCCCGTTGCAGAACATCGGTAATCATCACAGCCATAAAGTCCAAAGCGTGTTCCTTGCGGTAGGATGCCATGACGGAGAGCAGTTCGTCCTTGCGGGCGAGCATCTTGTCTGCATCCACGCAGGTGATTTGGCTGATACCAAAGTTGTGCTCGGCAATATGGAACTCCTTGTAGTCGGCAAAGAGCATGCTTTCCGCGGTCTTGCCTTCGCCCAGAGAGGCGGAGAAAATGTCCTTACCTAAGGTATCCAAACTCAGCCGTGCGATGCGCGCCATGCGCTCTGCCATACGGCGGTCCTTTTCCGTGCAGGTGGGGGATTGGAACATGACCGTGTCCGATACAATGGCTGCCGCCAAAAGACCCGCCAAGTTTTCCGAGGGCATAAGCCCCTTTTCCTGATACATGCTGGCGATGATGGTGGCGGTAGAACCCACGGGCTCGTTACGCACATAGATGGGGTTGGTGGTTTGGATATCTGCCAAGCGGTGGTGGTCAATAATCTCCAAAATATCTGCTTGATGGAGACCGGGCACCGATTGGGCGGCTTCGTTATGGTCCACCAGAACCACCTGTTTTCTCCGGGGACGGAGCAGGTGATAACGGCTTAAACAGCCGACCACAATGCCGTTTTCATCCAAAATGGGGTAGTTTTTATGGCGCTTTTGCAAAATGGCTTCCTGCACATCGTCCACAAAATCGTCCAAACGGAAGGCCAAGAGATTTTCTGTGCGACAGATGCGGGAGACGGGAATGGCGTGATAAATAAGCCGTGCGGCACGGAAGGGGTCTGCGGGGGTGGAGATGATGCAGGTGTCTTTGACCCCTTGCCACAAACTCTCATCTACTTCCGCCTGACAGAGAATCAGGCAGTTGACCTTTTCCTCAATGGCACGGCGAATCATATCCTCCTGTTTACCGCAGATGACAATATTCTCCCGCCCAGCGAAGAGCAGATTTTCCCGACTCTTGGGCAGTGCGATGGACACAAGACCAGAGATAGAATCCGTATTGCAGTGGTTTTCGTTGAGAATTTCACCCTCCAGCACACTCAGCAGGTTAAACACAGGGATAGAGTCCACCGTGCTGTCCCCGATGGTCTGCATATCATAGTTGGCAATATCTTCAGGGGAGAGCATGCCATAGAGTTTGCCCTCGTCATCGGTCACGGGAATGGCGGGGATGGTGCGGTCCGCCTGCAGAATTTCCCATGCTCTGTCCAAGGTGACCGCGTGGGAAAGAGAGGGCGGTGTATCGAACTCCAAGTCCCGCACTTGGGTGCGCACGGTGCGAATGTGACGGGGCGCTTCCATATGGAAGCGGTTTAAAAGATACTGGGTTTCATCGCTCACATGTCCCAAGCGCGCGGGGATGAAATTGCGGTCTCCCAAAGCGTTGCGCAAGGCGGCATAGGCCATGGCGGATACGATGGAATCGGTATCCGGATTGCGGTGGCCGGTTACATAGATGGGCTCCATAACGATTTCCTCCACTGGTGCATTTTCTTATAGTATAACACATTTTTGTGGAAAGAAAAGAAAATTATTCCCAAATGGGTTCTGCTTCCATGACGGAAACCTCGTAAGCGGTGCGCTCCTCTGTGTATTCGGGGAGGACTTTTAAGTAATTTCGGCTTTGCAGCCGACCGCGGAGGGATAATTTCGCCCCCACGGGAAGGGAAGCCACATCCTGCGCCACCGTGCCCCAAAGAATGCAGGGGATGTAGTCCGTGCGGTGATATTTTCGGCTCACCGCCAGCATCACATCGCAAATATCCCGCCCCAAAGGCGTACGGCGGAGGGTGGGTGCTTTGCACAGAGCGCCTGTGAGCAAAATGCTGTTTTCTTCGTCTTCATCGCAAACAGAAAGGCTGTCTGCAAAGACGGAGATGATGAGTTTCCTCCCTTGGGGTGCGCGGTTATTAAAGGTGCGGATTTGCCCCGTGACCAAAACCCTCTCACCCTCTTCCACCAAAGTGGTGGCTAATAGGTCTTCCCCCACGGTGATGGGGAGCAGGTCGCACACCCCTGAAAGGCGAGGGACTTCCAAAGTAAAGCGATAAAAGCGCCTGCCGTGATTTTCGTGGGAGAGGGTGGGCTTTTCTGCCACATACCCGCATAGGACTGCTGTGTTTACACTGTTTTCCATAGTGCCACCTCGTTCAATTTCGTATGTGGCAATATATGAACAAAATGAAAAAAACATGCTCTGCCCGTGGACAAAAGACAGGAAAATAGCTACAATAAAAGAAACGGCAAGAAAGGAGAAATCACCTATGAAAAAACGCCTTTTTCTGTGCCTTGTGTTGGCACTGACCATACTTACCGCCTGCAAGAAACCAACCCCCACACCCGAGCCTCCCGCACCTCCCGCGCCCACCATTTTGGATGAGAAAACCTTGGTGGATGGCGCGCTGTATGCCTTAGAGCATGTGCCCATGCATGATGGGGTGCAACAACAGATGGCGCTCCTTGGGGAGCATCTTTTGGTCTACGGCGTGCAGTTTTCTGAAAACGGCTCTGCCCGCAACCATATTGCCCTTTTGGATACCGCCACAGGGCAGGTGGTCAACGGTATGACCACTCCCAATACCACTCAAGTGCAGGTTCTTCAAAAGGGCTTGGCGCTACTGGAACATTACAGGGGCAAAGTGACCATCCTCAATGAAAACTTAGAGGAAACCTCCACTTGGCAACTGGACTTTACCGATGGCCTTCTCGCCCTGAGTCCCGATGGAAACACTCTTTACGGCGTGCGTCCTCAAGACGGACTTGTGGTGAAAAACCTCAAAACAGGGGTTTCCCGCACCCTCCTTACGGAATCCAAAAACCTCTACGGCGGGGAAATGACCGATACCACCCTTGCCTTGAGTTATACGGATAAGGTAACCCAACAGCATCAAAACGCTCTCTTGGATTTAGCCACGGGAGAGATTCTCCCCGTTCCCTTTGAGGGTGTGTTCTCCTCGCCCCAAAAGGTGGGAGATTACTGGCTTTGCACCGTCTTTGGGGAAACGGGCAAATACTTCTTTGGCACGGAAAATCGCCCCTATGCCCTCACCCTCAAAGAAAAATACAGCACCGCCTTCTTCCTCCGTGACCCTGACCGCATTTTGGTCAAGCGCTACATGGAATCGGGCATGGAAATGACCCTCTACCATTTGGACGGCACATTCCTCTCACGTATCGTGGTCAAAGGCACACCCACCAACCTTCTTTGGTGGCAAAATGGCTATCTCTTCCTCGCCACCGATGAAAACGGAGGCGACCACCTGTTCTTCTGGGATGTAGGCGCGCCTGCATCGGGAGAGTCTCTCTCTTTCTCGCCTGCCTATGAACCTCCCGCCAAGGGGTCTGTGGTATCCCAAGAACTCTATGACCGAGCGGAAGCATTGGGCGAAAAGTACGATGTTATCATCTCTATCGCAGAGCAGATTGATGATGAGTACATAGACTTTAGCGCCACTCAAGAACTGGATGAAGCACTCATCTCCAAGGCGCTGGATGGGGTGGAATCGGTACTTTCTCAATTCCCCAAGAATTTTATACCCCAACTGCGCTATGGCACCATGCTGAAACTGGAAATCCATCTGGCTGGCACTGTGGGAAGACCCGACACAGCAGAAAATGTATCGGGCTTTGACAGTTTTTCTGGCTTTACAGAGACCCGTGCCGCCAAAATCGTGGTGGTGTTGGATATCACCAAAACTGCTACCATGGCACAGACCTTCTGCCACGAAATGGTGCACGTGATTAACGCGAAACTGGATTTTGATGCCTCCGTGCGGGACGATGCCCTCTACTCCGAAGAAGCATGGCAGAAACTCAATCCCGATACCTTCCAATACGCTAATACCTACGACCAAATGCCCATGTCCTACTTTACCGATGGCTTGGATGCCTACTTTATCGACCTCTACTCCCGCACCTATGCCAAGGAGGACAGAGCGAGAATGTTAGAACATGCCATGGTGGGCAATTCCTGGATTTTCTCCACACCCCAAAGAAAAGCAAAACTCCAGTATTTGTGCGATTGCATCCGCGACTGCTTTGACACCACTGGCTGGCCCGAAGAAACCTTCTGGGAAAAGGCCTTATAAACACAAAAAACACCACCCATTTGGGTGGTGTTTTTTTATTTTCGTTTGCCCTTTTGGGGAGCGGATTTTCCTCTTTGCGGGGCTTGTTTTGCGGGAGTTTTCCTGTTTTTTTCGTTGGTTTTAGAACTTTTGGGCGGGGGAGGCAGGCGGGTCTGTCGCGGGCGGATGAGACACTTTTCCCCAAAGCCTATAAGGTCGGTGCGACCTGCCTTGTGCAGTGCTTCCCAGACCAAATCGTAGTTCTTGGGATTGCGGTACTGCATGAGCGCCCTCTGCATGGCCTTTTCGTGAGGATTGGTGGGCACATAGACCTCCTCCATGGTGCGGGGGTCAAGGCCTGTGTAATACATCACTGTGGAGAGGGTAGAGGGGGTGGGATAAAAGTCCTGCACCTGCTGGGGGGAGTAGTGAATATCCCGCAGATATTCCGCCAATTCCACCGCTTCGGTGAGACTGCTCCCAGGGTGAGAAGACATAAGATATGGCACTACAAACTGGGGCATATGGTATTCTTTGTTGAGTTTTTCAAACTTTTTGCAGAAAGTATCGTAGACATGATGGCGAGGCTTTCCCATCTTGTCCAGCACCTTGGCAGACACATGTTCGGGGGCGACCTTTAACTGCCCCGAGATGTGATGCTGCACCAATTCGCGGAAGAAAGTATCGTCCTTGTCTGCCAAGAGATAGTCAAAGCGAATACCACTGCGGATAAAGACCTTTTTCACCTTGGGAATTTCTCGCAAACGGCGCAGAAGGGCAAGGTAATCCGAATGGTCTGCTACCATATTTTTGCAGGGGGTGGGGAAGAGGCACTGGCGGGTGGGGCAAGCGCCCTTACTCAGTTGGCGAGTGCAGGCAGGCTGACGGAAATTAGCCGTAGGACCACCCACATCGTGAATGTAGCCCTTAAACTCGGGGTCGTGGGTGATATGTTCCGCCTCTTTCACAATGGAATCGTGGCTTCGGGTCTGGATGATGCGCCCTTGGTGGAAGGTCAGGGCGCAGAAACTGCACGCACCAAAACAGCCACGGTTGGACACCAGAGAAAACTTAATCTCACTGATGGCGGGCACGCCACCTTTTGCCTCGTAGGAGGGATGATAAGTGCGGGCGTAGGGCAGGGAATAGACCTCGTCCATCTCCTTTTGGCTCAGGGGCTTTTGGGGCGGATTTTGCACCACAAAATAGCCATCTCCATAGGGCTCTATGAGCCGTTTGGATAAGATGGGATCGGTATTTCGGTACTGAATGGCAAAACTTTCCGCATAGGTGCGTTTTTCTGCCAAAAGTTCCTCATAGGCGGGTAAAGTGATGGAAGGCACGGCATTATCTGGCTCTTTTGTTTTAAAAACAGAGCCGTCAATCCAAGTAATTTCGCGGATATTGAGCCCCGAATTGAGGGCATCTGCCACCTCCACAATGCTTCTTTCGCCCATGCCGTAGAGCAGTAGGTCGGCTTGGGAGTCCAGTAGCACAGAGCGCTTTAATTTCCCCGACCAATAATCGTAGTGGGCAAGACGGCGGAGGGATGCCTCAATGCCACCCACAATAATGGGAATGTGCTTATAACTTCTGCGGATGAGATTGCAGTACACCGTCAGGGCATAATCGGGGCGCTTGCCCATCTCGCCACCGGGGGTAAAACTGTCTGTCAAGCGGCGCTTTTTGGAAACAGCATAGTGATTGACCATGGAGTCCATATTGCCCGATGACACCAAAAAACCCAATCGTGGCGTGCCCAACTGGCGGATGGAATCGGGGTCTTTCCAATCGGGCTGGGAGATAATGCCCACCTTGTAGCCGTGATGTTCCAGCACACGGCTGATGATGGCAGGACCAAAAGAGGGGTGATCCACATAGGCATCGCCAATGATATACACAAAATCACAACTATCCCAACCGCGGGATAACATGTCCTCTTTGGAAATGGGGAGAAACTCTGCCATGGGATTCACCACCTTTCTAGGAAATTTTGGAAGATTAGATACTGCCTGTGGAGCCAAAACCCTTGTCTCCACGGGGGGTGTCGCTCAGCTCCTCTGCGGGGATAAACTGGGCTGTGAGGAAGGGGGTCACAATCATCTGGGCAATGCGTTCCCCGCAGACGATGGTCTGGGGAACATCCCCGTGGTTGTGCAGAGGCACAAAAATCTCGCCCCGATAGTCCGCATCGATGACCCCCACCTTGTTGGCAGGCGCTAAATTCCGCTTGGTAGCAAGACCGCTACGGGCATAGACAAGACCTGAATAGCCCTCAGGAATTTCCACAGCAATGCCAATGGGAATGAGTTTTGTTTCATGGGGGGCGATGGTGATATCTTCCTCTATGGCGGCGCACAAATCAGCCCCCGCGGCAAATTCCGTGCCGTAGACGGGGAGTTTGGCTTCTTTGCGGAGAAGTTTTGTGTGAATGGGGAACATGAAATCCCACCCTTTCTCGACAGGTTTTCTTTCCCCGATATCTTATCATAAACAAAGAAAACTGGCAAGGGGCGCAAAAAAGATGCAAGGCAGGGATTTTTTACTGGAAAATGCAGGTAAAAAGAGAGAAAAATCACCGATTTTCGGTTGTAAGTCTGAAATTTTTCTGTTATACTGTATGTATGGACATCTATGCCCATTTGTTGGACATAGGGAAAGACACTACCACGCATCGCAAAAATCATGTCCCGCAACTATCATCCGAAAGGGGAAAACGAATCATGCATTTTCAGAAGAAGCGTTGTGTAGCCATGCTCTTGGCAGGTGGCCAAGGCAGCCGGTTAAAGGTTTTGACGGAGAACACCGCCAAACCTGCTGTCCCCTTCGGGGGGAAATATCGGATCATTGACTTTCCGCTGTCCAACTGCGTCAATTCCAACATTGATACCGTGGGTATTTTGACCCAGTATCAGCCCTTGGAACTCAATGAATACATAGGCAACGGTCAGCCGTGGCGCCTGAATAGTTCTCACGGTGGTGTGCAAGTTCTGCCTCCCTATGCAGGGAGCAAGGGTGCTGAATGGTACAAGGGTACTGCCAACGCCATCTATCAGAACATTCCCTTCATCTCTCGCTACAATCCTGATAATGTCCTCATTCTCTCCGGCGACCATATCTACAAAATGGACTATGCTCAAATGCTCCGTGAGCATGAGAAAAACGGCGCAGACTGCACCATCGCAGTGCGCACCGTGCCCATGGAAGAGGCAAGCCGTTTTGGCATTATGAACACCAAGCCCGATGGCACCATTTACGAGTTCGAGGAAAAACCCAAGAATCCCAAGAGCGACAAAGCGTCCATGGGCATCTATATTTTCCGCTGGGAAGTGCTGAAAACCTTCCTCGAAGCGGACGAAGCCAATCCCAACAGTGAAAACGACTTTGGTAAGAACATCATCCCCGCCCTGCTGAATGCCGGCCATAAACTCATGGCTTACGAATTTGAGGGTTACTGGAAAGACGTGGGTACCATTTCCAGTTTGTGGGAAGCCAACATGGAAACCTTGGGCAAAGACCCTGCCTTTGACCTGACGGGCAAAGATGGCATTAAAATCTACGCCCGTTCCGCTGCCCAACCCTCCACCTACATGAGCAATACCGCCGTGGTGAAGGATAGTTTCGTGGCAGAAGGCTGTGAAGTTTCCGGTCGTGTGGAACACAGCGTGGTATCTGTGGGCTGTACCATCGGAGAAGGCGCATCCATTGAAAACAGCGTCATCATGCCCAATGTAGTGGTGGAAAACGGGGCGGTGATTCGCCACGCCATCATCGGCGAGGGCGTTACCGTTGCCGCTGGCGCAAAAATCGGCGAAACCCAGACCTGCGCTGTGCAGGATATGCAGATTGCCGTTGTGGGCAAAGACCAGCTTGTGGAAGCAGGCAGTGTCATCGCCCCCGGCGCTGTGATTTAAGGAGGGCCGTACTATGAACGCAATGGGAGTTATTTTCTCCAATATTTACGATTCCAGCATGGGTGATTTGACCGACCATCGTACCTCAGCGGCCATCCCCTTTGGCGGTCGCTATCGTCAGGTGGACTTTGCCCTGTCCAACATGGCCAAGGCGGATATTAAACATCTTGCCATCATCACCAAGTATAACTATGAATCCCTCATGCTCCACTTAGGCTCCTGCGCTGAATGGGACATGACTTTGGAAGAAAACGGCGTGGTGCTTCTGCCTCCCTATGCCACCGGTCACACCGGTGTGTATCGTGGTAAGTTAGAAGCCCTCTACACCGCCCTTGTGATGCTGGAACTGTCCAAAGAGGACTATGTTGTCCTTACGGATACTTCCGTCTTGGCGGCTGTGGAACTGCGCAAGGCTATTCAGTCCCATATTGACTCCGGCTGTGATTTGACGGTCATCTGCAAAGATGGTCAGTGCGATGGTAAGCGGGAACAGACCCTTGCCGTTCTCACGGATGAAAACGGCAAAGTCACAGATATGACTGTGGACTTCGCCGCCACCGCAGAATACAGTGCCAGCATGGGCATGTTTGTCATTTCCAGAAAACTGCTCATGGACATTGTCCGCAGCACTGTGCCCCACGGCAAATATCACTGGGAGCGGGATTTCATTCAGGCGGAATTCTTGAAGAAAACCATCTCTCTCAATGTCTATAAGCACCCCACTGTGGCTCTGTTTAACGAAAGTGCCGCAGAGTACTATGAAAACAGCATGGCACTGTTGGATTCAAAGGTTCGCAAGGAACTGTTCCATTCGGAAGTGCCCATCTACACCCAGACCCGCAACGAAGTGCCCGCATTCTATGGGGACAATGCCAAGGTCAACGAGTGTATCGTAGCAGACGGCTGTAAGCTCTATGGTCAGTGCAATCGCAGTGTGCTGTTCCGCGAAGTTTTGCTGGAAGAAGGCAGCCAAGTATCTGACAGTGTCATTATGCAAGGCAGTAAAGTGGGAACTGGCGCAGTACTGCAATATGTGGTGCTGGATAAGGCCGTTACGGTCAAGCCCTACACCCGTCTCATTGGCTCTCCCACCCATCCCTTGTACATCAAAAAAGGAGCAATCGTATGAAAATCGCCATGGTGGCATCCGAAGCCGCCCCTCTCATCAAAACAGGCGGTCTAGGGGATGTCATGCAGGGCTTACCCGCAGAACTTTCCCGCATGAAAGGCAACGAGGTGGCGCTGATTTTGCCCTATTATGGGGTCATGAAGCGCAATCCCGCCATCAAGACGGAGTTTATCACCAGTTTTGCCGTTTCCATGGCATGGCGTAACTGCCATGTGGGCGTGTTCCGTGTCAAAAGCCGCAAAAAACTTCAAATCTATCTGGTGGATAACGAACAGTATTTTAACCGTAGCCGTGTCTATGGCGAGGGAGACGATGGTGAGCGCTTTGCCTATTTTGCCAAAGCCGCCCTCTCCACCTTGGCTGCCGTGGGCTTTATTCCCGATGTCATCCAGTGTAACGACTGGCAGACGGCCCTTGTGCCCATGCTGTTGAAGAGCGAATTTTCTTCCACCTTCCCCAACACCAAGACTCTCTTTACCATCCACAATGTGGAATATCAGGGTTGGGGCAACAACTGCTTTAATATGGACGTTTTGGGTCTGCCCGCTGAATATACGGATATTATGGACATGGGTGGCGCATCCAACTTCATGAAATCCGCTGTGGTCATGGCCGATGCCGTTTCCACTGTGTCGGAGAGTTATGCAGGGGAACTGATGCACCCCTATTTTGCCCACGGCATGGATGGCATGCTGCGGCAAAATGCCCATAAAATGCGGGGCATCACCAATGGTATCGACCCTGATGCCTTTAACCCCCAAACGGACAAGCGCCTGACCCTCTGCTACGATGCCACCACTGTGGGTGAGGGGAAAAAGGCCAACAAACTGGCCCTGCAAAAAGACTTGGGACTTCCCCAAGACGAAGACTGCGCCATGCTGGCCATGGTGAGCCGTTTGGTCAGCCACAAGGGCATTGACCTGCTCACGAACATCGCTGACCGACTCCTCGACCGCCGTGTGCAACTGGTGATTTTAGGTACAGGCGATGCGCAGTATGAGGAGTTCTTCCGTGCCTTGCAGGAAAAATATCCCCAGCAGGTGGCAGCAGTGTTGCAGTTTGATGGCGGTCTTGCCAATCGAATTTATGCCGCGGCAGACCTCTATCTCATGCCCTCTAAGTCTGAGCCCTGCGGGCTGAGTCAAATCATCGCCATGCGTTACGGCACTGTGCCCATTGTCCATGCAGTGGGCGGTCTAAAAGATACTGTGTGGCCCTTTGACCCCCAAAGCGGTAAGGGTCGTGGTTTCACCTTCCAAAGTTACAATGCAGAGGATTTCCTCTATGCCATTGACCGCGCTTTGGATGTGTTCTACAACCAAAAAGAAGCCTTCTTGCGTCTGCGCGAGCAGGATATGAAAGAAGATTTCAGTTGGCGTAAACCCGCCAAGGAATATATGGCGCTGTTTGGCGCACTTTAAGAGAAAAATCACCCGGAGGTAATCCATGAAGAAAGAGCAACTCGTCCAGACCTTGTCTGAACTTTGCAGCCGTCAGTTTGGTTGCAAACTGGAGGACGCTACCGAAAAACAGGTCTACAAAGTCATCTGCACCGCAGTGCGTGAAATGTTGGCTGAAAAGCGCCGTGCATTCCAGCAGCAGGTGCGTCAGCAGGAACAAAAGCAGGTCTACTATATGTCCATGGAGTTTTTGGTGGGCACCAGTCTGCGAAATAACCTCTATAACTTGGGCATTTTGACCCAAACGGAGAGCGTTCTCAAAGACCGTGGCTTCTCCTTAGAAAAACTCTGTGCCATGGAGCCGGATGCTGGCTTGGGCAACGGCGGTTTGGGTCGCCTTGCTTCCTGCTATATGGATAGCGCCACAGGTCTCGACCTGCCTGTCACCGGTTACTCCATCCGCTACGAATTTGGCATCTTCCGCCAGAAAATCGTGGGTGGTTGGCAGATGGAATTCCCCGATAACTGGCTGGAAATGGGCGATGTTTGGCTCACTCCCCGCACGGATGATGCGGTGGAAGTCCGCTTTGGCGGTCATATCCGCGAATGGATGGACGGCAACAAGTTCAAGGTAGCCCATGTGGATTACGAAACTGTCACCGCCGTGCCCCATGATATGTATATCTCCGGCTACGGCTCGGAAGCCGTCAACCGCTTGGTGCTGTGGAGCGCCAAAGTGCCTCAGGGCTTCGATATGGCCGCTTTCTCTCGTGGCGACTATGTGCAGGCACTGGAAAAGAACACCATGGCAGAGACCATCTCCAAGGTGCTCTATCCTGCCGATAACCACATTTCCGGCAAGCGCCTGCGCCTGAAACAGCAGTATCTGCTGGTTTCTGCCTCCTTGCAGAGCATTTTGCAGGAGCATGTGAAGCGCTATAGAACTCTCGATAATTTGGGTGACAAGGTTGCCATCCATATTAACGATACCCATCCCGCTCTCTGCGTACCCGAACTGATGCGTCTGCTCATGGATAAGTATGACTACGGCTGGGACGAAGCATGGGAGATTACGGGCAAGACCCTTTCCTACACCAACCATACGGTGATGTCGGAGGCCTTGGAGCGTTGGAGCGTGGATCTCTACCGTGAGCAACTGCCCCGTATCTGCGCCATCACGGAAGAAATTAACCGCCGTCTCTTGGTGGAACTGCAAAAGGCCTATCCCTGCGATTGGGAAAAGCAGAAGTATATGGCTGTTATCGCCGATGGCGAAGTGCGCATGGCAAACCTCTGCCTTGCCGTCTGCCACAAAATTAACGGCGTCAGCCAGCTCCATACGGATATCCTCAAACGGGGTATCTTTGCCGATTACTATAACTTGGACGAGGATAAATTCCTCAATGTCACCAATGGTATCGCATATCGCCGTTGGCTGTGCCAGTCCAACCCTGGTCTGACCAAACTCCTCAAGGACCTCATCGGTCCCAGCTTCCAGAAGGATGCCAAGCACCTGGAAAAACTCCTGCAATATAAGGGCGATAGTGAGGTGCAGAAGCAACTTATGGCAATTAAGCGGGAAAATAAGGTCCGCCTTGCCAAGTATATTGCCGATGCCAACGGCATCAATGTGGATGCTGACAGCCTCTTTGATATTCAGATTAAGCGTCTGCATGAGTACAAGCGCCAACTGCTCAATGTGCTTCATATTCTCCATCTGTATTTGGAGATTAAGGATCATCCCAATGCGCCTTTCACCCCCAGAACCTTTGTCTTTGGTGCTAAGGCCTCTGCGGGCTATGTCCGCGCCAAGCAGATTATCTCCCTCATCTGCGCTGTGTCCAACATGATTAATGCCGACCCCGTGGCACGGGAAAAACTCAAAGTGGTGTTCATTGAAGACTACAAGGTCTCCTTGGCTGAAATCATCATCCCCGCTGCCGATATCTCTGAACAGATCTCCGTGGCAGGCAAGGAAGCCTCTGGCACGGGCAATATGAAACTCATGCTCAACGGTGCTGTGACCCTTGGCACTTTGGATGGCGCCAATGTGGAAATTCATCAGCAGGTGGGCGATGAAAACATGTTCCTCTTCGGTCTGCGTGCAGACGAGGTGGAAGCCCTTTGGCAGCGTGGTTACAGCCCCAGAGAGTTCCTCACTCCCGAACTGGACCGTGTACTGCAAATGCTCACCTCTGGCGTTCTGGGTCAGCGCTTTGACGATATTGTGGCCTCTCTTCTCACGGACCGCTTTGGCACTGCCGATGGCTACATGACCGTGGCAGACTTTGCCGATTATCGCCGTGCGCAGAAGGACGTCTCTGCTACCTTCTTGGATAAGCCTCGCTTTACGGATATGTCTCTCGTGAACATTGCCAAGGCTGGCATCTTCTCTGCCGACCGTGCCGTGAAGCAGTATGCAGACGAAATCTGGCACCTGTAATATGCGAATTTTATTTGATAGTCACAACGAAATGCACAAAAGCCCCTTCGGCGTCTTGACGCCGAAGGAGCTTTGTGTCATGCGTGTACATATTCCCGTTTCCTGCCACACGAAAGCCGTGTGGCTACTTTTGCGTCAGGATGGCGCAGGAAAGGAGCGGGAATTTGTCTTTTCTTTGGAAAAAACCGCCGATGCCTACGAAATTTGGCGCTGTGAATGCTCCTTGGAGGATACAGGGCTGTATTTCTACCGCTTCCGTGTGCAGACGGAAAACGAGAGTTTTCATCTCTACCGCTGGGGCGAGCATGATACCAACATGGAAGAGGGCGGTCTGTGGCAACTGAGTTGCGTCACGGAGGAGTTTTCTGCCCCCTCGTGGGCAGAAGGCGCGGTCATGTACCAAATCTTCCCCGACCGCTTTTACAAAAGTGGCGAATGTGACCTAAAGGACAAACTCACCCCCTATGTTCTCCACCAAAACTGGAACGAGAGTCCCCGCTGGATGCCCGATGAGAAGGGCGAGGTGTGGAATAACGACTTTTTTGGCGGAAATCTTCGGGGAATTGAGGAAAAACTGCCATATCTTCAAACTTTGGGCGTGGAACTTATTTACCTCAATCCCATCTTTATGGCGTTCTCCAACCATCGTTATGACACCGCCAACTATCTGCGTGTGGACCCCCTTTTGGGCACGGAGGAGGATTTTAAGCGCCTTTGCGACACCGCTCACGGCATGGGCATGCGCATCATCTTAGATGGTGTGTTTTCCCACACGGGAAGTCGCAGTGTGTATTTTGAAGATGCGGCCAATAATCCTGAATCGCCCTATAAAAGTTGGTTTTCTTTCAAAAACTATCCCACAGAGTACGAATCTTGGTGGGGTTTCAAGACCTTACCCTGCGTCAAAGAACTAGACCCTGCTTATTTGGATTTCATCGTGGAAGGGGAAGATAGTGTCATCGCCCATTGGCTGCGTTTGGGTGCTGATGGCTTCCGCTTGGATGTGGCAGACGAACTGCCCGATGAATTTATCCTCCGCTTAAAACGGCGCTTGCGGGAACTGAGACCCGATGCGCTACTTTTGGGCGAGGTGTGGGAAGATGCCTCCAATAAAATTGCCTATGGTCAGCGCCGCCGCTATTTTATCGATGGTGAACTGGACGGAGTCATGAACTATCCGTGGCGCAAAGCCGTGCTGGATTTTGCCCGCGGTAGCGATGGCGGTGAGGGTCTGCGTCACGCCTTGGAGACCCTTGCGGAGCATTATCCCGCCTCCGCCCTCCACTGCACCATGACCATGCTTTCCAGCCACGATAGCGCCCGTGCCCTCACGGAACTTGCCGCTCCTTTTGAGGGGAGCCGTGAAGCCATGGCAGCCCATCGTCTTACGGAAGATGGTCGCGCCTTGGGCATAAAGCGCCTGCGTTTTGCCGCGGGACTACAATTTTTCCTGCCTGGCATGCCCAGCATCTACTACGGGGATGAGGCAGGTATGGAGGGTTGTAAAGACCCCTTTAATCGTGGCACATATCCTTGGGGCAGGGAAGTGGAAGACCTGCAAAACCACTTTAAACGCCTTGGTAATATGCGAAAAAATAGCCCTGTCCTGCGTCACGGAAATCTTGCGGTACTTTCCTGCGGGAATGGAAAAATCTCCTTAAAGAGAGAGTCGAAAGACGGCATTTGCCGTGGCGATTTTGATGCCACTGCGGGCACATTCCGCATCCAGTTGGAAACGGGCGAAATCATCACAGACTAAGGAAAGATGGAACAGTTATGAAACTGGGAAATATAGAAATTGAGGGCAAATCCGTTCTTGCACCCATGGCGGGAGTGACGGACTATGCTTTCCGCACCTTGTGCGCGGAGTTTGGCGCAGCCATCACCGTGACGGAAATGGTCTCCTCCCGCGCTCTGGTCTATGGGGACAAAAAGACCAAAACCCTCCTAAAAAAGACCCCCACAGGGGTCTGCGGGGCGCAGATTTTTGGTAACGACCCCACTATCATGGCAGAGGGCGCTCAATTGGCGCTAGAGGAATCCCACTGCGATTTTGTGGACATTAACATGGGCTGTCCTGTGGGCAAAATTGCAGGAAATGGCGATGGAAGCGCTCTCATGAAAGACCCCCACTTAGCAGGGGAGATTGTCCGCGCCGTGAAAGATGCGGTCTCAGTGCCCGTGACGGTCAAGTGCCGTAAAGGTTGGGATAAGGGTAGCGTCAATGTGGTGGAATTCTCCAAACGGCTGGAAGATTGCGGTGCTGATGCCATCGCTGTCCACGGCAGAACCAAAACCATGCTCTATAGCGGTGTGGCAGATTGGGATATTATCCGCGATGTGGTCAGTGCCGTCAAAATTCCCGTCATTGCCAATGGGGATGTCACCGGAGCAGAATCTGCCCGCCAGTGTCTAAACCGCACCGGGGCGGAGATGGTCATGGTAGGCCGTGGCTGTTTTGGCAATCCCTTTGTCTTTGCACAGGTGGAAGCCGCCCTCCGCGGGGAGGATGTACCTGTGCTTCCACCCTTAAAAGAACGGGTGGAGGTGTTCCTCCGTCAGTTCCAAATGATGGTGGAAGATAAGGGCGAATTCATTGCCTGTTTGGAGGCAAGAAAGCAGTTTGCGTGGTATCTCCGTGGTGTCAGCCACAGCGGGTACTATAAAGAACAAATCGCCCGCGTAGAAAAAGCGGACGAGGTCTATGCCATTGCCAAAGGCATCGGAAAAGATTTGCAATAAAAAAACGCACCATCAAAAGATGGTGCGTTTTTGCTATGTAAGATAAGATTATTTCGCAAATTCCTTGCGCAGGAAAGAAACGAAGAGAACCAGCAGATAGGCACCAATCACAAGGCTAGCGGCACTGGCGATGATGGTGAACAGGGTGCTGCCAATGGCAACATCCATGAATTTGCTGGTGAAGGAGAACACAATTCCGGACACACCGGATGCAAAAGCAAAAATAGCAGCAAAGATGGGGTTATCGCTCTTGAAAATCAGGAAAATCACAGCCAGAAGGGCAGAGACCAAAGTCAGAACGGGCATGGTAACAAAATCATTCAGATTCAGTTCTTTGTCCAGAGCTTTGAAAGCATTGGTCAAAGCTTTGTGCTCGTTAATCATCCACACATATTCCTGCACGGAAACTTTGAACACAGTTTCTTTTGCCTTGGGGTCAGAAGCCATCTTAATTTCCTGAGCTTCCAAGTCAGCTTCCAGCTTGGCAGTGTCTTCGGCAGTGTAGATCTTCTTGGTTTCGCTGTTATAAGCCCAAAAAGGCGTGAACTGGGAAACCAGCACCAAAATGGTCAGCACAGTGGCGATGATGCTGAAAATGATACTCTTTTTTTCAGTATAACGAAACATAGTGATTCTCCTTATCTTTGTGGGGTTTATTCATGGAAAAGAATAGCACAGAAATGCGCACAAGTCAAGGTATTCCGCCAAAGAAATTGGCCATTTTTCGCAAGGCTTCCATGGGCGAAACTGCACACAAGAGTAAGTGGTTTTTGGTAGATTATGGGATTTATACAGATAAAAAGTAAAAATTTTTTCAAAATTATGCAGTTTCCATACTTGATACTAAGGAGAAAATCGTATATAATCGAGGAGAATGGAAAAGTAGGGAATACTTTTTTCGGCCTTCTTCGCGGAAGGTTAATAATTTTAATGGAGGAAACTCAAATGTCTGTTAAAGTTGCAATCAATGGTTTTGGCCGTATCGGTCGTCTGGCTTTCCGTCAGATGTTCGGCGCTGAAGGCTTCGAAGTCGTGGCCATCAACGACCTGACCTCCCCCGCCATGCTGGCTCACCTGCTGAAGTACGACTCCACTCAGGGCAACTACGCTGCTCAGGGTCACGTTGTGGAAGCTGGCGAAGACAACATCGTTGTGGACGGCAAGAAGATCACCATCTACGCCAAGGCAAACGCTGCTGAACTGCCCTGGGGCGAACTGGGTGTTGACGTTGTGCTGGAATGCACCGGCCGCTACACCGACGCTACCAAAGCCGTGGCTCACCTCGAAGCCGGCGCCAAAAAGGTGCTGATCTCCGCCCCCGGCAAAAACGATGACCTGACTGTTTGCTACGGCATCAACCATCAGGACTTCGACCCCAAGATTCACAATATCATCTCCAATGCGTCCTGCACCACCAACGGC
>JAGBIE010000011.1 GCA_017935145.1 Oscillospiraceae bacterium
CTTAATCAAAATCAGTTAGCTCTTTATTGTTGAATAATGAAGTTTTGTTGCCATTTCGTTGCCACGAATGGCTCAAATCCTTAAAAAGTCCGGTGATGACTGGGCTTTTATGACCTGTGGGATCATTCCCACTCGATGGTGCCGATGGGCTTGGGAGTCAAATCGAGGCAGACACGGTTGATGCCTTCCACCTCGTGGGTGATGCGGTCGGTGATTTTGTGGAGAATGGCATAGGGAATCTCCTCGATGGTGGCGGTCATAGCATCCACAGTGTTGACGGCGCGGATGATGGCGGGCCAACCTTCGTAGCGCTTGCCATCACGGACGCCAACGCTCTTAAAGTCGGGCACGGCCACAAAGTACTGCCACACATGGCTAAGACCGTTGTTGTCGAACTCTTCCCGCAGGATGGCATCGGCTTCCCGCAGAGCATGGAGACGATCGCGGGTGATAGCGCCGAGGCAACGAACGCCCAAACCGGGGCCGGGGAAGGGCTGACGGTAGACCATATGATGGGGCAGACCCAAAGCCTCGCCCACCACGCGCACCTCGTCCTTATAGAGGAGTTTCACGGGCTCGACCAGTTCCATTTCCATCTCTTCGGGCAGACCGCCTACATTGTGGTGGGCTTTGACGCCCTTGCTTTCCAAGATATCGGGATAGATGGTGCCCTGAGCAAGGAAAGAGATGCCCTCCAACTTGGCGGATTCTTCATCGAAAATCTTAATGAATTCTTCGCCGATGATTTTGCGCTTGCGCTCGGGCTCGCTGACGCCGGCAAGAAGATCCAAGTAGCGGTCGGTGGCATCCACATAGATGAGGTTGGCATCCAAAGCGTTGCCGAAGACTTTGATGACATCTTCGCTTTCGCCTTTGCGCATGAGGCCGTGGTTCACATGGACGCAGACCAACTGCTTGCCAATGGCTTTGATGAGCAGGGCTGCTACTACGGAAGAGTCCACGCCACCACTGAGGGCGAGAAGGACCTTTTTATCCCCCACTTGCTCACGGACCAGTTTCACCTGTTCTTCGATGAATGCATTGGCCAGTTCAGGGGTGGTGATGCGCTGCATGGATGCAGGGCGGACATTACTTTGCATGAAAAACCATCCTCTCCGGAAGTTCAAGTTTAGATACACATATATTCCACGATTTTGACGAAAAAATCAAGTAGGCAAGGCCGATTTTTTCACTTTTTTCTTTTGCAGAATGTTATAACGGGTTGCTTGAAATAGTAGGAAGAACATGCTATGATGAATTGGAAGAAATTCGTAGAAAGTGAGGAAAACCTCATGAGCATTTATTTTGACGAGCAAAGCAGAATTTTCTACTTAGAAAGCAAAGACACCACCTATGCCTTTGGTGTGAATCCCTTGGGCATTTTGGAGCATTTGTACTTTGGCAAGCGTGTGGGTCGCGATTTGGCATTCCGCACCTACTCCGAAAAGGGTGGCGCTCATTCCGTGGTGCTGTGGGATGAGGACAAAAAGCACTACGATTTGGCGGTAGTTCCTCAGGAAATCCACACTCCCTATCGTGGCGACTATTATGAGCCCAGCATTATTTTGGAATTCGCTAACGGCAATCGCCGTAGTGACCTTATTTATGAAAGCCATGAGATTTTTGCGGAAAAACCCCAGTTGGAGGGTCTTCCCTCTCTGCGTCATGGCGAGACCTTGGCGGTGACGCTCCGCTCCAAGACCGCAAAAGTCATTCTCTACTACACCGTTTCTGAGACCTGCGCCATCATCGCACGGAGCATGAAGGTGGTAAACGAGGGCGAAGAGGATTTGCGCATTGACCGCGCCTATTCCTTTGCTTTCTCCCTGCCCAACCGCCAGTGGCAAGCCATGTACTTGGCTGGCGCGGCAGGCGCAGAAGCCCATGTGCGCAAGACCAGCCTTGACCGCGGTGTGTTTACCATCGACTCTAAGCGCGGTATTTCCTCTGCTTCCATGAATCCCTTTATGGCCATCGGCCTCCCCGAGACTTCTGAGAATCGTGGTCCTGCCTATGGTGTGAACATCATCTATTCTGGCTCTCACAGCATCACCGCCGAGCGGATTCCCTCGGGACTGGTGCGTGTCAGTGGCGGTCTCAACGCCTTTGATTTCAGTTGGAAACTGGAACAGGGCGAGAGTTTCCAGACCCCCGAAGTGGTGCTGGCTTACTCTGAGGATGGCTACTCTGGCATGAGCCGTGAGTTCCACAACATCTATCGTGAGGCGCTGATTCCCAAGCGCTTTGTGCATAAACCCCGCCCCGTGATTATTAACCACTGGGAAGCCACTCGCTTTATCTACACTCTCGACCGTCTCCGCTCCATTGTGGAGCAGGTGGCTGGCAGAGGCATTGACACCTTTGTATTAGACGATGGCTGGTTTGGCGTCCGCGAGGATGAAACATCCGGCTTGGGTGACTGGTTTGTGAACGAAGAAAAGTTGGGCGGTCCTCTGCAGAGCCTTATTGACTATACCCACTCTTTGGGCATGCGCTTTGGTCTGTGGTTTGAGCCTGAAATGATTAACCGCAACAGTGAACTCTATCGTGCTCATCCCGATTGGGCCATCCAAACCCCCGATGACTATGCCGAAGAGGCACGCCGTCAGTTGGTATTGGACTTGACCCGTGAGGATGTGCGGGATTATTTGGTGGAGACGGTCAACGGCATTATCCGTAGCCACAAGATTGACTATGTGAAATGGGACTGCAACCGCGACCTGAGTGAAGGCTACTCCCTGGCACTGCCCAAGGACCGTCAAAAAGAACTGTTCCACCGCTACTATTTGGGTCTTTACGACCTGTTCCGCCGTATTGTGGAAGCCAACCCCGATGTGATTTTTGAGGGCTGTTCCTCCGGCGGTAGCCGTTTTGACGCAGGCGTTCTGTATTACTTCCCCCAGATTTGGACCAGCGACCAGACGGACGCTCCCGCTCGTGCCAAAATCCAGTACGGCACATCTTTCTGCTATCCCATGAGCGCCATGTCCTGCCATGTGACCGCATCCCCCAACCGCCGTGCAAAGCACCTGACCACCCTCCACTCCCGTTACGATATTGCCGCCATGGGTCCCTTGGGCTATGAACTGGACACCACCAAGATGACGGAAGAGGAACTGGCGGAAATCCCCTTGCAGATTGCCGCATTCAAAGAGGATGAGGAAATGGTCTTTACGGGCGATACCTACCGCCTCCACTCCCCCTTTGGTGACAGTAACTACTTTGCCATGCAGTCCGTCTCCGCGGACAAGAAGAAGTCCCGTGTGACGGTGATGAAGTTGCAGGAGAACTTCAACGAGCCTGAAATCCGTGTCTATCCTCAGGGTCTTGACCCCGACACGGTTTACGAGGTGGCGGAACTGGGTCGCACCATGGAAGGCAGAAGTTGGATGAATTTCGGTTTCCGTCCCAAGGTTGCCGCTGGCGACTACGAGACCAAGGTTTTCCGCTTTATTGCAAAATAAGCATAAAAAATCCCGCCCCCTTTTGGGGCGGGATTTTTGCGTTATTTGCAGTACTCTGTGATGGCGCTACGGACAAAATCGGCAGTGCCGTGGGCATGTTGGTCGATATTTTCCCGAAAGCGCTCGTCCGCCACATACATCTGACCGAGGCCTTGCAAAATCTCCTTGGTGCAGTGATAGTAGTTTTCCGTGATGTGATTCTGCAAGGTTTTGACGAGGTTTTGGGCGTTGGGGGAAACGGGGGTATCTCCATTCTTCATGCAAGTTGCAAACTCGCGAAAGATTTCGTTCAGTTCTGCTGAGAGGGCGCTCCATTTGTCCTTGGAATAGTCTCTAGTCTTTTCCGCATGTTCCTTGTAGACATCGGTTTTGCCCCACTTTTCTTGGGCTTCTGCTTTGTAGGTATCAAAAGCGCTGTTGTCAAAGGCTTTCATCACATTTTCTCCTTTCATGGCATTATCCACTGCCAAAATCAGCCGTTCCAGCCGTTCCTTTTTCAGGGTGAGCAGGTGCTTTTGTTCTTGCAGTGCCATCTCTTTGTCATAATTGGGGTTAGATAGGATGTTACAAATCTCTTTAAGGGAAAAATCCAATTCGCGATAAAAGAGAATCTCCTGCATACGAAGCAACGACTGTCTATCGTAGAATCGGTAGCCTGTGGATGCATCCACACAAGCGGGCGGGAGTAAACCGATTTCATCGTAATAGTGCAGCGTACGCACACTGACTCCCGTAAATTCGGCAAATTCTTTGATCTGCATTTTCATTCCATCACCCCTCAAAAAGAGCATACACTATGACGTTACGTAAGAGTCAAGAGAAATTTTGAAAAAATCAGGCACAGCAATTTCTTGCTGTGCCTTTTGCGTTTATTCGGCGGTGTAGTTATCGAAATAACCTTGGATATAGACGATGGGCGTGCCCTTATCGCCAGAGCCAGAGGTCAAATCGCAGAGAGAGCCGATGAGGTCGGTGAGACGGCGGGGGGTAGTGCCTTGAGCGGCCATGTTGCCTACAAGGCTGCTGCCGTCTTTCTTCTCAATCTCTTTCTTAATAGCCTCGCGGAGTTCTTCGCCGGAGAGAGCGGCAAAGTCGTTATCCGCCAAGTATTTCAGTTTCAGTTCGTTGGGCGTGCCTTCCAAACCTGCGGTGTAGGCAGGAGAAACCACGGGGTCAGCCAGTTCCCAAATCTTGCCCACGGGGTCTTTGAACGCGCCATCGCCATAGACCATGACTTCCATGTGCTTGCCCGTCTCTTGGAGCAGACGAGCCTGAATGGCTTCCACCAAGTCCTGGCAATCACGAGGGAAGAGTTTAACGGTATCTTCCGTGGACTTGTTAGAGCCCAGGAGACCGAACTTTTCGTTGTAGCCACTGCCATTCACGGGAGCAGTGAGAATATCATCCAAAGAGCAGACACGCTCTGCGCCAGCGGCTTTGAGGATGCGCTTGGTGCGGGCGCGGGTATGAATATCGCAGGTGAGGACATTTTTGGTGTAGTCCAGAATGGCGCGGGGGTTATTGGCGAAGATAATCTCCACCTCTGCGCCACTTTCACGGATGAGGTTGCCGTAGTACTCCACATAGTCCACGCCAGTGAAGGGGTGCTTGTGATAGCCAAAGAGTTCACGATATTTCTCCAAGGACAGCACATCCTTGTAGGGGTCAACGCCCTTTTCATCCAGCATGTCCAGTTCCACCAAGTGGTTGCCCACTTCATCGGAGGGATAGCTGAGCATGAGCACTACTTTTTTCGCGCCCTTGGCGATACCGCGCAGGCAGATGGCAAAACGGTTACGGCTGAGAATGGGGAACATGACACCGATGGTCTCACCGCCCAGTTTGGCACGGACATCGGAAGCAATATCGTCAACTCTAGCATAGTTGCCCTGTGCACGAGCCACAATGGCTTCGGTCATGGCGACTACATCGCGGTCGCGGGGGCAAAGCCCGTCTTCCCGAATGGCGGAGAGGATGGATTCGGTTACGATATCCACCAAATTATCGCCGCTGCGGATAATGGGGGCACGCACACCCATGGAAACAGTGCCGATCATCCGTCTCATACAAAACACCTCTAATTGGTCAAGAGTTAATGGGCATAAGTCCATTACTTTGGAATTATACTACAAATTGCTCCGCTTGTAAATTATTTTTTTGCCGAAAAACCATTTTTATGCCTCGGAAATGCGCCTTAAAAGCCGTGTCAAGGGCAGATACAGCACCGATACAGTGATGGCGGTGCAAACGGTCTGCACGCCCATAGCATAGAGTGAGCCGAGG
Source organism: Oscillospiraceae bacterium (assembly GCA_017935145.1). Taxonomy (GTDB): domain Bacteria; phylum Bacillota; class Clostridia; order Oscillospirales; family Oscillospiraceae; genus RGIG3566. Next base: position 5,748 of record JAGBIE010000011.1, read on the forward strand.
AAGTAAAATTTCATGGCTTTGGGGGAAAATCCCAACAAAAGAGGGGTGAGAATATCGTCAATTAGGGTGAAAGATACCGTGGAAACACAGGCGAGCGCCACTACCGCAAGAAGGGAGATTTTTCTCCCTTTGAGCGTGCCAAAGCACAGGGCGAAAGCATTATAATAAATGAGATACAGTGCGAGGACATTTAACTGAAAGCCAAAGACGAAACAGCGCAGGAGAGAAAATGCCAGCGCCACCAAAACACCCTTTCCCCTGCCGTAGACGGCACAGAAACAGAGAAACAGCACCGTGACCACCTCTACCCCCGTTACGGCAGAGAGTGCCAGTTGCGAGCCAATGAGCAGGGCGGTGAACATGCCCACAAGGGTTACATCTTTTGCCGTTTTCATGAGTTAAAACTCTGGTACACCCACAGGTAGGTGCATCCTTCCTTCAGTTGGAGGGCTTCCGCGCCCAAAAGGGCGGAGGCGTAGGTTTTTCCCTCAAAGGTGGCTGTGCCGTAGGAGGCATCGGAGAATTCTCCATCGTCGGTGTAGAGCATCCAGCAGGAGGAGAAATCGGCAGTGTTTTTGGTGCCGTTCATCTCCGTAAGAAGTGTGCCAGACATGGTGAAGGAAAGTTGACCTTCCTTTTGGAGTTTTTCCATGTAGGAAAGGAGCGAGCCGCTTTCCCCTTGGGGGACAGCGATGGCAACGATGGTATCCGTGGCGGTAACGGCGATGGGGGCGGGGTTCTTTCCACAGGCACAGAGGGTAAGCATCAAAGCGAAAATGAGGATGAGAGCGGTTTTTTTCATAGGGATGACCTCCAAAATAAAAATTGCGCGCCTCTTAGGCACGCAAAGAAAGGGGTCACTCCCCCAACGTGTGTTTTCTCCCTTGCCCAAGAAACAGTACGCTCCTGCTTGACGGCACGGCATTCGGACTTTTACCGTAATGACTGTTGTGGCGGATTTTCACCGCACTTCCCCGCGTTCGCCAAGGTATTCAGTTGAGTATAGTATATGCCAAGGATGTGAAAAAGACAAGAGAATTTTGCAGAGGGGGAATAAAAAAGAGAGGGAAAAACCCACTCTTTTTTATTCCTGCTTTTTGCGCTTTCTAGCACATTGGGGACAACCATGACCATTACTGCGGAGACGAATTTCCGTCTGCCACTCATGACCGCAATCTTTGCATTTCCACCATACTTTCTTGCCACTTTTAGGCAGAAACAAATTTGGTGTCAAGGGCGTGTTTTTAGTATAATCCCATTCCGTAGATATTTCTGGAAACAGTGTTTGGAAATCGTTAGTTCCTATTTTAGGAACTCTACCACTGCAACAGGGGCAACCTTTACCTTGGCTTCTGTCATTGGGCGATGATTCCCACTCGTGACCACATACAGGACACAACCACCAAACCTTTTTGAATCGCTTTGCTGTTATATCATTTGGCGTAAGATTTCCATTTTTTGTAGGATGCCACTGTTTTGCAAGTTCTGGATTGTTTTCCGCAAGAGAGCCTCTTTCAGCAACCTTTCCTTGCGTAAATGTTTTCCCTCGTTGTTTTTTTGAACACTCCGGACACCCACTATTTCTCTTACCGCCTCTATGAATAATAGACGTTCGCCATTCATGCCCGCAGTTCTTACATTTCCACCATGCAGAATCATTGGAGTTGACGCCAAACATATTTGGCGTTAATGTCCCATTCTTAGTTGGATGCCATTCTTCTGCTACATCGGGGCGCAATTCCACAAGTGAATTTGGTATTGCAGTAAGAAACGCACGAATAGCATTCTCATCGCGTTCTAAGTTAACATGAATTCTGCTGTGAATACACCGAGGATCCTTACGCGTCCACATATTTGATGTTGGGTCGATTGAGTTGAGAATTACTTGAATAACCGTTGCCAAATCATTTCGATTTTTCTTTTTGTGGATAATGTAATTATCGTCTGCAACATCCCACCATTGATTCCCAGTGTGTTCCTTAACACGAAGAAGCTTAATTCCATTATTTTGGCAAAGGAGATATTTATCTCTTTCTCTGCGATGCACCTCCTCGCTGTTATGCCATCTAGCTCCGTCAAATTCGATACCTAAACGGAGGGAGGGGATGTAGATATCCAGTTCCATTCCATTTTCAAGAACATCCTTGCATCTATTTACGGCATCTGGATACAATTTCTTGACATAATAATAGATTGCTTGCTCGGGAAAGGAGGTTAAACGCCTTGCGCTACAAATGGGGCAACCAGTATTGTCGTTGACACGGTCTTTGGGGGTTGCCTGCCACTCATGTCCATAGCGGCATAGCCACCACACTTTCTTACCATTTTTTCTGGAAATCTCAGATGGTGTAAGCAACTTATTTTTCGTTGGATGCCATTCTTTTGCAATATCTGGATAGCACGTTTCAAAATCGTTTATTCCCGCAACTGTCTTATGTCCAGAGCAGATAGGGCAACTCAAAGCGCTACGTGCGCATTTCTTATGAACAGGCATCTGGTAGCTGTGCCCCAGCGGACATTTCCACCACACAGTCTTGTTACTCCCATATGTAACGGAATTCAAATCAATATCCAAATTTTTCTCCAAATCCCATTGCTTTGCAATTTCGGGATGCGTTGTCTTTAAATCATTATAGCCAACCCAAACACGATGATTTGAACAATATGGGCAACCCTGTCCGCGGACTCTTTGCGGAAGGGGCATTTCCCATTCATGACCTTTACTACATTTCCACCAGACTTTTTTCTTGCTTCCAAGGGTCAATGTTGTGGGGTCATATTCCAGTTCCTTATTCTTTTCCCAGTTCCATTCGGTCATTAGTTGAGCATTATCGCTCACATATTGTTTTTCTTTCTTTTCTGCCACAATGCTCACCTCCAAATGTGATTGTATATAAAAATTATATCGAATTCCGTTGGCAAAATCAATCGGGATGGGATATCGTTTGGAATAAACAAAAAGACTCGAAATCTGATGATTTCGAGTCTTTATTGGTCCGAGTGGCGGGACTTGAACCCACGGCCTCTTGACCCCCAGTCAAGCGCGATACCAAACTTCGCCACACCCGGATACCTTGTTGCCAAAGTATATTAGCATAACGCGCTGACTTTTGCAAGTCCTTTTTTCTGATTTTTTCATCTTTTTTAGCGGGCGAGTTCTTCTACGCAGGCGTGGAGGACTTTTGCCGCGATGGGAGCGCAGATATCACTGCCCGCTCCCGCGTTTTCTGCCACCACCACAAAGGCTAAGGGGAAGGCATCGTTCGCGCAAAATCCCGCAAAGGTGGCATGGGGCAAGAGCCCCTCCCCTACCTCGGCTGTACCGGATTTGGCGCAGACCTCAATATCGGGGAACTGCCACGCGCCATAGATGGTGTTGACATTATTTTGCATAAAGGCGGTGAGTCCATTGGCGGTTTCCTGAGAGAACAGTTGGGGCGTGAGGGTGGTTTTTGCCATATAACTGCCCGCACGGCGGACAAAATAGGGCTCTGCCCCCTGTCCGCCCCCTGCGATAGTGCCCATGAAACGCAAGAAGGCATAGGGATTCACCAAGTCCGTATACTGACCGATGCCCGCCCATGCCACATTGACAGGGGCATCGGCGCTCAGGTCAAACTGACCCTTGGCGGTGGTGATGCCATCCACCGTGAAGGTGGAGGTGAGACCCAAACTTTCAGCAGTTTTGGTGAGGTTTTCCGCGCCCACCAAGAGGGCGATTTGGGCAAAGGCACAGTTGCAGGATTTGGCAAGGGCGGTTTTTACATCCACCTCGCCATGGTTGCCTGCGCAGATGACTTTATCCACGCCGAACTCCATTTCACCCTCGCAAATAAAGGTGCGGGCGAAAATATCGGGCACATATTCCATGGCGGCGGTGGTGGTGACCAGTTTAAAAATCGAGCCAGGGGTGTAGCGCCCATGGAGGAAGCGGTTGAGGTAGACACCATCGTATGCGCCTGTGAGGTCGGTGGTGAGGTCGGGAGGAGAATCGGGGTCAAAGGTGGGGCTGGTGACGGCGCAGAGGATTTCGCCCGTCTCGTAGTTATACACCGCCACAGTGCCTTTATGATTGCCCAGCGCCTGCAGGGCGGTCTCCTGCACCCGTGCGGAGATGGTGAGGGTCAAAACCCGCTCCCCTGCTCCCGCGAGACCGTTTATAGCATCGTAACCCGTGAGGGGCAGAAGGTATTCCTGCGAGAAAGCAGGCGGGATATTGCCACTGCGGTCGCCAAGAAGGTGCATGGTGGCGGCACGGCGGAGAGGGGTATCCCCATAGGCGAGGGCTGGAGAATAGGACAGGAGGGTTTCTCCATCCCGATCTTTGACCTGCGTCAAGGCGGGGCGACCATCCCGATAGACATGGGGTGAGCCAGAGAAGAGTAGCCAATCTTTGGCGTTTTGCGTCCATGTAAACAGGAACAGCACCATGCCTGCGGTGAGTACAAGAGTCAGCAGTAGCACGGCGATGCCTCGGCGAGAGATTTTTTTCATGGGTCATCCCTCCTTGCCCGAGGTACGGTAAAACTGGCGTTTTGGCGGGTATCCACGGCTTTGAGGAAGGCTAAAAGCCCCCAAGCCGAGAGCATACTGCTACCGCCGTTACTGACAAAGGGGAAGGTCACGCCCGTGAGAGGTAGCAAATCCACTGTGCCAAAGACATTGAGAATGGTTTGGGTTAGGAGAATGCTCACAGCGGCGCAAGCGCCAATGGATTGGAAACATCCGCGGGAAAGTGGCGCAGAGCGCACCACATAGACCCCCAACAGTACCACATACAGCACCATGAGGGTGGCAAAAATGAGACCCAGTTCTTCGGAGACGAAGGCGAAGACCAAGTCCGTATCGGCAGCGGCAACATATTTAAGCCAGCCCTGTCCCGCACCAAGTCCCAAAAGACCGCCAGAGGCGATGCACATCATGCTCCGTGTCTGCTGATAGCCACCAGTGAGGGCATGTTCCCACACATGGCGCCACGATTCGAAACGGCGGGTGATATAGGGCAGAAAGCGGGTTGCCAACATGCCACCAAAGGCGGCTGCGGCGGTGGTAAGGGTGACAGCGGCAAAATTGCCACTGCGGAGAAAGGCGATGACTAGGAAGCAAACAAAGAACACTAGGGCTGTGCCAAAATCGCTGAGAAGGGCAAGACAGAGGCACACAGCACCCGTATAGATGACGAAGAACAAGAGGTTTTTGCGGGTGACGAGAGTATCCAGCGAGGCAGTTCCCACAAATACGAAGCAGATTTTTGCCAGTTCCGAGGGCTGGAAGGACATGCCACCCAAAAAGACCCAGTTGCGAGCGCCATTGACCTCTTTGGCAAACAGGAGGGTGAAGATGAGAAGTGCCAAACCTCCCACAGCGGCCACGGGACGCATCCAACGGATGCGTTTTTGGTTGCGGAGCATCCATCCCACCAAGAGGAAGAGTCCTACGCCCAAGAAGATGGTGGCGGTCTGTTTATACAATTCGTTGGGGGCGGAGGATGCCACCACGCACTGCCCAACGCTACAGAGGAAGAAGGCGACAGATTCTACCTCAAAACCTTTGCGGTGGAAGATGCGGTAGAGGAAAAAGAGCCCCCACTCCCCTACCACAAGCGCCATGGCGCAAAGGAAGATGGGGAGTTTTTCCTCGGCAGATGCCAAGGAGGCGGTCATGAGGCAAATTTGGAACGCCGTGAGGGTGAAGATGGTCACAAAGGGGCGCAGAGGTCCGCCCTCTTTTTGGCGGAAGCGGGTTTGCTTTTCCTGCTGTTTTTCCCCAAAGGGTTCTAGTTTGACTTTCACATCCCCAAGGGTGATATTTTGCCCGTATTTCACCGTAGCGGACTGGACTTTTTTGCCACCCACCACGATGCCTTTTTTCGAATCGGCATCGGTAACTACCCAAGTGCCGTCATCCATGCGGGTGAGGACGGCGTGAACGGGGGAGATTTTTTCCCCTTTGAGGCACAAATCACAACTTTTTCGACTGCCAAGGGTATTTTCCCAATGGGTGATGGCAAGGCGTTTGCCATCGGGCAGAATGAGCCACGCCCACACCTCTTTGAGATTGCGGTGAAAGAGCAAACTATGCCCCAAGCGCACCAAAAGCACCACCGCCAAGATTGGAAGCAGAAGACGCATGACGGCACCCGCCGCAGTGAGCTGATAGGAATCCAAAACGGGCACCGAACACCCCTCCTTTTCAAAAAAGGGCAGCCTTAGGGCTGCCCTTTGGGATTATTGTTCTTTTGGCATGACAAAAGCCAAGAGGAAATACAGCAGAACGCCAGTTCCTGCAAAGCAGATGAGCAGAATCCATGCGATGCGCACCCAAGTGGATTCCCAACCGAAATAGGCGGCGATGCCAGCGCAAACACCGAGGATTTTCACATCCGTAGTGGAGCGAGTGAGTTTTTTCTTTTCCATAATGATTATCCTTTCTCGTCTGTTTCAAACTCCAGTTGGTTCGGGTCGTCCGCTTCTACTGTGGGTAGGTCGGACAATTCTTGCAAGTGGAGATAGGTATTGGTATCTGCGGGACGTTTTTTTCTTTTGGAGGGTTTCTTGGAGCCACTCCTTAAAGACCGTGTACAAAACAGCAAACACGGGCACGCCCAAGAGCATGCCGGCAAAGCCAAAGATTTTGCCAGCCACGGTGATGGACACCAGTACCCAAAAACCGGAGATGCCCACGCTATCGCCCAAGACGCGGGGGGCGATGATGTTACCCTCAATCTGTTGCAGAACGAGGATGAAGAGGATGAAATAGAAGCACTTGAGGGGGTCCACCATCAAAATAAGGAAGGCGGAAGGGATGGCACCGATAAAGGGGCCAAAGAAGGGGATGATATTGGTCACGCCCACCACAGTGGCAATGAGCAGTGCATAGGGCATGCGCAAAATGAGAAGACCAATATAGCAGACGATGCCAACGATGAGAGAGTCAATGAGCTGACCTGTGATGAAACCGCCAAAGATACGGTGGGTTTCCCGCGCGGTATGCAGAAGTTTTTCCGCCCGTTTGGGAGCGCAGGTGGCAACCAGCACCTTTTTGGCTTGGGCGAAGAAAATGTCTTTACTCCAGAGAATATAGACCGATGCCACAATGCCCACGACCATATCCACAATGCCATTGACCACAGACACCACAGAGGAGGTGAGTCCCGTCATAATCTTTTGCAGGTTAGAGAACACCACGCCGTTGGGGTCGAGCAGAGTATCCAAGCGGTCGTAGAGAGTGTGCAGAGAGTTTAGCGCCATTTCCCGCAGTTGGGGATTGTCATCCAAAATGCCACGGAGCCAATCTTCCATTTTGGCAAAGTAGGCGGAGAAGTTGTTGACAATTTTCATGAGGGATTCGTAGAGTTCTGGCAAAATCAGGTAGAAGAAGCCATAGACCACAAAGCCACCCACCGCCAGGGCGATGACGATACCCACAGCACGACTAATTTTGCGCACAGCGGGGGATTTTTTACCCTTTTTCTCCAACAGGCGGGGGAGAATTTTATCCACCAAATTCACGATGGGGCTCAGGAAGAAGGCGAACACCATGCCAAAGATAATGGGCGAAGCCACTGCCGTCAGGCGTTTGAAAATGGCGAAAAATTCTGTGAGATTCATGAGCACAAGGCACAAAAGAACGCCACAAAGCACCAAGACACCTTGCTTCATCAGTTTTGCCGATTTACGATCTTCCAAAACATTCACCCTCTTTGTTTTACGATTATTTTTAGTGTAACACGGCAGAAGAAATCAGTCAAGAAATCCCATACACTTTTCCCTAATTATTTCCTAATGCGCTTGTTTTTATGTCCCGTATATGGTACAGTAAAAGAAAAGGAAATGAGGTGGAAACTATGGCAAAAGCAGAAAAGCAGAAACTGAAACTTTTGTACCTTTTAGACTACTTAATGCAGTTTAGCGATGAGACCCATCCCCTCTCCACCCAAGAACTGATTTCCCACTTAGAAAGCGTGGGTATCCGTGCGGAACGGAAAAGTATTTACAGCGATATTTCCTGCCTGCAGGAATACGGCGTGGATATTGAACTGCAAAAGGGTCGTGGGGGCGGTTACTACATCGCCAGCCGTGATTTTGAACTGCCTGAGGTAAAATTATTGGTGGATGCGGTGCAGTCTTCCCGCTTCCTCACCACGAAAAAATCCTTGGAACTCATCGGCAAACTGGAAAAACTCACCAGCCGTCACGATGCAGGTTCTCTCCAGCGCAATGTGGTGGTATCGGGTCGGGTGAAGAACATGGATGAGTGCATCTACTACAATGTGGACGCCATTCACGATGCCATTGCCGCGGGAAGTCAAATTATCTTCCGCTACTTTGAGTGGGGCGTGGACCGCCAGCGCCATTTCCGTGAGAGAGAATATACCGCCAGTCCCTACGCTCTTATTTGGGACAATGAGAACTACTATTTGGTGGCGCATTCGGACCGCCATGGGCTGACCCACTATCGGGTGGACAAGATGGTGAACATCCGTCAGACGGGGGAAAAGCGCTATGTGGACGAGGAGACCCGCAAACTGGACCTTTCTGCCTACGGCAAGAATGTATTTTCCATGTTTGGTGGCAAGCCTGTGAATGTGAAGATGCGCTTCTGCAACGAATTGGCAGGTGTGGTGCTGGACCGCTTTGGTGGGGACAGTATGCTCATTCCCGATGGAGAGCATCATTTCACTTTCACCGCGCCTGTGACCATATCCCCTGCTTTTTGGGGCTGGATTGGTCAATTTGGAAATCGTGCCAAGGTGCTCTATCCCGAGGCGGTGGTGGAGCAGTTTAAAACCCTACTCCAAGAAGCCTTAGACCAATATGAATAAGAAAAAAGCGACTCGAATCATCGAGTCGCTTTTTTGATTAGGATGCTATGGTTTTTTGAACGATGGCTTTGACAAAGGCAAAGGTTTCCCGCACATAGTAATTCAGGCGGAAGAACACATCCTTGGTCAGCGCGCCCACGCTCCCCGCTTCCATGCCCAAAGAGGAGGCGATGTATTCCGCGCGGAGCAGATGGAAATCACTGGTGATGATGGTAACTTTTTTGCGGTCGAGACCCAGTTTTTCTGCCAAGTCACCTGAGAACATGAGATTTTCACGTGTGTTGCGACTTTTGGATTCTTCGTAGACGCGAGACATATCCGCCCCGTGGGCTTCCAGATAGAGGTACATGGCGTGGGATTCGGGTAGGTTCTCCCCTTCCCCTTGTCCGCCAGAGAGGATGATGACGGTATTGGGGTATTCCTCCATGAATTTGAGGGTTCTATCCAGCCGTTCTTGGAGACGGACAGAGGGGATATCCCCTTGCACTTCCGCGCCCAAGACCACAGCGTATTCGCTTTGGGGAAGAGTGGCATCAAAAGAGCCGTAGAGCCCGATGACGGTCATGGAGCCTGTGAGCCAAACAGTGCCTAAAATTACCGCTCCCAGCAACAGACCGAAGAGGAGTTTGAGACCCTTGGTGAAAAGCCAAAGGCAAATTCTGAGACCCGCTCCCACCAAAATAAGCACATAGCCCGTAAATTCCATGTGGTAGGGCAGTAGGCAAAAGGCGATGCCCGCCACCAGCAAAAGTAGGCAGATGGTTTTTAGAAATTTCATATTTGCTCCTTACTGCTCCAAGGTCATGGACCAAGTTTCCCAAGTTTCCAGCATTTCATTGAGGGTTGCTTCCGCCGTCTCTTTTTCCTCCAAAAGTCGGCAAAGGGTGGGATAATCCTGCCCCGATGCCTCAATTTGCGGGTCAAAGGATGCCACAAGGGCTTCCTGTTTTTCAATCTCCCGCTCCAAGGCACGGAGTTTCTTCTCTAACACCTTATCGTTCTTGCCACGGGAGGGTTTTTCTTTTTTGGGGGTGGATTCCGCGGGTTTTTGTCTTTGGGCGGTGGCTTCCAAGGCTTTGATACGGCGGTATTTTCCGTAGTCACAATCGCCATAATCGCGGATTTTGCCATCCTCCAACTCCCAAATGCGCTCCGCGAAGCGCTGGGTGAAATAGCGGTCATGGGAGACGAAAATGAGCGTTCCCTCGTAGCCTGCCACGGCTTCTTCTATCCACTCGCGGGAGGCAATATCCAAGTGGTTGGTGGGTTCGTCTAGGATGAGAAGATTCACCTTTTCATCCATGAGCATGCAAAGTCTAAGACGGCTCAGTTCACCGCCTGAGAGAGTTCCCACGGTTTTGAACACATCCTCCCCGCGGAACAAAAATGCGCCCAAGCGGTCACGCGCGCTTTGGGGGGTGCAATTGGTTTCGTAGAGCATGGTATCGTACAGGGTGCGCTCAGGGTGGTCAAACTGGACATTTTGTTCCAAATAAGCCCACTTGACCGTTGGGCCGAAGCGGATGCGTCCTTGGGAAGGAATGCGACCCAAAAGGGCTTCTAAAAATGTGGTTTTTCCCGTGCCGTTATCCCCTAAAATGGCGATGCGCTCGCCACCTTTGACTTCCAGTTCTACCCCCTCAAAGAGGGTTTTCTCCCCAAAGGCTTTGGAGAAATTCCGCACAGTGAGGACTTCATCCCCTTGGAAGGAGGTTTCCTCAAACTGGGCGTGCATTTTCTTTTCCGTTTGGGGGCGCTCCGTTTGTTCAATGCGCTCCATGCGGTGTTGGATGCTCATGGCACGGCGGTAGAGGGTGCGGTTGTTGATGCCCCAACCCTTCATGCGCTCCAAGGTATAGCCCAATTGGCGGAGTTTTTCCTGTTCTTTTTCATACTGCTTTAACTGCAGGAGATAGCGGGCTTCTTTTTCCTCTGCATAGAAAGAATAGTTGCCCGAATAGAACTCTGCCACACCACCGCGGATTTCGATAATGCGCTGAACGGTTCTATCCAAGAAGTAGCGGTCGTGAGACACGGTGAGCACCGTGCCGGGGAAGGAGAGAATATACTCCTCCAGCCACTCCACGCTACGCATATCCAAGTGGTTGGTGGGCTCGTCCAAAAGGAGGATATCCGTTTTTTGCAGGAGCAGCCGTGCCAAGTTGACGCGGGTTTTTTCACCGCCGGAGAGGGTGAAAAAGGGCTGTGACCGCATGGCACCTGGAATACCCAGACCATTGCAGATTTTATCCGTCTCCACATGGGTGTGATAGCCACCCAGAGCCTCAAAACGGGCAGAGAGCGCATCGTAGCGCTGTAAGATGGTGGGTGGTGCGGAGGCGGTCATCATGCCCGTGAGGGCTTCCATTTGACTGCGGATATCATCCAATTCCAAAAAGGCCTCGTGGAGGACATCTTCCACAGTGTAGTGCTCCGGATAGTGAGGAATTTGGGAGATGAGCCCCACCTTTTTGTTGGGAGCAAAGGAAATTTCGCCACTATCGTAATCCTCTTCGCCTGCAAGAATGCGAAAAAGGGTGGTTTTGCCTGAGCCATTTTTGCCCATGATGCCCACCTTTTCCCCTGCTTGGATTTGGAATGTGAGTCCGTTTAAAATATTCAGTTCCGCATCGTAGGATTTGACTAAATCCCGTACAGAAAGGTCTATCATACAATATCCTCGCAGAGGGCGAAAAATTCTTCCCGCCCATACAAAAGATTGGCGGCATCCAAGAATGCCGCGGTGCTGAGATGTTGAGGCAGGGAGAGTTTTTCATAGAGTTTCTGCCGAACCGCGCGGCTATCCTTCCTGCCGGAGAGTCCCAGTTCATATAAGTCCGTGTGGGTAATCTTCTCCCCGTGGGAGACGGGGGTTTCCCCATCTAAGGACACGCCTGCATTTTTTAGGGCGGTGAGAAGAGTTTCCTTAGCCATGCCCTCCACGCCTAATTTACCCTCCTTGGAGGGCTTGTCTTTGCGTTTTTCCTTGCCCATGATATCCGGCACATAGGCATGGTACACCCGCTCCTTGGGCAGTGCGCCTTTGAGATAGTTGCGGATGACAAAGCCTGCGCCATCGGGGTCGGTGAGGATAATGAGCCCCCGTTTTTCCGCCACCTGACGGAGAAAGCGGAGTTTTTCTTTATCGGACAAAATGCCAAAACCGCCCGTTTCAAAAATAGGGGCATCCACCAATTGACGGAGGGTGTTTTTATCGTACTTGCCCTCCACCACGATGGCCTCTTTCACATGAATCATCGATTTGCCTCCTGCGCCAAGGTGAGAAGAAGCAGTTCTAAGACCCGCTCAGAATCCTTGCTTTGGTTACTTTTCATGGCGGAGTCTGCCTCAAAGCAAGCCCGCAGGGCGGCACTGAGGAAGTTTTGAGAGAAGCGAGAGGCTTGGTTCATGAGTTTGCGGGGATAGTAGTCCTTATTGGTGGAGAGGGCTTCCATGAGCACATCCAAGCCCTTGCCTGCGGATGTGATGGTTTTTGCCAAGTAAAGACGGCGGAAATGAGAGCCTACCGCCGCCAACACGGCAATGGGTTCTTCCCTATTTTGGAATAAATCTCGCAATTTACCCATGGCGCGGTCAAAATTTTTTTCCGAGAGGGCATCGGTCACATCGAAAACGGCGGCACTGAGAACGGGCTCCACCACCATGTCAATATCCAGTTTGGAGATGGCGCTCATGCGGCTATAAGATGCGATTTTTAAAATTTCTGAGTGGAGGGTGGTCATGTCGCCCCCCGTGAGGAAGATCAGGTGCTGGCAAAGGTCGGGGGTGATGGTCTTTTCAAGGGCACGGAAATGGCGGGAAATCCACTCTGCCAATTCCTGCTGAGACTGCTTTTGAAACTCCACTTCCACCCCATGCTCCGTAATGGCAGCAAGGAGTTTTTTCATGGTGCCGTTGCGGGAATATTTTACCGTATCGTAGTAAAACACCAAACAGCAAGTATCAGGCAAGTCCGCAAAGAATTCCGTAAGGTATTTGCGGGTTTCTTCGTTTTGGGCAAAGGGGTCAAAATCGTCCACTTGCACCAGGGTGTACTCTGCCATCATGGGCAGGGCTTCCACGGCATCTTTCAGGGCGGAAAGAGAGAAATTCTCCGTGGTGAAACGGCGGTAGTTAAACTCCTCCATAGGACCATCCACCAGTTTTTTCCGCAGGGCGGAGAGATAGTACTCCTGCAAGTAGCGCTCTTCCCCGTAGAAGAAGTACAAAGGCGCAAATTCACCGCTTTTCAGGTGCTGTTTCAGTTCCGCAAGTCCCGTTTGGGCGCTATTCACTTTTGCCATGGTCATTCACCACCTGATGGTCAGATTTCCGTTATCCAGAGTTGTATAAACCTCCGCGCCGATGCTTTGCAGGCGGGAGAGGGTATCATCGTGAGGGTGAGAGTAGTTGTTCTCTCCCACAGAGATGAGGGCGAGTTCGGGCTGGAGGGTATCTAGGAGGGTGCGGGAGGTGGAGTGACGCGAGCCGTGATGTCCTGCCACCAAAATTTCTAGGTCAGGCAGGTCATACTGCGCCAAAAGTTCCAGTTCCCCCTCCGTGTTTAAATCGCCTGTTATTAGGATATCACATTTCTTCCCCGATGCCAAGATGCAAAGACCCGATTCGTTCACTCCATCTTTGGCTTCCCCTACAGGATAGACCCGCAAGGTGGTTTCTTTTAAGGGAAGAAGCATGGCTTGGGTGATGGGGTGGAGGGAAACCAATTCCTCCAAAGGAGCGAGAATTGCCGTCTCTTCCTCTGTGGGTGTGGGGTGATAGAGATTCTTGGCGGAGGTGCGGGTGAGGAGTTGTTCTAAACCCTCGGTATGGTCGGCATCAAAATGGGTGAGGAAGATGCCATCAATATGAAATATGCCCCTTTGGCGCAGGTATCGGGTGGCAATTTCGCCTGTTTCTTCAGCGTTGCCACCGCAATCGATAAGGTAGGTTTTGCCTTCTGTGTGGAGAATGAGGCACTGACCTTGTCCCACATCCAGCATGGTGAAAAATTCCCGCGGAGTAGGGATTGCAGTGAGGGTAATGGCAAGAATGAGGCTGAGCGCGCCACAGAGGAATGTGGGTTTCCATGAATTTTTACCCAGCGCCCAACACAAAAGGAGAATTTGCCACAGGGCACTCCACAGGAGCAGGATGGGCTGAGAACTATCCACGGCCGAAAAAGGCAGGGCGGAAAATACATCCAGCACCAAGCAAATCCACACATAGAGGTAGTGGAGAATAGAACCGAAGAAGCTTGCCACAGTGGGGAGCAAAAAGGATAAAAGGACTGTTAAAATTCCCAAAAGGAACGATGCGCTCACCGCCCAAAGGGTGAGAAGATTGGTGAAAAACCCCGACAAAGACACCACACCGAAGTTCAGCGCCATGACGGGAAGAGAAAGGGTGGTGGCGGAGAGGGTCAGCGCCATGGGAGGCACAAGGACATCCGTGACCATTCTAAGCACTTTCCCCTTGGGTCGGCGGTCGCGATAACTCTGCAGAATTTTGGGGCACAGCACCAAAATCCCCGCGGTAGAGAGAAAGGACAGTTGCAGACCCCATTGGGCGATGGCATAGGGATTTTCCAAAAGAAGCAATATGAGCGCAAACGCCATGGCGGTGAGGGCGTCATACTCCCGATGGGAAAGTCCTGCCAAGAGAAGCACCAAATACATAAAAACGGCGCGAGCGGTGGCGGAAGATCCGCCAGACAGGAGCAAAAATGCAAGGAGTATGGGAACGCCCAAGAGGGCGCTGAGTTTTCTGCGGTTACGGCAGAGAAAGATGACCATGCCCATGAGAATGGACACATGCATGCCCGAAATACTCACAGCATGATAGACCCCGCAGAGGGCCATTTGATTTTTGCGGGCAAAACCAATCCCGCTCCGCTCACCCGTGATAAGGGCGGTGAAAAAGCCTGTGGAGGAGGATGGAAAAATATCTTTTACTCGCTCCTGCAAAGACTTGTTCCATCGCGCCATGGTGTAAAGGAGCGGGGGATGTTCCACGGCAGTCACGGAGGAGACTTCCTCCACACTGCCTGTGAGGGTAATCCCCAAGGATTCGTAGTAGAGGTCATCCGTTTCGCTGGGGCGGTAGGGTGTCTTTTGAAATTCTCCTGTGGCGGTGAGGATATCCCCTGGGCGAAGAGCGGGAAATTTCGCAGTATAGAGTTTGGCGGAAAGTCCGCTATCTTCCAGTTTTACAAGGACAGTTTCACCGAACTTGGTCTCTTTAGGATACTGCTTTACTGTGGCGGTGAAAGCAATCTTCTCACCGCAGAGGGCATTTGCCCTTTGATGGAGCAGGGTGCTATGAAAAGAGGTGTACACCGCGCCCAAGGAAATGCCCGCCAATAGAAAAAGCAGAAAGGTGGGGCGCTTTGGGAAAAACAGTAACAGAGGGATGAGAAGAAACGCAAGGGCGAGAGGAAAGCATACGCCACCAAAGAAGTAGACCAGCACTGCAGTGGCTGTGGCAAAGCCTATGCCGAACCACATGAGTTTTCGCATGGATGTTCCCCTCCCCCGTTTTTTGTCATATCTTAGCACAGATAGTCGAAAAAGAAAACCACCCCGCCCGCTTGTGTAGGTGGGGTGGAAAATTCTGTTTTTTAGCCGGGAGGCCAAGTCATATCCCGACCTGCCAGCACATGGAAATGCAGGTGGAACACGCTCTGTCCTGCCTGACCGCCGATGTTGGACACCACGCGGTAACTGCCCAGTTGGAGTTTATTGGTCAGTTTGGCGATGACGGAGAAAATATGACCCACAACGGCATCGTTCTTCTCATTCACGGAAGAAACAGATGCCAAGTGTTCCTTGGGAATCACCAAGAAATGCACGGGGGCTTGAGGGTCAATGTCATAAAAGGCAAGGCACTGATCATCCTCGTAGAGTTTTTTGGAGGGGATCTCTCCGTTTACGATTTTACAAAACAGACAATCGGACATGAAAATTCTCCTTTCTTAACCCAAAAGGGATGCTAAATAATTATCCACAGCGGCCATGGCATCGTCCAACTTGGTGACATCTCTGCCACCGCCCATGGCGCTATCGGGCTTGCCGCCACCCTTGCCACCGCAGATGGGGGCGATATTCTTGATGATATCCCCTGCTTTGACACCTTTTGCGATGGCATTTTTGCCACAGACGGCCTGCAGGGTGATTTTTTCACCATCGGTGCAGGCCAAAACTGCCACAATGTCATCGTCCTTATCCCGGAGGAAGTCGCCCATCTTACGCAGGTCGTTTGCTTCCAAATCGTTACGGACAGCGGTGACCAGTTTGAGGCCTCCCATGGCTCTTGCGGAGAAAAGGAAACGGTCCACATCGCCAGCGACGAGGCGGTCTTTCATCTTTTCCACATTCTGCTTCAGGTCGCGGACTTCCTGCACGGTGGAACGGAGTTTATTCATGAATTCCGCAGGAGTGGTTTTGAGAGTCTCCGCGGCTTCGATGAGTTTGTGATGAAGTTCTTCCGTTTCACGGAGCAATCTTTCCCCGCAGATGGCTTCGATACGGCGGACACCCGATGCCACAGAGCCTTCGGAAGTGATGCGGAATGCGCCCACCTTGGCGGTATTATCCAAGTGAGTACCACCGCAGAATTCCATGGAAATATCCTGCATTTCCACCACGCGAACCACATCGCCATACTTTTCACCAAACATGGCAACTGCGCCCTTTTCCTTAGCCTGCTCAATGGGCAAAACTTCCGTAATGATAGGCTTGCCAGCCAGTACTGCGCGGTTTACATAACCCGCAATTTCCAGCAGTTGCTGGGGAGTGATGGCTTCAAAATGGGTGAAGTCGAAGCGGAGCAGGTCTTCATCTACCAAACTGCCTGCCTGATGGACATGGTCACCCAGAACATGGGTCAGGGCAGCGCCCAACAGATGGGTTGCGGAGTGGGCGCGGGCGATGGCGGCACGGCGGAAGACATCATACTTGCTGACGACCTCCATGCCCACGGAGAATTGACCGGAAATCACCTTGCCGTAGTGCATGAATTTGCCACCCTTGTTCTTCTGCACGGAGGACACTTCAAAGACACTATCGCCACAGGTGATGGTGCCACGGTCAGAGACCTGGCCGCCCATTTCGGCATAGAGAACGCTCTTATCCAGCACTACGATGGCATTCATGCCAGAGACCACCGTATCGGTGAGTTCTTCATCGCAGATGAGGGCAACCACTTTGCCCTTGGCTTCTGCTTGGTCATAGCCCACAAACACCGTTTCGGGGACATCCTTGCCGAAGTCTACGCCAGCCCAGCCCAAATCGCCCAAGGCTTCACGGGCTTTACGGGCGCGGACGCGCTGCTCTTCCATGAGTTCACGGAAGCCGTTTTCATCCAAGGTCATGCCCTCTTCTTCCAGCATTTCTGCGGTGAGGTCCATGGGGAAGCCATAGGTATCGTAAAGTTTAAAGGCATCAGCGCCACCAAAGACAGTCTCGCCCTTGGCTTTGTAGCCCTCCAAGAGTTCCGAGTAGATGCGCATGCCACCATCGATGGTCTTGCCAAAGGATTCTTCTTCCGTGCGGATGACCTTGGTGATATAATCCTGCTTTTCCAAAAGGTCGGGGTACTGACCCTTGTTTTCCTCCACCACTGTGGCGACCACATCGCAGAGGAAAGGCTTATTGACGCCCAAGAGTTTACCATGGCGGGCAGCACGGCGGAGCAGACGGCGGAGCACATAGCCACGACCCTCATTGGTGGGACGGACGCCATCGCAAATCATAAACACAGAGGAACGGATATGGTCCGTGATGACACGGAGGGAGATATCCATCTTCTTGCTCTTGCCGTAGGAGGCGCCAGTGAGTTCCGTGACGCGGTTGGTGATGCGCATGACGGTATCTACATCGAAGAGGCTGTAAACATCCTGACAGACCACTGCCAAGCGCTCCAGACCCATGCCAGTATCGATATTCTTCTGTTCCAGTTCCGTGTAGTGACCTTCGCCATCGTTATCGAACTGGGAGAAGACGTTGTTCCACACTTCCATGTAGCGGTCGCATTCGCAACCCACGGTGCAATCGGGGCTACCGCAACCGTATTTTTCGCCACGGTCGTAGTACACTTCGCTACAAGGACCGCAAGGACCTGCGCCGTGTTCCCAGAAGTTATCTTTTTTGCCGAAGCGGAAAATCCGCTCGGGAGCAATGCCGATATCTTTGTTCCAAATTTCGAAGGCTTCTTCATCCTCTTCGTAGATGGAGGGATAGAGACGGTTGGGGTCAAGACCCACCCACTTGGGAGAGGTGAGGAATTCCCAAGTCCATGCGATGGCTTCTTTCTTAAAGTAATCACCAAAGGAGAAGTTGCCCAGCATTTCAAAATAAGTGCCGTGGCGGGCGGTTTTGCCGATGTTTTCAATATCGCCCGTGCGGATGCACTTTTGGCAGGTGCAGACCCGTTTGCTGGGAGGGTCAATTTCACCCTTAAAATAGGGCTTCATGGGTGCCATGCCAGAGTTGATGAGCAAGAGAGATTTATCATTTTGAGGAATGAGGGGGAAAGACGGGAGACGCAGGTGACCTTTTTCTTCGAAGAAAGAGAGGAACAGTTCCCGCAACTCATTAACGCCATAGGATTTCGCCATAACAAAAACTCCTTTCAAGGGGTAAAATCTACAAAAATAAAAACGCCTCCGCCACCACATAGGGGCGAAGACGCATCTTCACGGTACCACCCTAATTGCCGAAAAAATCGGCATCTTAAGCATCTTGTATCGGGGATGAACCGAACTGCTCACCGCAGTTTGCAAAAAAGGGGCTGTTGGAGTGCCGACCTGCGAAGCTTCCACCATCCTCCGCTCTCTAAAAGGGGCAAGACCAACTCGTCTTTTTTAAGCATTTGCCATATCGCAAACATTTTACCGCATTTTTTGCCGTCTGTCAATGAATTTTGCCATTTACTCCCCTGCCATTTTGTGTTATGATACTGGGCAGTGAAAGGATGTGAGAAAAGATGGATATGGGCTTTATTCTCTCGAAACTCATGATGATGTTTGCCGCCATTTTGGCATCCTTTGTGGCGGTGAAAAAGGGACTTTGGGGCAAAGAAGGCAACTTGGTGTTTTCAAAAGCCGTGACCTATGTGTTAAATCCTGCCACCATTCTCGCATCCACCATGACAGGGGAACGTCCCCTCTCTAATTCGCAGGTGCTTATTTTGGTCGCCATCGCGTTTGCCTGCTATGCGTTTTTAATTGCCAGTTCCTTTCTCATCCCTAAGATTCTGCGGGTAAAGGCGGACAAAGAGCGGATTTATCGCTTTATGTATATCTTCTCCAATGTAGGCTTCTTTGGTCTTCCTGTGGTGCGCGCCCTGTTTGGTGCCAGTGCCGCATTTTTGGTGGTCATTTACATTCTCCCCTTCCAAACCCTCACCTTTACCTATGGGGTCATTCTCATGGCAAAGGGGCAAGACGGGGTGAAACTAAGTCCCAAAATGCTCCTGCACCCCATGATTTTATCCTGCGTGGCGGCGCTCATTTTGTACCTGTGCAAAGTGCAGGTTCCCGATTTGGTGAAAGAGCCCCTCAACTTCTTAGGTGATGCCACCAGCCCCTTGGCTATGATGGTAGTGGGTGGCAGTTTGGCATTTACTCCCTTAAAAAGTGTCTTTCACAACTGGCGACTGTATGCCCTGACCGCCATAAAATCCTTTGTAGTGCCAGTGCTGGTGCTGTTCACGCTCAAAGCCATTTTGCCCCAGACGGAAAGTTATCGGCTGATGATTGGCGTTTCCGCCATTATTATGTCCATGCCCGTGGCGGCGGTATCCACCATTTTGGCAAACCAGTACAATCAGGATGTGACCATTCCTGCTTCGGGGGTGTGTTTATCCACCCTTTGCAGTGTGGTTTCCATCCCCTTTGTGATGTGGCTACTGAACACGGTATTATAAAAAACAAGAAAACACCCAAGGGTTTTCCCTTGGGTGTTTTTTTATTTGGGAGATAAGTCCTCTTCCTTACGGAGGATGGAATAGGCGGGGACTTTTTGGGGCAGTTGCATTTGAAAACGCATTTGGGGCGTGCGGGGCTCTTTGATGGGGTTTTGTTCTTCATCCCACATCTCCTCTGCGGTGATGGGAAGGGGCAGGAAATCAGGACCTACCACTTCCAAAGCATCCCCTTGAGAGAATTTGTTCCGCAAGGACACAGTGGCAAGACCGTTATCATCGCAGTCTTCCACAATGCCACAGACCTGCCACTGGCGGATGTAGCGGGAGTTTTCCGTGTACTGACCCGGTTCGCCATAGTAAAAACCTGTGGCGTAGTGGCGGTGGGAGACTTTGTCCACCTCATCCCGCCAGCGGGAATCGGGGGTCTTCCCTGCCCACACATCGTCCAAAACATGGCGGTATGCCCCTGTGACGATGGCGGCATAGTAGGCGGATTTGGCTCTGCCCTCAATTTTGAGGCAATCGATGCCCGCGTCAATGAGGTCGTCCAGATGGTCTATCATGCACATATCGCGGGAGTTGAGGATGTACGTGCCCTTTTCGTCTTCAAAGACGGGGAAATATTCTCCAGGGCGTTTTTCTTCCATGAGAGTGTACTCATAGCGACAGGGCTGGGCGCAAGCGCCCCGATTGGAGTCCCGCCCCGTCATGTAGCCAGAGAGTAGACAGCGACCCGAATAACTGACGCACATTGCCCCGTGGCAGAAGGTTTCCAGTTCCAAGGCGGGGGAAACTTTTTGGCGGATGGTGATAATTTCATCCAAACTCAGTTCCCGCGCCAAAACCACACGGCTGGCGCCCAAATCGTGCCACGCTTGGGCACAGGCATAGTTGGAGATACTCTGCTGGGTGGAAACATGGCGCTGGCAGTGGGGAGCATATTTCCCAGCCAAGGTGAAACAGCCCAAGTCTGCCAAAATAAGGGCATCCACCCCTGCATCGTCCAAGCGCTCCAAATGGGCGGACAAATCCAACATTTCATCGTTACGGGGCATGGTATTTACTGTGACATGGACTTTAACCCCATGCTCGTGGGCAAATTTTGCGGCTTTGGGCAGTTCTTCGGGAGAGAAATTCCCCGCAAAGGAGCGCATGCCAAAGGATGTGCCTGCCAGATACACCGCATCTGCCCCGTAGCGCACCGCCATATTCAGGCGCTCCATATCTCCTGCGGGACAGAGAAGCTCCGGTTTCTTTCTCATTAGCCCAACCCCCACAAGAATGCCAAATGCTCATCGTAGGTACGGGAGAAGTGGTGGGTGCCGTCCTTATCCAAGGCGTAGAAATAATACTGGGTATCCTTGGGGAACAGGGCGCCACGGATGGAGGTCATGCCGGGGTTGGCAATGGCACCGGCGGGCAGACCGGGATATTTATAGGTGTTATAGGGACTATCAATGAGGGTATCCTGCTGGGTAAGGGTCTCCTTGCGCTCTTCTAAGATATACTGGATGGTAGCGTCAATTTCGAGGCAGGGATATTTCTTACTGCACAGGCGGTTATAGATGACGGAGGCGATGGTGGTGGCTTCTTGGGCATTGGCCGCCTCTTTTTCAATGAGGGATGCCACATTGAGAAGGTCATACATGCTCAGTTCGCTGGCCTCAATTTCCGCACGGGTGAAGCCGTTTTGGGCTTTGCGGGCGCGGAGGGTGAGATTCAGTTCTTCCAAGGCATTATAAAGTTCATCGGTGAGTTTTTTATTGGTATTGCGGAGGAATTTATTGAGGACATTTCGAGGCTCGTCATCCATATAGAACTCGTAGGTATCGGGGAAGAGACAGCCCTCCAAGCGGTTGGGGTCACCCACAGGTGCGCCCACCAAGAACTCGTAGTCAAATTCCTCGTTGGCGGCGGCATCCCACAGTTTATTTGCAGAACAGACGCCTTTTTCTTCCAGCAAAGCAAAGATCTGACGGCACTCGTAGCCTTCGGGAATCATCACTTCCACGGTGGCGCGCTGACCCACTGCCGCCATGCCATTGACAAGGGCATGGTAGTCGTAAAGGTCGCTGAGTTCGTAAGTGCCAGGGCGGATTTTACGATCCGCATTGGCGAGATTGCAGTACAGACGGAAGAGCCAAGGATATTCGATGAGACCTGCATCTTCCAAGCGGTCAGCGATGGAATCACTGGTATCGTTTTCTGTGACGGTAAAGGTGATGGTCACATCATCGCCTGTGAGGGCGGCAACATCGTCCAAAATGAACCAACCACAGAGGGCGAACACTACGCTCACCAGCAAAACACCCATGACATAGAGGAAGGTCTTAATGCCCATGGGCATTCTGCCAAAGAAGGTGGTGGGAACATCGTCCTCCTCTTCTTCCTCTTCCCCATCCAGTTCCAGTTCTGCATATTCACGGGGCAGAACGGGCTCAAAATGGAGTTTATCTTCGGGCAAGGGGGCGGGAGCATCCTCTTGGGGGGCATCATTTGTGCCCATGAGTTCATCCAAATGGGCAATCTCCTCCCGTGTAGAGCGAATCAGTTCGTCAATGGACATTTCATCCGTATCAATTTTGATGGTATCGCCCAATTCCGGCGAGACCTTTTTTTCAAAATCTTCCATAGTTCCTCCTTTTCCTCAGGAAGCGAAGACCATAGCTTTGCGGACGGCGTTTGCCGTTTCTTCCCCTTTGAGGGCAGTAAGAAGCGTAAAGCCGAATTCCATAGCGCTCCCTGCGGCTTGACCGCAGATGACATTACCATCCTGCGTGACGGGGGCATCGGTAGCGTGGGCGGAGAGCATTTGCTCTTTCATATCGGGATAGCAGGTGACGGTTTTTCCTGCGGTGATGCCCAATTTTTCCAGCACTGTGGGAGCGGCGCAGATGGCGCAGACGAATTTCTCTTCTGCAAAGGCGATTTGGATTTTTTCCATGGCCGTACGGCTATCCTCAATGGATTTGACACCGCCGAGACCGCCAGGAAGCACAATCATTTCTAAGGCATTATCGTCCATTTCTTCTACGGTGATATCGGCCTGCACCGTAATGCCATGACCGCCTGTAATCCACTTGCCACCGATACCTGCGGTTTGCACTTCCACACCGCCACGGCGGAGAATATCCACAGGGGCGAGGGCTTCCACTTCTTCAAAGCCTTGACCTAACAGCACATAGACCATGGTTTAGTCCTCCAAACAGCGTTTTACATAGGAAAAAATTTCTTCGTGAATGTCTTCACGGCTACGGACAGCGCCATCCTTGGCGCAGGAAATGTTCTGCCAGCCGTAAAACTCAGCGGCATGAGCACCTGCTTCACGGCAGGAGAGCAGGTATGCCTTGTCCTTTTCGTGGATATCTGCCGTGGTATTGGTTTCCGCTTCTCTACCCCGCATGAGAGTTTGGCTTAGTTCGATGGGCATATCCAAGCGCAAGACCAAGTCGGGGCAAGGCAGTTGCATTTTGGTAAACTCCAAATCGTAGAGCCAGCGGAAGAAATCCTCCCGCTCCGCGGGGGGCATTTTGCTCCCTTGATGAACGGCATTGGAGGTGGTGTAGCGGTCAGAGATGAGCACGCCACCTTGTTCGTAAAAATCCTTCCAATCCTCAGCATAGGATGCAAAGCGGTCCACCGCATAGAAGGTGGAGGCGGCATAAGCGCCTACATCGGTGGGTTTGGAGCCAAATTCACCGCCTAAGTACATGCGGATGAGGGCGGAGGATTCTTTTTCATAGCGAGGGAAGCGGAGACGGCGGAAAGAGAGTCCCTCCTGCTCCATGCGGGTGGCGAGAAGTTCCATTTGGGTGGATTTGCCACTACCATCGGTGCCTTCCAATACAATGAGTTTTCCCATAAAATTACCTTCTTATTTTCTTGGCGAGGGCCGCCAGAATATATTTGGGCAGGCACATCATTCTGCCCAGCCGTTTGGGCTCTTTCAGGAGCCGATAAAACCACTCTAAATTACAGCGAATCATCCACTTGGGAGCGCGCTTTACTGTGCCTGCGAAGGCATCCAAAGTGCCACCGAGACCGATGAGCATGGTTGCGCCTGTATGATGCAGGTGTTTTTCCATAAACAGTTCCTGCTTGGGTGCGCCAAGGCAGACAAACAGGACATCGGCGCCGGATTCCTTGATGTTTTCCACCACGGCAGTTTCATCCTGAAAATAGCCGTCCGCCATGCCACAGATGGTGAGGTTGGGGTGCTTTTGGAGCATTTTCTCTGCCGCCAATTCCGCCACACCGGGCTTGCCACCCAAAAGGTAGAGTTTGTAGCCCTCCTCAGCCATGACAGAAAGAAGATTGGTAGCAAAATCCACACCCGCCACTTTTTCTTTTAGGGGTGTGCCTAAGATTTTGGATGCCATGACCACCCCTGCGCCATCAGGCAAAAGCAGTCCTGCTCCGTTTAAGAGATTGCGGAATGTTTCATCCTTTATGGCTTTGTAGCCGATTTCCGCATTGGGGGTGGCGCAATAGAACACTTCTCGCTTTTGCAGTTTTTCCCGCGCTATGGAAATAGCTTCTTCCATGGTGACATGGTCGAAGGAAAGACCCAAAATATCCAGTTTCATACCTCTTCCCCCTTTGCATAGTTATAGATAGTACTATCATAGCACAACTCGCAGGCTTTTGTCTATCATTCTGCCCAACAAAAAAGGAGCGAAAGAGGGTATCTTTTCGCTCCTTTTGGCTTATTTGGTTTTCATGCGATAGAGAATGAGGGCAAGGGCTTCCCTTGTAATGGGGTCTTTCCAGTGATATGCCCCTTCTTCATTCCCCTGAAAGATGCCTTCCGCCACCGCCCATGCGCAGGCTTCCTCTGCCCAAAAAGAGGGCTTGTCCTCCTGCAGGGCATGGAGAAAGTCTTCCCACATTTGGGGATTTGTCACCATGGGCGCGGGACAAATTTTGCCCGTGACATCGTAGTGACGAATGACCCTAGTTGCGGGAATTTTATGGGTTTCCATGAGGGTTTTGACCAGTTCTATCCCCCGCTTTAGGGTCTCTTGGGGAATATAATAGTCCCCATTTTCATCTTTTTTAGAACACAGTTCCACACCGATGGAACGGCTGTTCATGGTAAAATTCCCCGCGTGCCAAGCGGTATCTTCCTCCCGCACGGAACGCACCGTCTCCTTTTCATCCACAAAGTAGTGGGCGGAGGCTTTGCGGTCTAATCCCGCAAAATATTGGGCGTTATGTTCCGCCGTGTCTCCATCCCCCGCGGTGTAGTGGATGACAATGTGGTCCACCTCACGGGTGCGTTTCGGGGTAAAGTTGCTTTTATGGGCTAAGATTTCTTTCATGCGCTCACCGCGTTCTTCTGATACTGGGTGCCAAAATAAAAAGACACGATGACGGTGAAGATGGTGAGAAACTCCTGACCCGAAATGCGACCTAAAATGGTAATATAGGCAAACACTCCCGTGAGCACGAGGGTGACAATGGATTTCACCGACAGAAGTTTGACAGCTTTTTCTTTCATATTTGTTCCTCCTCTTTTATTCTATGGTATTCCGTGTGATGTTTTCCTGTGCTTCCAGCATCGTAAGACGATGCTCACAGTCCGCCATGGCTTCCTCTTGCTGAGAGAGTTTCTGCCAAATGCGGTCGTGGCTTTTGGTGTTTTGGTCTGCGATGGTGCTAAGTTCCTGACGCAGATTATCCAAAAGCGCTGTGAGGCGAGTTAAGGATGCATTGAGGCAAAGCATGGGCTTCATCACGGTGGCAAACAGCGCCACAAGGGTGGCAAGCACACCCACAATGGTCCATTCCGTCATATTTAATCCCCCCTTTCACCCTTAGGGGCAAATGGGGAGATTGTTGCACGCTTTAGGGCAACAATTGCAATGACAGAATATAATTTTTTTCACATTCCCCCAAATGGGGCATACACTGTGATGAAAGCGATTGCTTTATTTTATATGGAGGAGGTCACTCTATGGCAGAAAACAATGTTGTCCGTCCTGCTTGCGATCTGACGGACATTCGGGAAGCCGTTTGCATCCAGACGGGCAAGGTGATGGATGCATGCCGTGACAAGGATTGTATTGAAGATTTGCGCGTGTACTTAACCCGCGACTGTCAGGCGCTGTTGGATTGCGCCTCTGGCGCGAAAGTTCGGTCGGCAGAACTCATCTATGTGGACCCTGTGGTGGAGCATGTGCCTTACAATCCCGGCAACTACACGGTGAACCTCACCTTCTACTACAAGGTGGTTGCCGAAGCCACCATGAACAGTTGCCGTCCCGCCACGGTGTATGGGCTTTCTGTATTCTCCAAGCGGGTTCTGCTCTACGGCGGAGAGGGTTGCGCCAAAGTGTTCACCAGCACCCGCTGGCCCGGTTGCATGGACAAAAAAGCCATGGGTCGTTGCAACATGCCCCGCGCGGTGGTGGAGGCGGTAGAACCCATGGTATTGGCGGCAAAAATTCAGGAAGTATCCTCCTGTTGCCGTTGCGATGTGGATTTGGGCGAGATTCCCGATGGCGTTCTGCAGTGCTTCGATGAGGATTTGGTGCTGGGTGGCGAAAAGCAGAGATTGTACGTGACCATCGGGCAGTTTTCCATCATCCGCATGGAACGGGATACCCAACTGCTGATTCCCACCTTTGATTACTGCATCCCCACCAAGGAATGCAGTGATGTGGCGGGCATCTCCCCCGCAGAGGACGCTTGTGACATCTTTGCCCAAGTGGAGTTCCCTGTGGATGAGTTTTTCCCCAACAAAAATCACACCTGCGTCAGCCCCGAAGACAGTTGCACGGGATGCGCCGCAGGCTATCAGACCACGTAAAAAAACACGCACCCACACGGGTGCGTGTTTTTTATTTCTCCAGAAGTTCTTGAGCGATGTGGCAGTTATCTTCTGCCAAGGCGCGTAGTTCTTGGGCGCGCTTGGAGTAGTCATAGTCCCCGCTGAGGGCTTTTTCGGATGCTGTGAGGATGGCTTCTTCGCTGAGTTCGGACAGTTCTAAGCACAAGTCCTGCCCCAAGTAGCGGACAAAGCCCATGACTTTGGGGTCATAGCTGAGACCTACCAAGGGAGTGCCCACAGAGGCGGCAAAGATGAGGGCATGGAGGCGCATGGAGATGACTGCCTTGGCTTGCTGGATGAGACCCAAAAGCAGGTCTGTATCCGCGGGGGCGGACAAGACGGGCACACTCCCCCCTACCATTTCCGCCACATTTCGGCACACGGGCAGGTCTCGTTCTGCTTCCATGGCCAAAAACACGGGGCGAAGGGTATATTTTTCTGCCAGTTTCTTCACGGCGGAGGCGATGAGTTCCTTCTGCTTGCCGATACCCTTCCAGTTCCGCAGGCAGACGAGGAAATAATCCTCCCCAATGCCCTGTTCTTGCAGGAATTGCAAGGTCTTTTCTTCTGATGCGGGAGAAAGCAAAATGGCGGGGTCGGCAGTGAGAGTCATGCGAGGGGTTTTGACGCCCATATCCTGCAAGGTTTTGAGAGATAAATCCTCTCGCAAGGTGATGGCGTGAGCATATTTATCGATGATTTTGCCTGCCAATCGGCGGTTGAATCCTTTGTTCACAGGGCCGATACCACAGCCGTACATAAGCACTTGGTTGCCCATCTTTCGCGCGGTGGCGATGCTGAGGAGATAGTACCACAAAGAGCGGGAGGATGTGACATCCTGAATTAAACTGCCACCGCCATTGAGGTAGAGAGCGGTATGACGCAGGGCTTTGCGGTAGGCAAAGTAGTTAAAAGTATAGACCGTACCCACCCGATGGCGCAGTGCCGTCTGCAGAGGTTTGCGGGTGAGGACATAGATGGGAATATCCTTGTCGATACTCCGCATTTGGCGGACGATGGCTTGCAAAATGGCATCGTCACCTGCATTATCCCGTCCGTATGCGCCACAGACCATGACACCATCCCGCTTTTGACCTTTGCGGGCTTCTTTCCGCAGGATGGTTTCGTAAATCTCTTCCTGATGGTGGCACATGGCATCCACCGAGAAGGAGGTTTTCGTTTTATGGTAGAGATTTTGCGCGAATTTTGCGCGGAGTTCAGGCTCACGCGCCATGCGAAGAAGGTATTTGAGGAGGGCTTTTTCATCCCCCACAGGGAAAAGCAGACCATCTTTGCCGTGGTCAATATAGCGGGGCACACCGCCCACACGGCTGGAGATGGTGGCACAGTGATAACGCGCGCCCTCGGGCAGAGCATAGGGAAATGCCTCTGAGTGGGAGGTGAGGAGGTTTACATCTATAGCGTTGTAGAAATCTGCCATATTGGAGAGCCATCCGCAGAAGGTGACGCTCCCTTGGGGGCAGAGACTTTGCGCCATGGCTTGGAGTTTTTCCCGCAGTTCACCATCCCCCGCGATGAGCAGATGGAGATTTTTCTCTTCTGCCACGGCTTTGGAGAAGGCGGAAAGGAGCAGTTCGATATTCTTCACAGGAGACAGGCGGGCGGCGATGCCGAAGACCACCTTGTCCTCCCCTACGCCCCACTGGGAAAGGAATTCCTTGCGGGATTTTTCCACTGGGGGTGGCGGAAATTCCACGCCATTATAGATGGAGAACATCCTTTGCGGGTCAAATTTGCGGGCGATGAGCATATCCGCCATGGGGTCGGAGATGCCCACATAATAATCCAAATGGCGAAGGGCGTAGGCATTGGCAGTGCCGTAGAACAGGCGCGCCATGGGGCGACCCATATAGTCCAGTTTATAATCGCTGTGGACGGTGGTCACCACGGGAAGTCCCGTCTTCTTGCGGAGGAAACTGCCCACCAAATTGGCTCTTGCGCCATGACAGTGGATGATTTGGCAGTTCTGCTGTTTCACAAGAGTGGCAGTTTGCTTCACCACGGAAAAGAAGTTTCCCGTGAAAACGGTGGTGGGGATGCCAAGAGATTCCGCTTCTTGCGCAAATTCCCCGTGGGTAAAGCAGACAAGATGCACCGTATGGCGCTCACTGAGTTTTTGAAGCAGACCCAGCACATGGGTCTTAGCACCCCCGACATCACCGCCAGAGGTGAGATGCACCACGTTCAATCGGCACACCTCCTTACTGTTTTTTCCCATTATACTATACCCAGCGCAAAATGGCAATCAAAAGCACCAAGGGAAACTCCCTTGGTGCTTTTTTGGTGTAGATTAGACAGACTTTTTATCGGTCTTGTACTTGTAGATAGCGCCAATGCCCATGACGATGGCAAAGACAACCAAGTACCAGAGGTTGGTCATCTTCTTGCTGACCACGCAGGCATAGACCACGAAGATGGAGGCGACCATGGCCAGTGCGGGAAGCACGAAACGGCGCAGGGGGCTTTCATCCTTTTCCTTCTTCATCCAGCTGATGAAGATGGGCAGGTACATAGCATACATGGTGATGATGGGGATTTCAGAAGAGTCAAAGACAAAGGGAACATGCTCCAGAGAGGTGCCCTTCATGATGGTGAAGCTACCGAAAGTCTCGAAGAGGGTGGTCACATAGAAGTACAGACCCCATGCGGCGCAAACCAGCAGGCCGATGACAGCGGAGTTGGTGGTCATGTTGGAAGTGGGGTCTACCTGACTAAACAGTTCAGGATTGGGGCCCTGCTTACGCACAGCCAGTGCATACAGACCACGGGTAGTGCCAATCATAAGGCCATTGAGAGTGCCAAGACAGGAGATGGCAACAAAGAGGGTGAGAATGTTGCCCAGTTTGCCAAAGATGTTGACAAAGGCGGCGGGAGCGCCGGAAGTCATAAGAACATCCACAGAAGCGCCACCAGCAACACCCAAGAAATAGAGGATGTAGATGGCAACAATGATGATACCACCGCTGATGAGAGCCTTAGGCAGATTGCGCTTAGAATCCTTCAGTTCTGCGTTAATGGAGGTGGTGATAATCCAGCCTTCATAAGCAAAAGCGGTGGCGCAAACAGCGGTAAGCAGAGCCTCTGCACCGCCACCATTTTCGGCAGCGCCCAGAACCTTGAAGTTCTCCACCAACTGCTGATCCTTGGCAGTGAGACCCACAATGATGCCCACAACAGCCATAACCGTCAAGGGGATGAACTTAATGACAGTGGTAGAGGTCTGGAACTTACCAGCCAGTTTGGGACTAAGCGTGTTGATGACATAGGACACGACCAAGTAGAACAGGGTCAGTGCCATGCATTCGGGGCCAATACTACAGCCGCCCTTGGCAGCAGGAATCTGCAGCGGCATGTTGGGCCACACGGCGGTAATAAATTCCATAGTGTAGCGAGCGGAAACCCAAGCCAACACGGAGGTCATGGCGGGCAGATAAATCACTGCGGAGAACCAGCCCATGTAATAGGCATATTTAGAACCCACAGCAGCTTCTGCATAGTCCACGAGGCCGTTGACTTTTTCGTACTTCTGTGCCATGACGGAGAACGCCAAGATACAGAGAATCATGATGGCACCGCCAAGAAGCCATGCCAAAACACCGATGGACAGGTTGCCACCAGTGGCCTGGAGAATGTTCTGAGCCTTAAAGAAGACACCAGAGCCCACAACAGTGCCAACAATTAGGCAAATTGCGGTAAAGAGACCGTATTTACGTTGCATAAGATACCTCTTTCTCTATACTAGAATGCATTTAGTTTACTACATCATCACGCTAAAGTCAAGAAGTTGTATTTTTTTACGGAAATGTCGTTAAGCGTTGGGTCATTTACTCCCGCATGATTTTTTTGCGGGCGAGATTGATGGTGCCCTCCTGCATGGAATTGAGCCAAGCAAGGGCGCGACCGCAACCGCGGGCTACGCAAGAATCGGCATCCTCCGCCACACGGCAGGGAATTTCTGTGCGCTGGGAGACCAGTTCTGCAAGACCATAGATTTGGCTAGCGCCACCCACAAGGAGGATGCCGTTTTGTGCCAAATCCGCCACCAGTTCCGCTTCTGTATGCTCCAACACGGAGACGATTTCATCCAAAATCTGGCGCATGGGGCGCTTAAAGACTTCGCACAGTTCCGAGGAGAAAATCTCCACCTCGCGGGGCAGACCCGTCTTAATATCGCGACCTTTGACCACCATGGAGACATCACGGCTTCGTTCCATGACGCAACCGATGGTGATTTTCGCTTCTTCTGCAGTGTTTTCGCCAATGAGGACACCATGGCGCTTGCGGATATAGGCAATGAGGGCAGAATCGAAACTATCGCCACCCACATGGGCGGAGGAGGACACTGCCACAGCGCCCATGGAAAGCACCGCCACATCGGTAATACCGCCACCGATGTTCACCACCATGTAGCCCTCAGGGCCAGAAATATCCAGTTCTGCGCCCAAGGCGGCGGCCAAAGGTTCTTCAATGAGATAGGTGCGGCGAGCGCCTGCTTCCACAGCGGCCTGAATGACGGCGCGCTCTTCCACCTCGGTGATGCCACTGGGAACAGAAATGACTACGCGAGGACGAATGAGGGTGTAGCCCGTGACTTGCAGAAACAGACTCCGCAAGAGTTTTTCCGTCATATCATAGTCCGAAATCACGCCAGTGCGCAGAGGGCGCACGGCTTCCACATTACCGGGAGTGCGACCCAGCATACTGCGGGCTTCCGCGCCCACTTTCAGCACTTTGCCGGAGGTTTTATCCACCGCCACCACAGACGGTTCCCGCAGGACAATGCCCTTGCCCTCGGCGAAAATTCGCACATTGGCAGAGCCAAGATCAATGCCCAAATCTCTGGAAAGTTTTAACATATTCCATCCCTCGCTTTTATTTGGTCATGGCCAGTGTGGCGCAGACGACTTTTTTCGCCCCCGCCTTGGTCAGTATGTTGCTACATTCTTCTAAGGTTGCGCCCGTGGTGATGATATCATCCACCAAGAGGATGCATTTGCCCCGAAAAGCTTCTGGGTGAATCCCCTCATAGACACCACGGACATTTTTTGCCCGTTCACTGCCGTGCTGAAGCCCCGATTGGGTGGGGTTATGTTTGCACTTTTTCAGGCACGAAAGTGCGGGTTTTTGTAGGATTTCTCCCAACAATTGCGCCAAAAGTTCACTTTGGTCATAGCCACGGACACTACGGCGTTTTTTGGAAATTGGGACAAAGGTGATGGCATCAAAATCGCCCAATTCCCGCCGAATCGAGGATGCCATCAGCGGGGCGTATGTCTTTGCGTAGAATCTGCGTCCGCCAAATTTGTAGCGGTGGATACTCTCCCGCACCATGCCCTCAAAACTCAAGGGTGAGACGCAGAGGGAGAAGTGTTTTCCGCGAAACAGCACAGGGTCTTGTTCCAAAACCCACTGGGCGCAGTGACTGCAGAGAGGTTCTTTGCTGTTGGGGAGAAACTTGTGGCACAGGGTGCATCGGGGCGGAAAAAGTAGGTCTAACAGGAACTCCAGCACCATTACTTCTCCCCTTCTAAGCGGAGTTTGAGTCCGCTATAGCGCCGAGTTTGGCGATTGTTTTCCACCATGTGGGCTAATGCTTCATCACTGCCCACGATAATGAGCAGTTCTTTGGCGCGGGTGACGGCAGTATAGAGCACGCTACGGCTCAGGAGCAGTGGTGAGCCACCCAAGAGTGCCAGCACCACCGCCCGATATTCACTGCCTTGACTTTTATGCACAGTCATGGCAAAGGCGGGTTCTAACTCCCAGAGCATGTCGTTGCCATAGTCTGCAATTTTATCATCGAAGCAGACGGTGATGGTTTGGGTGTTATGATCTACCGCCAAAATGGTGCCGATATCGCCGTTAAATATGCCACAGCCTACTCCTGCGCCATCGGTTCTGCGCCAAGGAATATCGTAGTTATTGCGCACCTGCATGACCCGATCGCCCTCGCGGAAGAGGTAGTCCCCATAGGACTTTTCCCGCTTGTTGGGGGTGGCGGGGTTGAGGGCATTTTGGAGCAGACGATTGAGATTTCCTGTGCCTGCGATGCCCTTGCGGGTGGGAGAAAGCACCTGAATTTCATGGGGCAAGATGCCCATATTTTGGGGCAGACGGTGGCTACACAGTTCTGTGATGGTCTCCGCCAAACTCTCCCCATCTTTGCGCCGAAGGAAGAAGAAATCCTTATCTTTGGCGGTTAATTCGGGCATTTGGCCATGGTTGATGGCGTGAGCATTGAGGACGATAAGGCTTTCCTGTGCTTGGCGGAAAATTTCCGTCAGGCGCACCGTATGTCCAATGCCACTGCGGAGAATATCGGAAAACACATTACCTGCGCCCACGCTGGGCAATTGGTCGGGGTCGCCTACCAAAATAAGGCGGGCGTGTTCCCCCAAACTGCGCAGGAGGGCATCCATCAGTTGCAGGTCTATCATAGATGCCTCGTCCACAATAAGGACATCGGCATCGAGAGGGTCATATTCATCCTTGCGGAAGATAAGCGTGCCGTTTTGGGGGTCAAATTGACACTCCAACAGGCGGTGGATGGTGGCCGCTTCCCTGCCTGTGCATTCCGAAAGGCGCTTGGCGGCACGACCCGTGGGGGCGGCAAGGCGCACTTTGTAACCCAAAAGATCGCAGAGGCGGATGATACCACCCATGGTGGTGGTTTTGCCCGTACCAGGACCGCCTGTGACCAGGAGAAGATGGCTTTGGGCGGAAAGGCGGATGGCATCCATTTGAGTTTCGGTAAAACCACCTTGTTGCAGGTCAATTTCCTGCAGGTAGCGCTCCAATTTCTTGGGTGCGGGGTCATTTTGTTGGGAAAGATAGGTTAAATGCTCGCAGACGGAGCATTCGGCTTCGTAGAGTTCGGGCAGGTAGCAAAGTTCCATGCCCAAAAGGCGGTCGGTGGATATTTTCCCCTCTTCTTTGAGCCGTTCCATAGCTTCTTCCACCATGGAAAGGGGCAAATCCAAAAGTGTGGATGTGGCGGGTGCCAGCTTGTCCCACGGGATGAACACATGACCGTTACTGAGGTTGTGGCTCAGTTCAAAGAGTACCCCCGCTTCCACACGGGAGACATCTTCACTGCTCAAGCCCATGGCCATGGCGAAGGCATCCACCCGAGCAAAATCCGCACCAAAGAGGGGGTCGGTCATGATATAGGGGTCGTTGCGCACCACATCCATGGCATTTTCTCCATGGAAACGGTGCAGACGAACGGCAAGTTCGGCAGAAAGTCCGTAGGCCGCCAAAAATTCAATGAGACGGCGCACGGTGTGGATTTTGCGGAATTCCTCAGAGATGGCAAAGGCCTTTTTGCGGGAAATACCCTCCACCATGGTGAGTTTTTCAGGCTCATGCTCCAAGACATCCAAGGTGCGAGAGCCAAAGCACTCCACCATGCGTTTGGCGGTGACAGGGCCGATACCCTTGACGGCACGGGAGGAGAGGTATGCCATAATCTCCGAGCCACTTTCGGGGAGCAGACGCTCTAAAAATTCGGCAGAAAATTGCTTGCCATAGGTGGGGTGGTTACTCCACTGGCCTGTGACGATGAGCCTCTCCCCTGCCACTGCCATGGGGATGATGCCCACCACATTGATCAGTTCCCCGCTTTCTTCCAAAAGACGAAGAACGGTATATCCATTTTCCGGATTTTGAAAGGTTACCGATTGAACAGTACCTTGCAGAAGTTCATATTCCCGTTCCATGTTCGGTCCTTTCCCAATCGAAATAGGTGAGTAAATCTTTCTCCGCTATCAGGTGGAGATGGGGGTCATCTTTCGCGAGACATTCCGCCCGATGGCGGGCATCGGCGCTGAGTCCGCAATCCACAAGCAACAAGGTGGGTGGAAAAAGACCCCATTTTTGAAGCCATTTACAGCCCCGCACCCGATGTTCCAGTTCTTCCGCCTTGCCACCAAGGCGCAATATGGCAACGGTCTTGCGGGTACAGCAGGAAAACACCCACAATCCCCACAAAAACAAAGCGCCAAGACACAGGGTCAAAAGGGCTAAAAAATCAAGAAAAATCTGCACAAAACTCCACTCCTTTTTCCATAGTATGGGAAAAAGAAAGACAAAGTTCCTTATTTTATAGTTTACAATATGTGCGCAGTATTTGCAACAAAAAAAGACCACCCAAAGGGAGACACTTCGTAAGGAAGTTGTCTCCCTTCGGCTTTTGTAGTCAGCCAGAATGATTGAATTGTAAGGATAATTCAATTCATAACGGAGGATTACACAATGGCAAACTTTATTGAAGAATTTTTCTACGGAAATCTTGATCCACAGGCACGTAGCACAAAG